>JAITWR010000036.1 GCA_031285165.1 Novosphingobium sp.
CCGATGAGCCTCTGGCCCTTCCTGCCCCAGCCGTGCGTGCGCACCATACGCGTGGTCGTGCCGGTCTCGTCCACGAATATCAGGCGCTCGAAGTCCAGCCCCGCCTGATTGATCACCCAAGGCTGGCGGGCAAGGGCGATGTCAGGCCGGTCTTGCTCGGTCGCGTACACCGTTTTTTGAAGCGAAGTCCAGGCCGATGCACCATCCGCTGCACGGCCGAAGTGCTTGCCGCCACGCCTTCGCTCGCCAGCACCGCCTGGACATCTACCAGCCGCAGTTGCGCCCCCTCGCCAAGCAGGGCCGCGATGCGTTCGCCATGCGCTTCGAGCTTCGAGCTTCGAGCGCCGCTCCCCGCCCATCGGCCGGGCCGTTACGCTCTGCGTCTGCTTGTGTCGCCGATGCCAGTTACCCGCCGTGCTCGGCGCTATCCCGAACAGCGCTCCCGCCTCATGGCAACTCATCCCCCGCTCCAGCCCCGCAACCACCGGCTCGCGCAAATCATCCGAATACGGCTTGCCCATCCACGCCGGTCTCCTGCCCAGCCAGCAGCTTGAATCAGAAAAATAGCCTCAACGAAATCCCCTCCGTGATCCATCCTGATCGCGTTCGAGGCTAGACCGCCACGTCTGCCTTGATCACCGCATGCGGTGTATAGCCTGTGACTTCGAAGTCCTCGATCCTGTAGTCGTCGATGCTGGCTGCGTGTCGGGTCAGCCGCATTTTCGGAAACGGGCGCGGCTCCCGGTTCAGTTGCTCGCGGGCCTGGTCGAGATGGTTTGCATAGAGATGAACATCTCCGCCGAACCAGACGAATTCGCCCGGTTCAAGGCCAGCCTGCTGCGCTATCATCATCTGTAGCGCGCAACAGTTGACCCAGTTGAATCCCACTCCAAGAAGCAGATCGGCGGAGCGCTGAAAACATAGCGAGTTGAGGCGGCCGTCGGAAGTGACGTGATATTGATAGACCATGTGGCAAGGCGGCAAGGCCATCTGGTCGATTTCGGCCACGTTCCACCCATGGAACAGGATACGGCGACTGGACGGGTTATTGCGCAAGGTGTCGATCAGGCCCTCGATCTGATCATATTCGCGTCCGTCGGCCCCGAGCCAGCGCCGCCATTGCTTGCCATAAACCGGCCCCAGATCACCCCAACGCGCGGCGAAAGCATCGTCCTCCACGATACGTTTTTCGAAATCGGTCTGGCCGATGTCATCGCCGGTCGCGCGACGGTACGCCGCGAGCGGCCAATCGCTCCAGATTCGCACGTTCTCACGAAGCAGTGGCTGTATGTTGGTTTCCCCCGTCAGGAACCAGAGCATTTCTTTCACCGCTGTTTTCCAGAAGATACGCTTGGTGGTGAGCAGCGGAACCGAACCGTCCGACAGGTCGAAACGCGCCATGGCGCCAAACATCGAACGCGTACCGATCCCGGTGCGATCGACTCGCTCGTCACCGCGTTCAAGCAAATGCGCCAGGAGGTCGAGGTACTGATATTCTGGATGCCGCATTCGTATGCTTTCCGCCTGAGCGACCATTAGAGTATCGTGCGCAAAAGTGCGAGTTCGCGCATTTCCGAACAGCTTCTCAGCCGCGATAGCGGAAGATCCCGCGGTCGATCACCACGCGCTCGCCGTTCGCCAGTGTCTGGAACTGGGCGCCGCCTTCGGTCAGCCAGACCTGCGTATCGAGCCGGTCGCCGGGAGTGACGGGCTGCGAGAAGCGGCCTTCCATCGCTCCGAAGCGCGCGACATCGCCGTCGCACAGGCCCTTGAGCAAGGCGCGGCAGGCGAAGCCGTAAGTGCCGAGACCGAAGAAGATCGGCCGCGCGAAACCGTCCGCCCTGGCGATCGCGGGGTCGGTGGCGTGCGGATTGCGGTCGCCCGACAGACGATAGATCAGCGACTGGCCGACCGGCAGCGGCAAGGCGATGGTGAAATCCGGCGCGCGTTCCTGTTTTTCCCAGGGCAGCGCGTCCGCCGGCCCGCGCGGGCCGCCGAAGCCGCCCTGGCCGCGCACGAACAGGCCGGTGCGCGAAATGCCGAGCGGCTCGCCGGTGCCGGCCAGTGTCGCGCGCGTCTCGGAAACGACAAGCGCGCCCGAGCCCTTGTCGAAAATGCCGACGATCACCTGGCTGAGATCGGCCTTGCCTGCGGGCGGGATCGGCCGGTGCAGCACGACCGACTGTTCACCGTGAACGAGGCCTTCGGGATAGCCGTCCCACGAGCGGGCAGGGAAGCCCAGTTCCTTGATCCAGCCGCCCGCGACCGACATCTGCACGAGGAATGTCGGGATGACTTCCTGCGGCACGCCTTGCGTGTTTTCGGTAGTGAACTGCAATTCCTCGAGCGGATCGCCGAGGCCGGCTCCGACACCGATCGCGTACAGCAGCGTCCGGTCCGAATCCCAGGAGAACGTGCCGCGGCCGACTTCCTTGCCGGCAAGGTGGTCGAACCGGCTCATGCCGCCGGGCGCCCCAGCCTTTCGGCCATCATCTCCGTGATCAGCCGCCGCGAAACCTTGTTCGAATGCAGCAGGGGAACTTCCTCGCGGGCGATCTGCACATAGGCGCGCGGAACCTTGTAGCCCGACAGCCGCTGGCGCAGCATGGCCTCGATCGCGCCGAAGTCGAGCGTCGCGTTCCCGTCGCGCGGCACCACCGCGGCGACGAGCAACTGGCCGCGTTCACGATCGGGCAGGCCGACGACATAGGCGTTGTGGATGCCTTCGAGCGCCTGCATCTCCATCTCGACCTCGGCAGGCGCGACGTTCGAGCCGGCGGTCTTGATCATGTCGCCGTTGCGGCCGATGAAATGGACGCGGCTGCCGTCGATCAGACACATATCGCCCGTGTGGTAATAGCCGTCGGGCGTGTAGTATGCGGACTGTTCCACCTTGTGCAGCCCCGACGCCAGCGGATAGCCGCGCACCTGCATCTCGCCGATCTCGCCGTCAGCGACCTGCTGGTCGTTCTCGTCGGCAATGCGGATTTCATAGCCGTCGGCGAAATGATCCATCGGCGAGCAGACCGGACGGCCCGGCGCGCGCACCTCGTCGCCATAGGAATAGGGGCCGAGCGTCTCGCTCATGCCCAGGCCCCAGAACGGCGGCTTCTGCTGCGCCAGCATCGCCAGATCCTCGTCGGCGAGAGTGCTGCCCATGGCGATGCGGCTGTTGCTCATCGTGCGCTCGGTGCAAAGCGTGACCGCGCCCGTTTCCCAGCCGGGCAGCAGGTACATCATCAGCCCGCCCACCCAGAACATCGGCAGCGAGGCGCCGTATTCCCGGCCGCGCTCCTGGCCGATCATGCCGCGCAGGTAATGCGTGCGGAACAGCACCGGGCCGTGGCTGTGCCTGACGCCCTTGGGCAGTGCCATCGAACCCGAAGTGTAGATCTCGACCATCTGGTCGGTCGGATGGACTTCGGCTTCGATTTCGCGCAGCAAGTCCTCGCCGACCGGGGCGCCGCCGGCGACAAGCGCGCCCAGATCGCCGAAACTTGCCGGCAGGCCGTCGCCGGTCGAGACGAGCCAGCGCAGATAGGGAGTCCGGGCGATGCGCAGGTCCGGCCCGCTCTCGCGCAGTTCGGGAAGTGCCTCGCAAAGCCGCTCGACATAGTCGGTGTTGAGGAAACGGCGCTGCACGATCACGCCCGAAACGTCCGACTGGCGCAGCACGCGGACCAGTTCGTTGGCGCGGATCATCGTGCTGATCGGAATGGCGATGGCGCCGATCCGCGCGATGGCCGCAAGCATGATCGCGAACGACGGGCTGTTGCCGTAGATGAAGCCGACGCGCGCACCCTTGCCGATGCCGCACGCCACCAGGCCGCGGGCGATTTCGGCCGATTTGCGGTCAAGCTCGTTGAAGCTCGCGCTCTCGTCCGGAATCGTCTCGCCGGTCAGCCTGATGGCGAGGTCATCGCCATAGGCGGCGGCGGCCGCGCGGATCAACTGGGGGAATGTCTTCGCCGCGCGCGGGTCGGCCCAAACGTCACTCTCGCTGTTCACTCTCACCATCCTTCCGCCCGAAGCGCGTGCGATTCGTTAGCATCGATTGTCCGCCTTGCGCTACCCCGTGCCGGGCGGGCGTCAATCGGCGGCTGCGGGGGCGGAAGCGTCTGCCCCGGCCGGGGGCTTCCACCAGGCGGGCGTATCCTCGATCCGCGCTATCGCCTTCGCGGCGGCCTTGACCAGCTTCCTGCGGCCGGGGCCATGGCTTTCGAGCAGTTCGGCGAACCGGGCCGAAAGACGGGCGGCGGTGACCGGCTCGATCCCGGCGAAAAGGTTCGCGTGCTGATCGTGCGCGACCGCAAGGTCATGCACGCTGCCCAGGCAGTCCTGCACCTTGCCGAGCGCCTTGCCGAAAGCACGGCTTGCCCTGGCAGCCCCCTCGCCGGGATAGAGCGGAGCGAAGAACTCGGCCGCATAGCGCAGCTTCTTGCCCTTGATGCGCAGCCTGTGCAGCGCCTCGTCCGAAAGTTTGCCGAGCGGCCCGGCCTTGACGAACCGGCGACGGCGGCGGCCGAGAGTCCGGCTGGCGAACGCGGCCAGCGGCTCATCCGATTGCACCGGCCCGCGCTCGAGCCATTCGGCGAAACGGACCAGCAGGTGCTGGAAATCCTTGCCGGCCAGCAGGGTCTTCGCCGCACGCGTCGCGCCGGTGCGCAGGCGGCGCAGCCGGTCGAGTAGTTCGCCGGCGTCGCTCGCATGTTCCGCGGCGGCCGCCTCGACCCGCTCGATCAGCACATGCAGGTCACGCGCCGGGCCGAGGCCGCTGGCCGCGGCTTTCCATTCGGCGCGGAAGGCCGCGCTTTCCGCTTTGTCCAGGTACTCGCCGAACAGGCTGAAAGCGGCACGCAGGCGGCGCATGGCAACCCGGCTCTGGTGTACCGCCTCGGGATTGCCGCTGGCGATGATCTCGCGGTAATTGCCGAGCAGATGCGCCAGGCAATTCCAGGCAATCGCCTGGAAGCCCTGGGCGACGGTCATCCCGCCGGAGAGCGGCACGTCGCTCGCGCGGGTTGCCGCGAAAGGCAGCTTGAGCGCCAGCGCATGACCGCGCTCGCCCTTGCTCCCGACCGACCAGACCAGCCCCGGCCCAAGCGGAAGCTGTCGTGCCAGGGCGAAAAGGTCGATGGCGCTGCCCTTGACCAGTTCGAGTTCAAGCTCGGAAATGGTTTCGCGGCGGCGCCCGGCCTCGACCGTGCCCGAATCGAACGCGGCCTCGATCGTCGAGGCGCCGAAGCGCAGCCGCCGCGTCGTCCGCTCGATCCGGGTCATGGCCAACTGGTGCAGGGAAGCGCCGTTGACAAGACTTTCCAGCACCTTGCGCGGCCGGGCGGAGAAGGCGGCGGGATCGGGCTCACCACCCCTTGCCGGCACGTTCCACTCGCTGCGGTGCAGCGAGCCGTTGCCCCTGATCTTGAAAGTCTGTTCGGCCCGCGTGCCGTCTTCGCGCAGGCGCAGCGCCGCGCCGGCCTCGTGCAGCGCGCCTTCCTTCGTATCGAAATAACGCGCAACCAGCGTCGCGGCATGGTCCTTGCCGGCCAGCAGCGCGTGGCCGCGCAGGTGCAGCAACATGGCCGGCGTGGCGGCAAGCTTCAGTTCGGTTTCGAGGCCGTCTGCCATGAATCGCGCTTCCGTTCCGGCTTGGGCCGGCGCCGCCCTGAAATGCGTTCTTCCCCCGCATTTCCATGCAGACTCTCAAGCCCCAAGTCCCATTCATAACAGAGAATGTCGAAGAAACATAATAACATAATTGCAGGCCGCCGGCCTACTGCTCGATCATCAGCGTCCCCAGCAGGCCGCCGTCCACCGCCAGCCCCTGCGCGGTCACGTGGCTGGCATCGTCCGACAGCAGGAAGGCGGCGACCGCGCCGGCTTCCCCGGAAGTGCCGACGCGCTTCTGCGGCACACGCAGGGCCATCTGCGCCTTGAAGCTCTCCGGCACGTCGCCCAGCATCGGCGTGTCGATGAAGCCCGGCGCGATCCAGTTGCAGCGCACGCCGTGCGGCGCGGCTTCCATGGCGATGGTGCGGGCTATGCCGACGGCGGCGTGCTTGCTGGTGCAATAGCCGATGTTGCCGACCATGCCGGTCTCTCCGCCGAGGCTGCCGGTGATCAGGATGGCGCCTTTCCCGCGTGCGATCATCGCCGGCAGCACATGGCGCACCGCCCAGAACAGCGAGAAGGCGTTGACTCTCATGACCCGTTCGAAAGCCTCGTCGGTATAGTCGGGCGTCAGGCTGAACATGCCTTCGGTGCCGGCGTTGAGGAACAGCCCGTCGATCGGCCCGTGGCGCGCGACCGCGGTGTCGAGCGCGCCGAGCAGTTCCTCCCTGTCGCCTGCGTCGGCGGCCACCGCGCCGGCGCCCGGGCCGATTGCGCGCGCTGCTGCTTCGAGCACGTCCGCGCGCCGGGCGATCAGCGTCACCCTGCCGCCGGCCGCGACGATCTTTTCGGCCGTGGCGCGGCCGATGCCGGTCGATCCGCCGGTGATGACGACATGCTGCCCGGTGAAATCCATCGCTCGTCTCCTTATCGCTGGTCGCGCCTGAATGGGCAGGCTATCCCTCGCCCCGGCAAGGAACAAGCTCGGAGAAGATGCGTCATGTGCGATGAAACGACGGTGCTCGGGGAGCGGCCGGCGGGCGGTGCCGGCGAAGTGGCGGCTTTCACGGCGCCGCAGGCGGGACTCAGCGAGGCGATGGTCGATGTCCGCACCGATGACGGCACCTGCGAGGCGTTCTTCGTCCACCCGGCCGGGGGCAGGCACCCCGGCGTGATCTTCTGGCCCGATGCGATCGGCCTGCGCGACGCCAAGAAAGCGATGGCCCGCCGGCTCGCCGCCTCGGGCTATGCGGTGCTGGCGGTGAACCAGTATTACCGCAACGCCAGGCTGCCGCTGGGCATCGCTTTCAGCGACTTCGGCGATGCGGAGAAGCGCGCCCGGCTGATGCCGCTGATCCGCGCGCTGACGTCCGATGCGCTGACTCGCGATGCCCGCGCCTTTGCCGCTTTCCTCGACAGCCAGGCCGCGGTCGATACCGGCCGGGGCATCGGCACGCAGGGTTACTGCATGGGCGGCGGCCAGGCTTTCCGCACCGGCGCGGCGGTGCCGGAGAGAGTCGGGGCGGTGGCGAGCTTTCATGGCGGCGGGCTCGTCACCGATGCGCCCGACAGTCCGCACCGGCTGTTCGCCATGACGAATGCCGCGTTCCTCATCCTGCCGGGCCGCGATGACCATGCCGGCCAGCCCGAGGCGGTCGGGCTTCTGCGCGAGGCCGCGGCGGCGGCCGGGCGGCCGGCCGAGATCGAAGTCTATAACGCCGACCACGGCTGGTGCGTGCCCGATGCCCCGGCCTATGACGCGGGTGAGGCGGACCGCGCCTGGGGGCGGCTGCTGGCGCTTTACGCCGGGCTCTGACTTACCGGCGCTGCGCGATGGCGGCCGCCTGCACCCGTGTCGGCACGCCCAGCTTGCGCAGGATTTCGCTGACATGATAGCGCACGCCGCGCTCGCCCAGGTTCATGATCGTGGCGATATCGCCGTTGGACTTGCCCTCGGCGATCCAGTTCAGGATTTCCTGCTGAAGTGCGGAAAGCTGGCGCGTGCCGATGGCTTCGTCGGCGGAGACGTGTTCGTCGAGGCCGAGCATTTCCGCCCTGGCATGCACCGTGTTTGCCAGCAGGCCGGTGGCGACGACGGTGCCGTGGCCGAACTGCCGGTCGCTGCCGCTGATGAAGCCCAGCATGCTGACTCCGCCGGAGCGGGAAACCGGGCTGGCCATGATGCCCGATCCCAGCGCATTGGCGTTGAGAAAGTCGAGATAGCTCTGCTTGCGGATTTCGGAGTGGCTGTCGCGGCTGCTGTTCCAGCTCAGAATCCGCTCACCGCCGACGATCCGCCGGGCCATGGAATCATCCACGTGCCAGTCGAATCGGTCGTAATCCTTGAGGAAACCCGGATCGACCGTGGTGAATGTCGAATCGAGAATCATCGCCCGGCCGTCCGGCCTGACGCATGAGAATGTGAACCAGTCGAAACCCAGCGCCCTGCACGCCCCGGCCACCGCGGCGAACAGATCGTCCCGGTCCGCCGCATCGGCCACGGCGTCGGAAACCCGCATGAGGCTGGTCACCAGTTCTTTGTCGCATTCGAGATCGGCATTGAAGGAAAATGCCCGACTCATCGGCAAGGCTCCTGTTCGCAAAAGCGGATATCCCGGTTATGTAGGGGCAGGCCCCCGGCGGGGCAACTCCGTAAGGGGAAAAGAAAATGCCCGGCGCATCGGCAAGGCCTCCCGTTCGTAAAAGCGGATATCCCGGCACGTAGAGGCAACCCCGGGGGTGGGGGCGCGGGCAAGCGCAGCGTTTGCCTGGAGTCTGTCCCGTTCGTGTCGAACGGAGAAAAGCGATTTTATCTGAACCGGACAGACTCTATGCAGCAGACGATGACCGCCCCCCGCCGCCCCCGCCCGCCCCGGAGCTGATCCGCATGTTCTTCAATTTCATCGACGAGCTGCGCGCCGCCGGCATCCGCGCTTCGTTCAAGGAGCATCTCGTCCTGCTGGAAGCGCTGGACCGGGACGTGATCGAGCAGACGCCCGAGGCTTTCTATTACCTGTCGCGCGCCGTTTTCGTGAAGGACGAGGGCCTGCTCGACCGTTTCGATCAGGTGTTCGGCCGGGTGTTCAAAGGCGTACTCACCGATTACGGCCAGCAGCCGGTGGCCATCCCCGAGGACTGGCTGAAACAGGTCGCCGAGCGCTATTTCTCCGCGGAGGAGATGGAGAAGATCAAGGCGCTCGGTTCCTGGGACGAGATCATGGAAACGCTGAAACAGCGGATCGCGGAACAGGAAAAGCGCCATTCGGGCGGCAACAAGTGGATCGGCACCAACGGCACCTCGCCGTTCGGCCATGCCGGCTACAATCCCGAAGGCGTGCGCATCGGCGGGGAAGGCCGGCACGGGCGCGCGATCAAGGTGTGGGAAAAGCGCGATTTCCAGAACCTCGACAACACGCGCGAACTGGGCACGCGCAATATCAAGGTGGCCCTGCGTCGCCTGCGCCGTTTCGCCCGCGAAGGCGCAGCCGACGAGCTGGACCTCGATGCGACGATCGCCGGCACGGCCCGGCAGGGCTGGCTCGACATCCGCATGCGGCCCGAACGGCACAATGCGGTGAAAGTGCTGCTGTTCCTCGATGTCGGCGGCTCGATGGACCCGCATATCAGGCTGGTCGAGGAACTGTTCAGCGCCGCCACCACCGAATTCAAAAATCTGGAATTCTTCTATTTCCACAACTGCCTGTACGAAGGCGTGTGGAAAGACAACCGCCGCCGCTTTGCCGAACGCATGCCGACCTGGGACGTGCTGCACAGGTACGGGCACGATTACAAGGTGATCTTCGTCGGCGACGCGGCGATGAGCCCTTACGAGATCAGCCATCCGGGCGGCTCGGTGGAACATTTCAACGAGGAATCGGGCGCGGTCTGGCTGGAACGGGTGATGCATATCTACCCGGCAACGGTCTGGCTGAACCCGGTGCCCGAGCGGCAGTGGGACTATTCCGGATCGACGCAACTGATCCGGCAACTGCTGAACGGCGCGATGTACCCCCTGACCCTGGCCGGCCTCGACGACGCCATGCGCGAACTGACCCGCAAAAAGCACTGAGGCGGCGCGGTGCGGCGCCGGACCCGGCGCTTTGCGGGGCGAGGGGAACGTGCTAGGCCGTTCCGACGGGCTAACAAAATGACGAACGTGGGGTGCGATATGGATGTCGGGCAGGAACTGATGCAGCTCAAGGCCGCGGTCCGGCATTTGCAGGACCGGCAGGACATCCTCGACGTGATCCTGCGCGAATCGCGCGGGCGCGATCGTCATGACACCGCGCTGACGACAAGCTGCTATTGGCCGGAAGGCGCCGACGAGCATGGCCCGGTGCCGCTCCCGGCGACGGAATACCCGGAGAAGGCCAACCAGGGCCACGCCCATGCCTTTGCCATGAACCAGCACAATCTTGCCAACCACTATTGCGAGATCGACGGCGACACCGCCTATTGCGAGACTTACGTGATCGGCACGATGCTGTCGCACGATGGCCTGACCTGCACGGTCGCTGCCGGCCGCTACATGGACCAGTTGGAGAAGCGGGGCGGCGAATGGCGTATCCTGTGGCGCCGCTCGACCGTCGAGACGGCGATGCAGGGCGACGCGAGTTGGCTGCATTCGCCGCCGGTGAAAGGCTTTCTCAAGGGCACGCGCGATCGGAGCGACCTGTCCTACCAGCGGCCCTATGTCGTCGGCGGCCCCGGCGCGCGCTGGTAGCCGCCGCTTCTCAGTCGCAGGTTACGGTTGCGGTCATGTTCCGGGTCGCGCCCTGCTGGGTCCACAGGCTCGCGCCGGTTTCGTTCGCATCGCCGCAGACGTGCAGCCGCGTGCCGTCGAAAGCCGGGGACATGCCGCGGAAATCGAAGGTGGCGATCTTCCCGCCGAGGTTCCTCACCGCGAGGTCCGCCAGCAGCGTCGCTTGCAGCGGGCCGTGGACGACCAGCGCCGGATAGGCTTCCTCGTTCATCGCGTAAGGGCGGTCGTAATGGATGCGATGGCCGTTCATGGTCAGCGCCGAATAGCGGAACAGCAGCACGGGATCGGGAGCGATCTCGCGGCGCCAGGCGGCTGCGGGCACTTCGCCGGTGTCGGCCGGACCGGGAATCGCACCCGCGGCGGCCGGCTCGCGGTAAACGATGTCCTGCTCCTCGGTGATGGCGAGGCCCTGCGCGCCGGCCAGCCTGTGCTCGACCGTGACGAAGACGAGATTGCCGCTCTTGCCGCTTTTCGCCTCGACCTTGAGAATCGTCGAGGTTCTGGTCACGCTCTCACCCAGCAGCAGCGGCGCGTGGAATGTCAGGCGCCCGCCCGCCCACATGCGGCGCGGCAGGCTGACGGGGGGGAGAAAGCCGCCTTTGGCCGGATGCCCATCGACGCCCAGGCCCGCGGGCGGCTGGACGTTCCAGAAATAGAGCCAGTGGTGCAGCAGCGGCAGCTCGGCTCCGGCGGCGAGAGCTTCGGTTTCGCCCAGCGCGGCGCGCAGCGCATTGCTGCGCCCGGGTTCCAGCACGTCGACCAGTTCCTCGCTTTTGCCGACCCAGGCGGAAAAATCTTCGCTCATCTCTGCTCGCTTTCGTGAATCCGTCGTTCGGCCGCGCCATAACCGCAGGCAGGCGGCAATGCCAGACTTGATATATAATGCATTATCTTTATCGCAGCACGCATGAGCAATTCCCAGCCCGCCCCCGGCAAACCTTTGGCCGGCCGCCGCATCGTCGAACTCGGCACGATGGTCGCCGCGCCTTTCGCCACGCATATCCTCGCCAATCTCGGCGCCGAGGTGATCAAGATCGAGCCGCCGGCGGGCGACACGACTCGCGCGCTGGTGCGTGGCGGGCCGAGCGGCACGCTGATCGCCTACAGCCATTCGAAGAAGGGCATCTGCCTCGATCTCACCACCGCGGAAGGCAAGGAGGTGTTCCGCAAGCTCGCTGCCGGCGCCGACGTGGTGATCCACAACCTCGCTCCCGCCGCCTCGCGCAAGCTGGGCGTCACCGCGGCTGATTGCCGCGCGGTGAATCCCGCCATCATCCACTGCCACATCAAGGGCTATGCTCACGGCCCGCAGGCCGACGACCTTGCCACCAACCCGGTCGCCGAAGCCTCGACCGGGGTGATGGACGATCACCGCATCGACGGCCGCCCGAGCCGCCTCGGCCCGTCCTATCATGATCAGTTCGCCGGCACTTTCGCGGTGATCCGCATTCTCGCCGCGATGATGAACCCGGCCGCGAGCGAGGCCGACCGCACGATCGAGATCGGCCTGTACGAGACGGGCCTGCACCTTGCCGCGCGCGATCTTGCCGGCGTCCAGCTCAAGACCCAGTTGCTCGGCCGGCCGGAGAAAGAGGCGGGCGGCGAGTTCGCCATGCCCGGCTACGGTTCCTATCTGACCGGGGACGGCCGCTGGGTCTATCTGCTCGTCCTCACCGACGCGCACTGGGCCAGGCTCACCACGGCGCTCGACATGCCCGAGGCGGGCGACGAGCGGTTCGCCAGGCTGCGCGACCGCAAGAAGCAGCGCGACACGGTCGAGGCGGCGGTGCGCGCGGGCGTGGGCCGCTACGGCTTCGCCGAAGTGGAGCGGCGGCTGGGCGCGGCCGGGCTCGGCTTCACCGAAGTCCTGCCGCTCGAGCGCGTGCTGGAAAAGCCGCAGGCGCACCAGCCCGGCAAGCTGCGCGACCTCACTTTCCGCGGCCTGTCCTTCGCAGTGCCCGAGTTTCCCGGTCAGATGGAAGTGGAGCCGGGCCTGCCGCCGCCGGAACTGGGCGAGCATTCGGTCGAAATCCTGCGCGGCCTGGGCTATGGCGAGGGCGAATGCGCCGCGCTGCTGGACAAGGGCGCGGTGAAAGCGTTCAATCCGGCGGAATTCACCTGGGCTCCCGTCCGCGACAAAAAGTAGGGGCCGCAGCGCAAGGGACAGGAAGATCATGGAATATCGCCCACTCGGCCGCAGCGGCCTGATGGTTTCGGTCTTCAGCTTCGGCGCGATGACTTTCGGTGACGGATCGGGGACTTACGCGACCGTGGGCGATACCCGCGGGGCCGATGCCGAACGGCAGATCGGCCTCTGCCTCGATGCCGGCGTCAACCTGTTCGACACGGCCGATGTCTATACCGGCGGCCAGTCGGAGGAACTGCTCGGCGCGATCCTCAGGCCCCGCCGGCAGGAAGTGCTGATCGCCAGCAAGTGCCTCGGCCGCATGGGGCCGGGCGTCAACGATCTCGGCGCCGGCCGCAAGCACATCGTCGAAGCCTGCGAGGCCAGCCTCAAGCGCCTTGGCACCGATTACATCGACCTCTACCAGATCCACAACCAGGATCTGCTCGTCCCGGTCGATGAGACGCTGCGTGCGCTCGACGATCTCGTGAAAGCCGGCAAGGTGCGCTATATCGGCTCGTCGAACCATGCGGGCTGGACCAAGATGCGCGCGCTGGCGACTGCCGACCGGCTCGGCCTCACCCGCTATGTCAGCCAGCAGATCCGTTATTCGCTGCTCGACCGCGCATCGGAGAACGAACTGCTGCCGCTGGGCGTGCATGAAGGCGTTGGCGCGATGATCTGGGGGCCGCTCGCCTCGGGCTACCTCTCGGGCAAGTTCCGGAAAGGCGGAGACCTGTCCGACACCCGGATCGGCGCCGGGGCGCAGGGCGCTTTCTCACAGGACAGCGAGCATTCGCGCCGCGTGCTGTCCGCGGTGGAGGATATCGCCGTGACGCGCGGCGTGACGCTTTCGCAAGTGGCGCTCAACTGGCTGGCGCGGCGTCCGGGCGTGGCCACGATCATCATCGGTGCGCGCCGGACGGAGCAGCTCGAGGACAATCTCGGCGCTGCGGCCTGGTCGCTCAACGATGCCGAGATGGAGCATCTCGACAAGGCCAGCGCCACCCCGCCGACCTATCCTTACGACATGCACCGCTTCTTCACCGGCGAGCGCAACCCCGGCCTGCCGTTGCAGCCGGCACTGCCGGCGGGTTGAGCGCGATGCAGTTCCGCACCAAGGAGGAACAGGTTGCCGATTACCTGCGCGAAGGGATCATCGCCGGCCGCTTTGCGCGCGGCGCGCGGCTGAAGCAGCAGGAGATCGCGACGCTGCTCAACACCAGCATCACGCCGGTACGCGAGGCGCTGAAGCTGCTGGAAGCGGAAGGCTATGTCAGCGGCGATTCCTATCGCGGCGCAGTGGTGGCGCCGTTCGACATCGAGGCTTCGACCGAGACGCTGAACCTGCGCATCCTGCTGGAAACCCAGCTCGTGCGCGGCGCGGTCGAGCATGCGACGGCGGCGGACATCGCCGAGCTGAAAGTGCTGGCCCAGGAATTCGCCACGGCTTTCGACGCCGGCGACAACGAGACCGCCCGTGCGGTCAACTACCGCTTTCACCACCGCATGTTCGAAATCGCGCGCATGCCGCAGACGCTGCATTTCGTGCAGATCCTCTGGGCGCGCTATCCCTTCGATCTGATCAATCGGCTGAAAGGCCGGGTCAGCCGGGCGGCGGCCGAGCATGAGGATCTGCTGCGGGCCTTCATCGCCGCGGATGTCGCGGCCGCCATGCTGGCGACGCGGCAGCATATCGAGGCGGGATGGCTGGAACTGAAGCATTCGGTTGCCGCGGCGCAATGACCGGGCAGGACCGATTTCGCGCAAGATCATTCTCGCTTCTCCCCCCCCCACCGAACCAAAGGCCGACCCGATGAAAAAGACCCTTTTCCTCGTCATGGACATGATGAACGACCTCGTTGCCGAGGATGGCTTCAACGCGCAGACCTATGGCGTGCAGGTGAAGCAGCGCGGCGTGCTGGAGAACACGGCCGGGGCGATTGCCGCGGCGCGCGCCGCCGGGGCCGGGGTCGGCTATGTCCGTGTCGGCTTCTCGCCCGACTATCGCGAGGCGCCGGCCGCTTCGCCGATCTTCTCGGGCGCGCGCAGGAACGGGATTTTCCAGCTCGGCACCCGGGGCACCGAAATTCACCCCGCGCTCACCCCGGCGGAAAGCGACTTCGACATCGTCAAGCACCGCGTGAGCCCGTTCTACGGCACTGCGCTCGAACCGATCCTGCGCGCCAACGGCATCGAACGGATCGTCATGTGCGGCGTCTCGACCAACGGCGTCGTGCATTCCGGCGCGCGCGAGGCGCATGACCGCGACTATGAAGTGGTCATTCTCGAAGACTGCTGCGCCGGCGTCACCCCCGACGAGCACATGCACGCCATCGCTTGCCTGGACCGCTATGCGACGATCGTGAACAGCGCCGGGTTCGACTGGAAGGGTTGACGCGCTTACCCCTCCACCACCCGCCCCGCACCCGTCACTTTTCATCGTCACCCTGAACTTGGTTCAGGGTCCATGGTGCAGCCCGACACTGCGGCAACAGGTGTAAAGGAGGGGGGCGACGAAGCGGTTCCGATTATCCGCATTCCGCCCTGCCCGCGCTTGACCCGTCAGGATAATGCATTATGCACCAAGTCCACGAATCCCCCCGCTACCGGCGCCATGCAGTGCGCCGCATCAGGAGCACGCGATGAGCACCACTGAAACAGACGTCGGCAGCGCACCGGCCGAAGGCAAGATCACTCCCGAGGCGATCAAGGCCGCCGAGAACATGATCGGCATGCAGTTGCGCCCCGAAGGCCCCTATTTGCAGGACGCCACCGAGGACACGATTCGCAATTTCTGCAACGGCATCGGTGATTTGAACCCGCTCTACCGGGATCTTGAGCATGGCCGCCTGTCGCGCCACGGCTCGATGCTGGCGCACCCGAACTTCCCGATGGCTTTCGGCTGGGTCGGCCGCACCCGCTGGGGCCTGCCGGGTGTGCATGGCTTCTATGCCGGCAACGACTGGGAAGTGTTCCGCCAGATCCGCCCCGGCGACCGCATCAGCGCGATCGAGCGGGTCGTCGGCGTCGAGGTGAAGGAGAGCCAGTTCTCCGGCACGCTCGTTCTCCAGTATGTCGAGGCCAGCTATTTCAACCAGCGCGGCGAGCTGGTTTCGCGCGCGCTCGGCACCTGCACCCGCCACGAGCGCAAGGCCGCGCGCGAGGCCGGCAAATATGCCGACATCAAGACGCACGAATATACGCCTGCGGAATTCGAGCAGATCGACCAGGCGATCCTCGACGAAGAGAAGAACATTCGCGGCAACAACGTGCGTTACTGGGAAGAAGTCCAGGAAGGCGAGAAGCTGCCCGAGATCGTCCGCGGCCCGCTTTCCCTGATGGACACGATGGGCTTCCTCGTCGGCTGCGGCCGCGGCCACACCCACGGCGTCATTTTCAAAAACGCGGTCAAGCACCCCGGCCACTTCTTCCGCAACCCGGAAGCGGGCGGCGGCATCGAATATACCGGCATCGGCCACCACCGCGAATCGACCGCCAAGGAAGTGGGCGTCCCCGGCGTCTATGATTACGGTCCGCAGCGCTCGGCCTGGATGGCCAGCCTCATCACCAACTGGATGGGCGATGCGGGCTTCCTCAAGCGCATCAAGACCCGCATGAGCCGCTTCAACACGATGGGCGACTGCACCTGGGCGCGCGGCACCGTGACCCGCAAGTACAAGAAGGACGGCTATGCGCTCGTCGATATCGAGATCAAGGGCGAGAACCAGCGCGGCGAACTGACCACGCCGGGCCTGGCGACCGTGATCCTGCCGTCGCTCGATCCGAATACCAAGGTGTTCGTCGACGGTTCGGGCCTCGATCTCGAACTGCCGGTGGTGCGCTGATGACTCTCCCCTCCCCCTTGAGGGGGAGGGGCTTTTAGGCCGCTCGATTGGTATCCGATGTCTGCTTCATCCAACGCCCCCCTCACCGGCCTGCGCCCCCTTGACGGTCTGAGGATCGTCCTCACCGCCCGTGGCGTTGCTGCCGCCTATGCCGGGCGCCTGCTTGGCACGATGGGCGCCGAGGTGATCCTGATCGAGCCGGTATCGGGCTCGCCGCTGCGCCGCCAGCCGCCGTTTCTGAAAGACGGGGTCAGCGCGCTTTTCGCTTATCTCGCCGCCGGCATGCGCAGCCGCGTGCTCGATCCCGGTAGCCCGGCGCTCACCGCACTGTTGAGCGAAAGCGATATCCTGATCGACGATACGCCGCTGGCGGCACGCGCCGCATCGGGACTCGACGAAGAGACCATCGCCCGCCGCCATCCCGGCCTGATCCACGTTTCGGTCCTGCCGTTCGGTGCCTATGGCCCCAAGGCCGGCTGGAAGGCCGAGGACATCCAGGTCCAGCACGCCTCGGGCGAGGGCAATCTGCTGCCCAACGGCCTGGCGGTGGAGCTGTTCCCCGACCGTGCCCCGCTCAAGATCCATGGCCATTTCGGCGAGATGCAGGGCGGCATCGCCGCCGCGCTGGGCGCGCTCGCCGCGCTCTGGGCACGCCCGGAAGCCGGCGGCCAGTTCGTCGACGTGGCCAGCCAGGACGCCGCGCTCGCCGTGGGCGCTTTCGCCATCCAGCGGCTCGGCGACGGATCGATCGAGCACCGCGTCGAGCGCTCGTTCCGCTATGGCGGCGTGATCCCCTGCGCCGACGGCCATGTCGAGCTGCTGACGCTCGAACAGCGCCAGTGGCACGGCCTCGTCAAGCTGCTGGGTGAGCCCGCATGGGCGCTTGACCCGGCGCTTGAGGATTCGCTCGAACGCAGCCGCCAGGGGCCGATGATCAACGGCCACATCCGCGCATGGGCCTCGTCGCGCCGCGTCGAGGACATCGTCCGCGAAGGCCAGGCGCTCTCCGTGCCGCTGGCCAAATACTACACTCCGGCCGAAGTCGTGCGCGACCCGCACGAGAAAGTGCGCGGCCTGTTCCAGCCGGTCGAAACCGGCGCGGGCGTGTTCGATATGCTGGTCTCGCCGTTCCAGTTCGACGGCGCCCCCCTGCACCTGCGCAGCGGCCCGCCGGCACTGGGCGAATACGATCGCTTCAAGGCGGAGGCCCGGGCATGAAGCCCCTCCACGGCATCCGCATCGCCGATTTCACCGTGCATAACGCGGGGCCTTTCTGCACCCATCTGCTGTCGCAGCTCGGCGCGGAAGTCATCAAGATCGAAAGCGCGATGCGCCCCGACGCTTTCCGCAAGCCGCACCCGGTTTACGGCCGCATGGGGCCGGCGACATTCGACCAGGTCGCTTCCACCAAGCTGTCGGTCCGCATCAACCTGAAGAAGCCCGAAGGCGTCGTGCTGGCAAAAAAGCTGGTCGCGATATCGGACATCGCGGCCGAAAGCTTCCGTCCCGGCGTGATCGGCCGGCTGGGCCTGGGCTTCGACGATCTGAAGGCGGTGAAGCCGGATATCATCATGCTGTGCGTCTCCTCATCGGGCCAGAACGGGCCGGACAGGCATTTCGCCGGCTATGCGCCGCTGTTCGGCGCCTGGGGCGGGCTGGGCGAGATGACCGGCTATGCCGATGGCCCGCCGGTGGAGATGCGGCATGTGATGGACCACACCGTCGGCATGAACAGCGCCGTCGCGGTGCTCGCCGCGCTCCAGCGTCGCCGCGCCACGGGCGCGGGCGGGCTGGTCGACGTGTCGGCGCGCGAGGTCGCAAGCTCGCTGCTCGGCGAGGCGCTGCTGCTCGCCGCCGCCGGACAGGAACCGCACCGCATCGGCAACGACCACCTGGCAATGGCCCCGCACGGTGTCTATCCGGCGCAGGGCGAGGACCGCTGGGTCGCGATCGCCGTCGCGACGGATGCGGAATGGCAGGCGCTTGCAGGCATCATCGGCGAGTATCGAGTCCCCGCGCAGGCGGGGATCTCAGGCGACGGAGCGCTGCAAAGGCCTGAGGCCCCCGCCTTCGCGGGGGCTCTGGCCGGCGACGCGCGTTTCGCCAGGGCTGCCGACCGCCACGCCAACCGCGCCGCGCTCGATCCGATCGTCTCGGCCTGGACCGCGACGCTGCCGGCCGACGACATTGCCGCAATGCTCCAGGCTGCCGGTGTGGCTGCGCATGCCTCGTGGACCACGCCCGAAATCGCCGCCGACCCGCACTTGCGCGCGCGCGGCGCGATCTGCGAGGTGCAGGAGCCCGACGGCAAGCACCGCGCCGCGGTTGGCGTGCCGATGCGGCTGTCCAAAGGCCCCGAAATCGGCATCCACCGCGGCACGCCCGGGCTCGGCGAGGACGAGGACTACGTCTATGGCGAACTGCTCGGCATGACTCGCGGCGAGCGGCAGGCGCTGGAAGAAAGCGAAGTCATTTACTGACGGTACGCAGGGAAAGATCCGGAAGATGAGCGACAGCATTCCCACTCTCGGCTTCATCGGCCTCGGCGTGATGGGCGGGCCGATGAGCCGCAACGTGGTCCGCAAGCACGCCGGCAGGGTCCACGCTTTCGACATGAGCGAAACCGCGTTGCAGGAAACCGTCGATGCCGGCGCGGTTCCCGCTGCCTCGGTGGACGAAGTGGCGAAGCATGCCGACATCATCTTCCTCTCGCTTCCCGGCGGCAGGCAGGTCGCCGCAGTCTGCGCCGACATCGCCGCCGGCGCCCGGCCGGGCACGATCGTCGTCGACCTTTCCACCACCGGCGTCGCCGACGCGCGCCAGGTCGCTGCAAGGCTTGCCGAAGCGGGCATCCGCTTCGCCGACGCCCCCGTTGCGCGCACCCGCCAGGCGGCGCAGGACGGTACGCTGTCGATCATGGTCGGCGCCGGCGAGGATCTGTTCCCCCGCATCGCCCCGCTGCTCGGCTACATGGGCAGCGATGTCACCCATTGCGGCGATGTCGGCTGCGGCCAGGTGGTGAAGCTGATCAACAACACGCTGCTGTTTGAGAACGTCGCCGCGATCGCCGAGATGATGGTCGTCGCCGAACGTGCCGGCGTCGCTCCGGCAAAGCTGGTCGAAGCGGTCGGCCTGGGCTCGGGCGACAGCTTCGCGTTGCAGAACCACGGCATGAAAGCGATGGTGCCGCGCGCTTTCCCCGAAAAGGCTTTCCCTTCGCCCTATGTGCTCAAGGATCTCGGCTATGCGATCGAACTGGCCGGCGAGATGGGCGTCGAGCCGCGCATGGCCAACCGCGCGGCCGAATATTACAAGGCGGCGGTTGATCGCGGGCTTGGCGACAAGTATTTCCCGGCCATCATCGAACTGATCGGCAGGAAAGGCTGACTCGCATGAAACTCCAGGCGCGAGAAATCACCAGTGGGCTGCGCTTCCCCGAAGGGCCGATCGCCCTGGCCGACGGCTCGGTTCTGGTGGTCGAGATCGAAGGCGCGCGGCTGATCCGCTGCACCATGGACGGCAGGCGCGAAGTCGTCGCCGAACTGGGCGGCGGGCCGAACGGCGCGGCGATGGGGCCGGACAACCGGGTTTACGTCTGCAACAACGGCGGCTTCAACTGGATCACCGAGCCCGACGGCTACCTGCGCCCGCACGGCCGCGCCGACAATTACCACAACGCCGGCATCCAGCGCGTCGACCTCGGCTCGGGCAAGGTCGAAATGCTCTACACGCATTGCGGCGACACGCCGATCACCGGTCCCAACGACATCGTCTTCGACGGCAGGGGCGGCTTCTATTTCACCGATCACGGCAAGAGCTACGACCGGCTGATGGACCGCGGCGCGGTGTTCTACGCGGCCGAGGACGGCTCGCACATCGAGGAAGTCGTCTTCCCGATGATCACGCCCAACGGCGTCGGTCTCTCGCCCGACGGCAGGACGCTCTACGCCTCGGAGACTGAAACCGGCCGCGTCTGGGCCTGGCCGGTGCTCTCGCCCGGCCGGCTCGGCAAGGAGCCCTGGCCCTCGCCCAACGGCGGCAGGTTCATCGGCGGGCCGACCGGCTATCAGCGTTTCGATTCGCTGGCGGTCGAGGCGAACGGCAACATCTGCGTGGCCTCGCTGGTCGCGGCCGGCATCAGCGTCTTCTCGCCCGCAGGCGGGCTCGTCGAATTCCACGCGGCGCCCGAGCCCTACTGCACCAATATCTGCTTCGGCGGGCCGGACATGCAGACCGCGTTCATCACGCTGTCGGGCTATGGCACGCTGGTCGCGGTGGACTGGCCGCGGCCCGGATTGAAACTGGCCTACTGAAACCGCCCGCCGCGCCCGGCATGGAGCTTGCCCCGCTCTTTGACCTCGCGCAATACAAGCAGCCGGCAGCTCGCCTATGGATTCGCCGGCAAAGGAGAAACCGGTGCAGCAGACCGCAGTGAGCGCGACCCCTTTCGACCTCGTCGGCGGCCGGGATGTCGTCGGGCAGATCGTCGAGCGCTTTTACGATCTTCTCGAACAGGATCCGGCCTATGCCGAATTGCGCGCCCTGCATGCGCCGGATCTGGCACCGATGCGCAAATCGCTGACAGGCTTCCTCGCCGCCTGGCTCGGCGGCCCGCGCGACTGGTTTGACGAACATCCCGGCCTCTGCATGATGTCGGCTCATCGCGGTGTGGCAATGACGCCGCAAGTCGGCCGCCAATGGGCGAACGCCATGTCGCGCGCTATCACGGAATCGCCCGTTGAGCCGGTCCTGGCAGCCAAAATGGCCGAGGCCCTGTCGGACCTCGCCATACGCATGGCGGCCTGAACCGGCGGCATTCGGGACTTTCACGACCGCGCGGCACGAAACCGATTGCGCCGGGCAACGCCTTCGGCTACCGGCCCCGAACCCACACAAGACTGCGCCTGAGGCCCGATGGCGGAGTGGTGACGCAGCGGACTGCAAATCCGTACACGCCGGTTCGATTCCGGCTCGGGCCTCCAAAATCCTGTTTGGCGATGGCTGCCAACAGTTGAAAAATCCCCGGATTTCCGCCAGTTTTGAGGCATTCGCTGATTGTCGGTGGATGCCTCTATCTGCCTGTAGCTGGCGATGATGGGGGCCTGATCAGGGGGCCCTGCGAAGCCCCCACAGAATCAAAGTGCGCTGGTTCGTGAAACTGCTGGGCACCGATTTCGGCAAGCGCCCGGTAACGGAGATCACTCCGCAAGAGTTGCTGCACGAACTCAGGAAGCATGAACACCGGGGCCGACTGGAAACGACCAATCTCCTGCGTTCCTTCGCCAGCCGGGTGTTCCGCTATGCGGTTGCTACGGCGCGCGCCGACCACGACCCTGCCCAATTGCTTATTGGCGCGCTGCTGCGAGCGATTGAGGATTATCAGGGTGATCCTCGGCATAGACCATCAGCCCCGACAGGGTGGACAGCGCCATGCGCTCCGTGGTGCTTGCCGCCTTCACGTCGAGATGCCAGCGGGCGACTTCCTCGGGCGTGATGTCGCGCACCCTGCGCCGCCCTATCTGGGGGAGGATGTGATGAGCCGCGATGCTCCGCATGGCGTTCACAGTGCACGGCTTCCAGCGGCCCGCTTCCCCCGCCGTAAGGAAATGCGGCATCAGGTCGGCCACCCGGATATCGGGGGCATGGAGCGGCGCGGGAGGGGCTCGGGGGAGCCGCCCGATAGCCGTCCGAAAGCCCCCTGAAGGGGAGGGGGTAGCTACTGCCATCATAGCTTGTTGGAGTGCCCAATATGAAGAAGTGCAAGAAGATACGACCTGCGCCGGCAACGGCTTGCGTAGTTGCTCATAGCTGTCCGTCGGCGAGGAACGTGATGAGGTCGCCATCGTCTTCGCCGGGCCACTTCGGGCGTAATTTTCTAATCGTCCCCATCTGACCCATACCGTTTCAGCGGGACTTGCGGCTTGTTTGGTAGGTCAGATTGATCTTCCCGACAAGAACCTCACGCTCGCGCTTCCACGCTTCGTGGCGTAGGGCCTAAAAATATCCCGCCCGGCCATTGGCCGGGCGGGATACTTCGAGCGCCCGTTTCCATGCCGGGCGCTTCCCTCCCCATTCGGGATCAGAACCGCAAGTGGAAGCTCACCCGCACGCCGTTGTCGGTGATGCCTGAGCCGAACTGGCCGTTGTAGGAGAAGCCCAGCGAGGCGTTCTCGCCAACGGGCAAGGCGAGGCCAAGGTCGATCACCGCCGCGTCCTTGGCGATGGGAACGCCCGCAATGGTGAAGGTATCGCCACCGCCCGCGAACGACAGGCTGGTGGTCGGCGTCACGTCGCCGAAGGCGTGCCGCCAACCGAGCGTGGCCGTGGCCTTGAGGCCGTTCGCGCCAAGATCGGTGGAGGCATGGACGCCCAGCATCGAGAACGTCGTGTCGGTGCTCTGGCCTCGCGCGGTCAGTGCCGCCTTGCCGCCGCTCTCCGCAAAGGCATCGGTGTGGAGGCGGACGTAGGCGAGGTTGGCGAAGGGTTCCACTGTCACGGCCTTGCCGGTGATGGTGTAGCCCGCCTCGCCGAATACCTGCGTCGTGCCGGCCTTGTAGTGGGCGGAGAGGCTGTCGGTGAAGTTCAGGAAAGTCACCCTGCGGGCGATCGAGAGTCTGTGCCAGGTGTGGGCCGCGCCCAGGCGCAGCGAGGCCGCGCCCCAGCGGCCGCCGGCGTAGGCGCC
>JAITWR010000112.1 GCA_031285165.1 Novosphingobium sp.
GGATGAGCGCGGTGGCGCTGGTCATCGTCGGGCTCGGCGGGTTCGTCGCGCTGTCCGCGACAGGCCCCTCCGCAGATTCGGAAGCACAGGTCAAAGCCGGCTATCTTTACAAACTCGCCTCATTCGTCCGCTGGCCGGCCGACACGTTCGCCGATGGCCAGGCCCCCTTGCGCATCTGCATCGCCGGCCGCGACGACATATTCATGGCAACCAGGGCGCTGGTGCATGGCCGGCAAGCAGCCGGGCACCCTCTCAGGACCGAGCGGATCGACCCCGCCCACCCGGAAACCGCGGCCCGCTGCCAGATCCTGTTCATCGGCCAGGAAGGCCCGGCCGCAAGAAGGCCGATCGCACAGGCCGGCGACCGGCCGGTGCTCACCGTCACCGATCGCAGCGCCGGCGTACATGGCGGCATCATCGAATTCGTCCGGGCCGGCGACAATGTCCGCTTCGCGATCCATCGCAAGGCGGCGGAAGCCCGGCAACTGGAACTCAGCTCCAAGCTGCTGGCGGTTGCGGAGCTGATCGAGCCATGACCCTGCCCGCACTCGCCGAGCGCCGCTTGCGCGAAGGGCGCTGGGCCGCCGGCCTCGTCGCCCTGCTGCTGATTGCGGTCAGCCTGCTGCTCGCCTGGCAAAGCGAGCAGCAGGCGGAAATCGAGCACGAGCACCAGACGCGCGTTCATGCGCGCATCCTGGCAGGCAGCGTCGCCGGTGCGCTCGCTTTCGACGACCGCGCCACCGCACGCGAATTCCTTGATGCGCTGCGGCTCAACAACGATATCCAGGCCGCCGCGGTCTATGGCGCGCAGGGCGAAGCGATCGCGGGCTTCGTCAAGCAGGGGGCACCGCTGCCCGTGCGGGTGCAGCCGCATCCCCCGATGATCGACGGCAACGGACTGTCGGTGGTCGAGCCGGTGCGGCAGGGAAGCCTGCAACTCGGCAACGTCTATGTCCGCGCCATCGTCGAGCCCTGGCCGCGACGCGCCTCGCGCTATTTCGGGATCGGCGCGGTGATCATCATGGCGGCGCTGCTGATCGCGGTGCTTGGCATGTCATACGCCGGCGCGACCGTGGCCAACCGCCGGCTCCAGGAAGAAATCGATGCGCGCGAAAAGGCCGAAGCGCAGTTGCGCCAGGCGCAGAAGATGGAAGCCATCGGCCAGATCACCGGCGGCGTCGCGCATGATTTCAACAACATGCTGATGGCTGCTTCGAGCGGGCTGGAACTGCTCGAACGCGCCAGGGATCCCGAACGGCGCGAGAAGCTGAAGCGCGGCGTGCGCGATGCGCTCGACCGCGGCGCCAGGCTGACCCAGCAATTGCTGACTTTCTCGCGCCGCACGCCGCTGCAAAAGGAAGCGATCGACATCCCCCGGCGGATGCACGGCCTCGCCGGCCTGCTCGAACATTCGCTGCGCGAGGACATTTCGGTGCAGTACGAACTGGCGCCCGACCTCTGGCCGATCGAAGCCGACCCGTCGCAATTCGACGTGGCCATGCTCAATATCGCGGTCAACGCGCGCGATGCCATGCCCAGGGGCGGGCGCATCAGCATCGCCGCCCGAAACCTGCCGCACGGGCTTGCAGGCCATGACGCGGTGCGGATCACAGTTCGGGACGAAGGCGCGGGCATGTCGTCCGAACAGATCGAGAAGGCTTTCGAACCCTTCTTTACCACCAAGGACGTGGGCCATGGCACCGGGCTCGGTCTCAGCCAGGTTTACGGCTTCACCCGCGCCTCGGGCGGTTCGGTGGCGATCGACAGCCGCGAGGGCCAGGGCACGACCGTAACGCTGACACTGCCGCGCTGCGAACGCGCGCCGCCGCATGCCCCGGACAGAGACGACGCCATGGCCGAAGACCGGCCGCTGAACCGGCGGGTTCTGCTGGTCGAGGACGACGACGCGCTGGCCGAACCGATCGGCCAGATGATCGAAGCTCTCGGCTGCGAGGTGATCTACGCCGCCTCGGCCGACGCGGCAATGAACCGCTTCGACGCCGTGCCGGTGGACGCCGTGCTGTCCGACATGGTGATGCCCGGAGAGCGCAACGGGCTCGATCTCGCGCGGGAACTGCGCAGCCGCGATGCCGGCCTGCCGATCCTGCTGATGACCGGCTACTGCTCGGCCGCCTGCGCCGCCGCCGAGGAAGGTTTCGAAGTGCTCGCCAAGCCTTTCACGCTCGACACGCTGGCCGGGCACTTGCGCCGGGTTCTGCCCGGGCCGAAGTGTTCTCAACAAGGCCCCGATGGGTCCGGCGCATCACGAGACACGGCGCGAGGGAAAGGACATCCATGAGAATCGACAAACTGGCAGTCTGGATCAACACGATCGGCTATCGCTCGGCCGATCTCGTCGCTTTCGCCCGGCGGCTGGAAGAATGGGGCTATGGCACGCTGTGGATCAACGACGGGATGGGCAGCGACCCGATGGTCCTGGCCGCGCGCATCCTCGCCGGCACCGGACGGCTGCAAGTCGCGCTCGGCGTCGCCAACATCTATTCGCGCGACCCGACGACGATGATCGGCGCCCAGTACGGCCTCAACGAGCAATGGGGCGGCCGCTTTCTCCTCGGCATGGGCGCCTCGCACGCCTTCATCGTCGAGGGCATGCGCGGCCATACTTATGCCAGGCCGGTAGCGACGATGCGCGCCTATCTCGAAGCGATGGCCGCGCTCGCATATCCGGGGCCGCCCCCCGCCGAAAAGCCGCGCACGGTGATCGCCGCGCTCGGGCCGAAAATGCTGGAACTTGCCCGGACTCATGCCGACGGCGCCCACCCCTTCGCCACCACGCCCGGCCATACCGCGATTGCGCGCCGGATTCTGGGTAGCGGGAAGCTGCTGCTGGTAGAGCAGGCGGTCATGCTCGAAAGCGATCCCGGCCGGGCGCGCGCCGTCGGCCGCGGGCTGGTATCGGGCCTCGCCGCCATGCCGAACTATCGCAACAGCCTGCTGCGCATGGGCCTTACCGAAGCGGATTTCGCGGGCGAGGTTTCGGACAAGGCGGCCGACGCGCTGCTGGCATGGGGCGACGAAGCCGATATCCGCAGGCGCATCCAGGAACACTGGGATGCCGGAGCGGACCAGGTCGCCATCCAGGTGATGCCCGGAGACGGCGAACTGCTGACGGCAGCGGACGAAAAGGTGCTCGAACTGCTCGCCCCCCTGGCATCGGCCACAGATGCGCCCTGATCGGTCAGATCGGTCTGGTCACACCGCAAAACACGGTTATGCTAGGCACCCGTTTTCTTTGGAACAGGCGATACGATGGAAATAGCCGCGCCTTGGGGTGAATACGACAAGTCCGCCCCACTGCCGACGGGAGCGTTCAAGCTCGGCAGCAAGGATCATCTGATGCTGATGTGCCGGACCTTGCTCGACACGCACGATCCCTATCGCCCCGCACTGCTCGACTGGCCCAGGCTCGACGCCGAGACCGAGCGCAAGATCAAGTCGCTGCCGATCTGGGATGTCGCCGTCGCGGTCGAGGAACGCGCCGGGCTGAACGTGCGCACTTTCGCCGGGCACATCGACGACCCGCTGCTCAAGACTGCCGTGCAGATGGACGCTTTCGAGGAGACGCGCCACAAGACGGTTCTCGCCAATCTCGTCGAGGCCTACGGCATCGAGATGCCGCCGCCCGAGGATCTGAAACCGCCGCGCGATGCCGAATGGGCCTTCATGGTGACCGGCTATTCCGAATGCATCGACAGCTTCTTCGGCTTCGGCCTGTTCAAGCTGGCTGCGGATTCGGGCTTCTTCCCGCAGGAACTGGTCGACACGTTCGACCCTGTCATGCGCGAGGAAGCGCGCCATATCCTGTTCTTCGTCAACTGGGTCGCCTGGTGGCGGCGCAACATGCCCTGGTGGCGGCGGCCCTGGTTCGAAGTCAAAGTCGTGGCCGTATGGCTGTTCCTGATCGCCGAACGCATGAGCTTCGCCAAAGGCATGGGCGCCAACCCCAAGGGCGAGGACACCAATTTCACGCTCAACGGCTCCAAAGAGCTGGGAGTCGAGGTGACTTTCAGCGAATTGGCGAAAATCTGCCTCGCCGAAAACGACCGGCGGCTGGGAACCTACGACAAGCGCTTGAAACAGCCGCGCTTCGTGCCGAAGATGATGCGCCTTGCCCTGGGCATCACCGGCCTGTGGCATCGCCCCAGGGCCGCTTCGTAGCAGGGGACGGGCGGGGCCGGAAGGTTCGGGCATGCGTTGGCAGGCAGGCGCCGGGGAAGGCACGTCTTTCTTCACCCTGTTCGATCGCCCTGGTTTCAGATTGAGAGAGTAGAGTACGGGACATGACAATCGATGCGGCGGCACCGCTGCTTGACGGGATCGGGACGCCGGCGGATTTGCGGCGGCTTCTGCCGGGGGAGTTGCGCCGGCTGGCGGACGAGCTTCGGGCGGAGACGATAGCGGCGGTCGGGGAGACGGGCGGGCATCTGGGATCGGGCCTGGGCGTGGTCGAACTGACCGTGGCGCTGCACTATGTGTTCGACACGCCGGCCGACCGTCTGGTGTGGGATGTCGGCCATCAGGCCTATCCGCACAAGATCATCACCGGCCGGCGCGGGCGCATCCGCACGTTGCGGCAGGGGGGCGG
>JAITWR010000202.1 GCA_031285165.1 Novosphingobium sp.
CCTATCCCTATCCCTATCCCTATCCCTATCCCTATCCCTATCCCTATCCCTATCTGATTCGCGTGTGAATATGCAAAAAATCCTGCGGCACTATATGGATAATGGACGAAATGTGCGGGGCATCGGTTCGGGCTGCCGCGGCAAGGCCCGGCCCCTCTGCGTGGCCGCCGGGCTGCACCCATTCCGCTGCTATTGCCGATAGTCCCGGGGCTTCCGATTGCGGATTGGCAAATGCCGGCCGGCGGGGCAAGGATGCGGCTGCCATCGCAACCGGAGAGGATCACGACGATGTCGAGCTGGCGGGACAGGAGCGCAGTGACCGGCGCTTACGCGCGCAAAGTGCTGCAATATGGCGAAATCATCGAGCGCACGGTGCGCGCCGCCAAGGAGCCGGGCTTCACCGAGGCCGGCTGGGACGAGCTTGCCGCCCTGCTCGATGTTGCGAAATTCGAGCGGGTGGGCAACGATCGCGTGGCGATGGGCTGGGATGTCTATCGCGGGCTGCTGATGCAATGGGGCACGACCACCGATTTCCAGAGCGAATTCCATCGCATCAGCGAGGTCGGCAAACTCGTGTTCCTCGAACTGACCGAGCATAATACGCCCCGCGGCGGGGTGGAAAGCGTAGTCAATTCCTGCACGCTCTACGAGTTCGACGAGGCGGGCAGGCTCGTGCATCTCGATATCTACCTCCAGCACGTCTGATCTGCGCGATCCTCTCTATCCGTTGCGCGAAACAGGGCGGAGTCGCGATCACCGTTCCCTTTTCGCGCAAGGCGCCCTACATCCGGTCGGACCATGGCCCGTCCGCAGCACACGCAATTCGACAAGAAAAAGACCGTCGCCGAAAACCGCCGCGCGCGGTTCGACTATCATATCGACGATACTTTCGAGGCCGGCATCATGCTCACCGGAACCGAGGTGAAGTCCTTGCGCTTCGGCGAGGGCTCGATTGCCGAATCCTATGCCGCGATCGAGAACGGCGAGGCTTGGCTGATCAATTCCAACGTACCCGAATTCAGCCATGGCAACCGCTTCAACCACGAGCCGAAACGACCGCGCAAGCTGCTGCTGCACGAGCGCGAGATCGACCGGCTGCAAGGCGCGGTCGAGCGCAAGGGCATGACGCTCGTGCCGCTGTCGATCTACTTCAACAGCCGCGGTCGGGCCAAAGTGGAACTGGCGCTTGCCCGCGGCAAGAATGCGGCGGACAAGCGCCAGACGATCAAGGAACGCGACTGGAAACGCGAGCAGGCGCGGATTATGCGGGACCACGGATGATTTTCCGTCCATCTTCGGCAAAAGGCGCAGAACGGCACGAGCCGAGCGGAACCATGCAGGGCAAGCTTGCCGGATGGCTGCACCGCACGATGCCCAGGCGCGAGGAGCTTGAGGCCAATCGCTTCGTAGCCCCGTTTGCGCGCCGGCACGAATTGTGGCGCTTCACGCGCCGTTCGGTGCCACGCGGCGTGGCGGTCGGCCTGCTGATCGGCATTTTCGCGCTGATCCCCGGCGTGCAGATCGTCGGCGCGGCGCTGCTCTGCGTGCCCTGCCGCGGCAATATCCCGATCGCTGCGGGGATGACCTTCCTGTCGAACCCGGCGACGACGCCGCTGATCATCGCGGCCGCGATCTATCTGGGCAACATGCTCGGCTATCATGCCGATGTCGGCACTTTCCACGAGCTTTACCGGCATGGCGCGGGCTTGCGGGAATGGGGCGGCTGGCTGCTGTCCGACGCCGCGCCGGCTCTGCTGATCGGCCTGCTTATCATCTCCACGGTGGCCGCCGCGATCGGCTATCTGATTTCCGCCCTCGTCTGGCGCTGGTGGGTCGGGCGCAAGCGGCAGACCCGGCTGGCCCGGCCCGGCCCGGTGGCGGACGCCGCCACGGAAACCGCCGAATGAAAGCCGGGGCGCCGAGGCGCGGATCGGCCGACTGGCTGCCGGTCGCCGGAGCGTTCCTCGCCAGCCTGGTTCTCATCTGGGCGATCACCCGCGAGCCGCTGGTGGTTGCAGCCTATGGCGCCGCGCTGGCGGTGCTCGGCGGGTTCATCTGCGTCGTCACGCTGCGCCGGCCGGCAATCGAGGAAGCGGATTTCGGGCTGCCCGACTGGTCGGTCACCATCACGGCGATCGAGACGCCCGACAGTGCCGTCGCCATCATCGACCGCGCCGGACGGCTGGTTTGCGCCAATGCGCGTTATGAGGAATGGTTCGAGGCGGGGAACGCACCGCCGCGCCTGCCGGTCGACGAAGCCTCGCTGGACCGGCTCGCCGGCGCGTCTCGTGCCGGCTGGCGCGACGGCAGGGCGCGCGCTGCTCCGGTCGAAAACGAGCGGGGCTGCTGGAAGGCCGAAGTCGTGCGGACCGGACGCGGCGAGGACTTCCTCGTCTGGCGCTTCTTGCCGATCGTTTCGGTCGATCCGGTGACCGATCTCGTCGAGCGGCTCGACGGCAAGCTCGGGCGCTCGCTCGACCGTGCCGGCATTGCCGCCGCCATAGTCGATCCCGACGGGCTGATCCGCGCCGCCACCACCGGCTTCGCCGAGCGGGCGACGGGAGATGCGCTTGGCTCCACGATCGGGCGGGAATTCGTTTCGCTGCTGCGCCAGGAGAATGGCGACCGCATCGGTTGGGCGCACGAGGGGAAGCGCGGCACGCCGCTGACGCTCTATCACTTCCCGGTCGTCGATCCCGACGCGCCGGGCAAGCCGGACCCCGACCTCACCCCGTCACTGCTGCTGCTGGTCGAGGCCAGCGCCGGCATCGGCGGCGGGCATAGCGAGGTGAGCGCTGCCGCGCCGCATCTCGAGGCGCTGCTCGGCCAGTTGCCGCTGGGCCTGGGTATGGCCGATCGCGACGGGCGCCTGCTGTTCGCCAACCCCGCTTTCATGCGCGCCGCCGGCCGCGAGGGCGAAGCGCCGCCGACGTATCCGACCGACCTCGTCGTGCGCGAGGACAAGGGCGTGCTGTCCGACGCGATCCGCCGCCATGCGCAAGGCCCGGCCACCGCGGGTGAGGTTGCCGTGCGTCTGGCCGCCCGGCCCGACGAGCCGGTTTCGTTGGGCCTTGCCGCCGTGCGGGGGCTCGGCGAGGCGGCGGTGCTGCTGAGTCTCACCGACGGCTCGGAGGAAACGCGGCTCAAGCGCCAGGCAGCGCAGGCGACCAAGATGCAGGCGGTGGACCGGCTCGCCAGCGGCATCGCGCACGATTACGACAATGCGCTGACGGCGATTCTCGCCTCTTGCGACCTCATGCTGCTGCGCCACATGCCGGGCGCTGCCGACTATGACGATATCCGGCAGATCCACGCGAATGCGAGCCGCGCGGCCGCGCTGACCCGGCAACTGCTCGCTTTCTCGCGACAGCAGGCCTTGCTGCCCGAGGTGGTGCAACTGCCCGACATCGTCGCCGAAACCTCGCCGACGCTGAAGCGGCTGATCGGTGAAAAGATCCGGCTCGCCGTCAGTCACGACCGCGATCTCGGCCCGGTGCGCGTCGATCCCGCGCAGTTCGGCCAGGTGATCGTGAACCTCGCCGCCAATGCGCGCGACGCCATGCTGCCGCGCGGCGGCAAGCTGACCTTGATGACCCGGCGCGTCACGGCCGCCGACGTGCGCCGGATGCGCAGCGAAATCATCCCGATCAGCGACTATACCGCGCTGATCGTCGAGGATACCGGCAGCGGCATTGCGCCCGAACATCTTGGCAGGATCTGGGAGCCCTTCTTCACCACCGGAGAGCAGGGCAAGGGTGCGGGGCTGGGGCTTGCGGCCGTTTACGGCATCGTCAAGCAGTCCGGCGGTTTCATCTTCGCCGACAGCGAGGTGGGCCGGAATGGCCAAAGGGGCGGCACGCGCTTCACCATCTATCTGCCGGTCTGCCACGATACGCCGGCGATGACGGTGTCGACCTGAGAGCAAAATCCGAAAAAAATTCGTTCCCCTCTTGTTCACTCGGAACAAACGCGATACATGTCACCCCGGTCGACTTTCCGGGTCGGTGTTCTGGATTTTTGTTGTCGCATCGTTTTTTGCGCAAAAGTGGTTCCCGTTTCCGCGCACGATGCTCTAGGCAAGGGGACGTGACATGGCTGCACAGCTCAAGCTGATTCAGGAAGGCAGGGAAAAGGACAACATGGATCGTCAGAAAGCGCTCGAAGCGGCGCTGGCGCAGATCGACCGGGCTTTCGGCAAGGGATCGGCAATGAAGCTCGGCTCGCGCGAGGCGATGCAGATCGAGGCGATCTCAAGCGGTTCGCTCGGGCTCGACATCGCGCTGGGCATCGGCGGCCTGCCGCGGGGGCGCATCGTCGAGATCTACGGGCCGGAAAGCTCGGGCAAAACGACGCTGGCGCTGCACGCCATCGCCGAGGCGCAGAAAGCCGGCGGTACCGCTGCTTTCGTCGACGCCGAGCATGCGCTCGATCCGGTCTATGCCAGGAAGCTCGGCGTCGACATCGACGAACTGATCGTCTCGCAGCCGGACACCGGCGAGCAGGCGCTCGAGATCGTCGATACGCTGGTGCGTTCGAATGCGATCGACGTGCTGGTGATCGATTCGGTAGCCGCGCTGGTGCCGCGGGCCGAGATCGAAGGCGAGATGGGCGACAGCCACGTCGGCTTGCAGGCGCGCCTCATGTCGCAGGCGCTGCGCAAGCTCACCGGCTCGATCAGCCGTTCGCGCTGCCTGGTCATCTTTATCAACCAGGTGCGCATGAAGATCGGCGTGATGTACGGCAATCCCGAAACCACGACCGGCGGCAATGCGCTCAAGTTCTATGCCTCGGTCCGGCTCGACATCCGCCGCACCGGCCAGATCAAGGACCGTGACGAGATCACGGGCAACGCGACGCGCGTGAAAGTGGTCAAAAACAAAGTCGCGCCGCCGTTCAAGCAGGTCGAGTTCGACATCATGTACGGCGAAGGCATCTCGAAGATCGGCGAGATCCTCGATCTCGGCGTCAAGGCCGGCCTCGTCGAGAAGTCGGGGGCCTGGTTCAGCTACGACAGCATCCGCATCGGCCAGGGCCGTGAGAATGCCAAGCAGTACCTCAAGGATAATCCCGAAGTTTCGGGCCGCCTGGAAGCCGCCATCCGCGGCCAGACCGACGGCCTTGCGGGGGAGATGATGGCGGGCCCGGACGCGGACGACGACCTCTGACACCCCAAGGAGTGTCCGGGCCGGCAAGTCCGGTATCCGGCGCTCGGAAAGATAGACCGGTGCGGGCAGCGAGTGCCCCGCACCGGTCTTTCCGTTTCATTCCCATCCGATACCTTGCCGCGATTTCCAGGCCGGCGCGCGATGCTCTATGCCGCCAGCGCCGCCTGTGCTTTCACCACGTCGTCCGCCTGCTTGCCGGTCAGTTCGGCGAGGTGATCGAAGGTTGCGGTGAAATCTGCCAGCCCCTGGCTCTGCGAGCGCAGTTCGGCATCGAGCCCGTGCAGTTCCGCTTCGGGCAGCAGCGCCTCGACGCGTTCCCGGCGCGCCTGGTCGGGATGCGGTGAGAGACCGAGGATCTGGCCGCGCCGGCTCGACAGCACCGAGCCGACTTTCGAGCCGGTGCCCGCCGGCGTGTCGACCGTCACCTTGCAGATCGGCTCGAGCAGATAGGGAGCGGCCGCGGCCAGCGCTTCGGACATCGCCAGGCGTCCCGCAATGCGGAAGGCCAGTTCGGACGAATCGACCGAATGGAACGACCCGTCGGTCAGCGTCACCGCAACATCGACCACGGGAAAGCCCAGCGGCCCACGTTCCATCGCGTCGCGGATGCCCGCTTCCACCGCCGGGATATATTGCCTGGGAATCGCGCCGCCGGTGATGCGGTCCTCGAAGCGGAAGCCTTCGCCGCGCGCGAGCGGCCGGATCTCGATCACGCAATCGCCGTACTGACCATGGCCGCCCGACTGCTTCTTGTGTCGGCCGCGCTGCACTGCCGGCTTGCGGATCGATTCGCGATAGGCGATTCGCGGCGCCCGCGTATCGACCGCAACGCCATAGCGGCGCAGCAGCCGGCCGAGCACGACTTGCAGATGGTCATCGTTGACCCCGCGCAGCAGCGTTTCGTGCGTCGCCTCGTCCTGCATCCATTGCAGCGCCGGATCTTCCTCGCAGAGCCGGTGCAGCGCGGTGGAAAGCTTGACATCGTCCTTGCGGTCGCGCGTCGTGATCGCGGTCGCGGCGTTGCGCGCCGGATATGCGACCGGCGCGGCCGGGATGCACGTCGCGCCCTTGCCGGGCAGCAGCATGCCGCTGCGCGCCGCGTCGAGCTTGGCCACGGCGACGACATCGCCTGCGGCCGCGGCGGCCTGTTTCGCGGTCTTGTCCCCCTGGAGGCGGAACAGCGAGCCGGTGCGCACCAGTTCGCTGCCGACCGCAAGCTCATCGCCTTCACGGATGCCAGCGCCGGCCGCCGCGCCGATCACCCGGCCAAGCGCAAGCCGGCCCATGGCGCCGCCATTGGCGATCTTGAAAACGTGCAGCGCGGCGCCGCCCGCGACCCCGAGCCGCGCGGCGACGGCTGCGGGCGCGGGTGCTTCGTGGCGCAGCAGCTTGAGCAGGCGGTGAATGCCGCCGCCGGTCAGCGCCGAGCCGAGCAGCACCGGCACCACCTTGTTGCCGGCAGTGTCCGCAGCAAGGTCGGTCATCACCGTTGCCGTGTCGGGCGCCTCGTCCATCAGCAGCGCTTCGAGCAGCGTGTCGTCGAAATCGGCCAGTGTCTCGAGCAGGTGGGTGCGTTCGCTTTGCTCGCGGTCGCGAAGCTCGCCGGGAATGTCGACCCGTTCGGATTCCTTGCCGGGACGGTAGCGGTAGGCGCGTTCCAGCGCGAGGTCGACATAGCCGGTGACATGCTCGCCTTCCCGGATGGGAATCTGGCGCAAGGCCAGAGGCTCGCTGCTCATCGGCTGCAATTCGGCGATCAGCTCGCGCACCGCGCCGGCGCGTGCGTTCTCGATCTTGTTGACCACGATCGCGTGGGGAATGCCCGATTCGTCCAGCCGGCGCAGCATCGGCTCGGCCAGCGCTGCGCGTTCGGGCACGGGGTCGATCACGACCAGCGCCATATCGATCGATTGCAGCGCAGCGAGTCCATCGGCAGCGAATCCCGGCCCGCCGGGCATGTCGATCAGTGCGAAGCGATCGCCCAGATAATCGAAATGCATGAGGCTGATCTCGGTCGAGCCGCGTCGGGCACGCGCTTCGGGGCTGGCGTCGCCGACGGTGGTGCCGGCATCCACACTGCCCAGCCGGCTGATCGCGCCGCCGGCGAACAGCAGCGCTTCGGCCAGGCTGGTCTTGCCCGTGCCCGCAGGCCCTACCAGCGCGATCGCCCGGGCCGCGCGGGCAGGGGCCGAACCGTTACCCGATGCGGAATTTCTGGACAGGGTATCGCCCATGGTCGTCTCCTTTCCTGTGAAGGCGCGCCGGTGCGGTGCCTGCGCTCGACGCGCGAAGACGGGGTGCCGATGCTGGGACTCCGGGCGCCGAGTCGCAAGCGGATTCTCGATCGTGCGCCAGGGCGCAGGGCCGCAGCTTCATCGCCTGTCCCGTCGGCGGGCCTGCAAAAACACTGCTTCGCGCTTGTCGGCACCGCGCGGCTCGCTTATCGGCGCGCGTATGAGCTCGACCAACGAAATCCGCCGGTCCTTCCTCGACTATTTCGCGGCCAACGGCCACGAGGCCGTGCCTTCGGCGCCGCTGGTGCCGCATAACGACCCCACGCTGATGTTCACCAATGCGGGCATGGTTCCGTTCAAGAACGTCTTCACCGGGCTGGAAACACGTGAGCCGCCGCGCGCGGCCTCGTCGCAGAAGTGCGTGCGCGCGGGCGGCAAGCACAATGATCTCGATAATGTCGGCTATACGGCACGGCATCATACCTTCTTCGAGATGCTGGGGAATTTCTCCTTCGGCGACTATTTCAAGGAACAGGCGATCATCCATGCCTGGACCCTGCTGACTCGCGAATGGGGCCTGCCGGCGGAGAAGCTGACCGCCACGGTCTATCACACCGACGATGAGGCTTTCGCTCTCTGGAAGAAAATAGCCGGGCTACCCGACGAGCGGATCATCCGCATCGCCACTTCGGACAATTTCTGGTCGATGGGCGACACCGGCCCTTGCGGTCCCTGCTCGGAGATATTCTACGACCATGGCGAGGACATCCCCGGCGGCCCTCCGGGGGCGCCCGACGAGGACGGCGACCGCTTCATCGAAATATGGAATCTCGTGTTCATGCAGTTCGAGCAGCATGCCGACGGCAGCCGCGTCGCACTGCCGCGGCCGTCGATCGACACCGGCATGGGGCTCGAGCGCATTGCCGCCGTGTTGCAGGGCGAGCATGACAATTACGACATCGACACGTTCCGCGCGCTGATCGCCGCCTCGGAGAACCTGTCCGGCGTCAAGGCCGAAGGCGGGCATCGCGCCAGCCACCGGGTCATCGCCGATCACTTGCGTTCGAGTGGCTTCCTGCTGGCCGACGGCGTACTGCCCTCGAACGAGGGCCGCGGCTATGTCCTGCGCCGGATCATGCGCCGGGCCATGCGCCACGCCCACCTGCTTGGCGCCAGTGAGCCGCTGATGCACCGGCTGGTGCCTTCGCTCGTCGCCGAAATGGGCCAGGCCTATCCCGAACTCGGGCGCGCGCAGCCGCTGATCGAGGAAGTGCTCGAACGCGAGGAGAGGCGCTTTCGCCAGACGCTGACCAACGGCCTCAGGCTGCTCGACGAGGCGACTGCCGGCATGGGCGCGGGTGACAGCCTGCCCGGCGACATCGCTTTCAGGCTCTACGATACTTACGGCTTCCCTTACGATCTCACCGAGGACGCGCTGCGTACCCGCGGTATCGGCGTTGACCGCGCCGGCTTCGATACGGCCATGGCACAGCAGAAGGCGGCGGCGCGTGCGGCCTGGAAGGGTTCGGGCGGAGCGGCCGCGGGCGAAGTCTGGTTCGACATCGCCGAGCGCGAGGGGGCGACCGAATTCACCGGCTATACCGCTACCAGCGGCGAGGGCCGGGTGGTGGCGCTGGTCCGTGACGGTGCCGAGTTCGACTTTGCCGAAACCGGGCATGAAGTGATTGTCCTCACCAATCAGACGCCGTTCTATGGCGAGAGCGGCGGCCAGGCCGGCGATGCCGGCCGGATGACCGGAACGGACGGGCTACGGCTGACCGTCACCGACACCGCAAAGCCGCTCGGTCGGCTGCACGCGCATCATGCGCGGATCGAGAGCGGCACGATCCGCAAGGGCGACACCGTTCATCTCGAAGTCGACGTGGAGCGCCGGGACGCGATCCGCGCCAACCATTCGGCCACACACCTGCTGCACGCAGCGCTGCGCAACCGCCTGGGTGGCCATGTCACGCAGAAGGGCTCGCTGGTCGCGGCTGACCGGCTGCGCTTCGATTTCTCGCATCCCAAGGCGCTCGGCGACGGGGACATCGCCACCATTGAGGCCGAAGTGAATGCCGAGATCCGCCATAACGATCCGGTTTCGACCCGGCTGATGACGCCCGCGGACGCGATCGCCGCGGGCGCGATGGCGCTGTTCGGCGAGAAATACGGCGATGAAGTGCGCGTGCTGTCGATGGGCCGGGCCGACTGGCGGGACAGCGGCCACAGCTATTCGGTCGAGCTGTGCGGCGGCACCCACGTCGCCGCCACCGGCGACATTGGCGTGTTCCGCATCGTCAGCGAGAGTGCGGTCAGTTCGGGCGTGCGCCGCATCGAAGCGCTGACCGGCGAAGGCGCGCGCCGCTGGCTGGTCGGCCGCGAGGATGCGCTCAAGCATACCGCAAGCCTGCTGCGGGCCACGCCCGACGAAGTCGCGGCGCGTGTCGCCGTGCTGCTCGACGAGCGCCGCAAGCTCGAGCGCGAGCTGGCCGACGCGAAGAAAGCGTTGGCACTGAGTGGTGCCGGGGCCGGCGGCGGGACGAAAGCCGCAGCACAGGACGATGAGGTGAACGGCGTCAGGTTCTCCGGCCAGGTGATCGACGGGCTCGACGCCAGGGATCTGCGCGGCCTGCTCGATCAGGAGAAGCAGCGCATGGGCTCCGGCATTGCCGTGATCGTTGCGGTCGCCGACGGGCGGGCGAGCATCGCCGCTGCGGTCACGGATGACCTGACCGGCAGGTTCAGTGCGGTCGACCTCGTCCGCGCCGGTGTCGCAGCGCTGGGCGGCAAGGGCGGCGGTGGCCGTCCCGACATGGCGCAGGGCGGCGGGCCTGACGGCGCGAAAGCCGCCGACGCCATCGCTGCGGTCAAAGCGGCTCTGGCCTGACCGGCGCTCTCAGGCCAGCTCGTTCACCGAGCGAGGCGGATTTGAGTCTGGGCTTCTCCGCCAGTTCACCTTCCTCCATGATCTGCGCGCGCAGCGTGTCGCGCTTGTCGTGGATCGAAGCGATGATCGGACCCATCGCGACGCCGAGATCGACCAGCACGGCTTCCGAAAGCTGCAACGATGCCTCAAGCGTCTCGGGTACGGCATCGCTTGCCCCGGCGCGGTAGAGCTGGGCGGCGTGGGCAGCATCGCGGGCGCGGGCGAAGATGGGCAGTTCGGGGTATAGCCCGCGCAGCTTCCTGACCAGACGCTGCGCCGCGACCGGCTCGTCCATGGTGAGGATCACTGCCGTAGCGTGGCCGGCACTCAGCCGTTCGAGCGCGCGGGAGTGTGAGGCATCGCCGAACGCCACCCGATAGCCGTCGGCCCGGCCCTGGCGGATCAGGTCGGCATCCGAATCGATCGCCAGATAGGGCTGGTCATGCGCCGCCAGCATATCGGCGACGAGGCGGCCGACGCGGCCGAAGCCGATGATGATGGCATGGCGCTCGGGCGGTGGCTCCTGCGGCTCTGTGGCAGTCACGTCCACCCGGCGCGCAAGCCGGCGGCCGAGCATGGCGAGGAGCGGCGTGACCATCAGGCCGAGCGCGGCAACGGTTTTCCAGAACCATGCCGTTTCGGGGGAGATCAACTGTGCCGACAGCGCGGTACTGAGCACGATGAGCGTCGTTTCCGAGGGGCTCGACATCAATATGCCGGTTTCGGTTGCCATGCCCGAGCGCGCGCCCGTCAGCCGGAGCAGCAGGCCGGTCACCACCGCTTTCAGCAGCAGCACGCAGACAGTGGCGAGAAGGATCGAGCCGAGCCCCTGCCATACGGTCCACAGGTCGATCCCCATGCCGATGGTGATGAGGAAAATGCCGAGTGCAAGCCCCTGGAACGGTGCGATGATCGTCTCGACCTCGCCGTGGTATTCGGTCTCGGCGATCAGCAGGCCGGCAATGAGAGCGCCGACGATCGGCGAAAGGCCGACGCCCGCAGTGGCAAGAGCGGCAATGATCACCACCAGCAGGCTGGCGGCAAGGAACAGTTCGGGGCTCTTGGTCCGCGCCGCCTGTGCAAACAGGCGGGGCAGCAGGAAGCGCCCGGCGGCGAGCAGCGCGATGATCACCAGCAGGCCGAGCCCCAGTGTTTCGAACAGGCTGTCCAGCCCTGCTCCGCGCGCTCGCGGCGCGAGTGCGCCGAGCAGGAAGATCACCGGCACCAGGGCGATGTCCTCGAACAGCAGCATGGCGAGCGCGGCCCGGCCGACCGGCGTGCGCGGGTCGGCAATGCGCAGCACCAGCGCCGTCGATGACATGGCCAGAGCCAGGCCTACGCCCAGCGCGGCGGTGGGGCGCTCGCCCAGCGCCACGAATGCCGCCGCGATCGCGAAAGCGCACAGGACCAGTTCGAGCAGGCCGAGGCCGAAAACCTGCCGGCGCATCTGCCACAGCCGGTCGAACGACAGTTCGAGGCCGATGGTGAACAGCAGCAGGATGATGCCCAGTTCGGCAAAAGGCTCCAGCCGGTTCGGATCGGTGATAGTGACGTGGACCAGCCACGGATAGCTGCGCACATGGGCACCGAGCCCGTAAGGCCCCACCAGCAGGCCGACGAGGATGAAGCCGATGATCGGAGTGATCCGAAAGCGGGTGAACAGCGGGATGACGATCCCGGCAGCTCCCAGGATGACCAGTGCGTCGGACAGGGTAGGGGAATAGATTTCGGCCGCCATTGCCGGCCTTATGGCACGGCGGGAACCAAAAAAAATAGTCCTCTCCTTCAGGGGAAGCAGACGAGGAGTTTGCGGATGAGGCCGGCGAGGGCGAGAGGCCCTCGATCGAGCGGATGGTCTTGTCGAGGGCGGTCCGGAGCGGATCGGCGGTGACCTGACGCAATCCGGCGGCAAGCGCGATCGAACGGCGCTGGTCATCGAACGCAGGCGGCGTGGCGACAAGGCGCTTGGCACGGGCCTGCCCGGACCGCTGCCGTTCATGCGTCGGCAGGTTCGGCGTGGCGGCCGAACATCTTTACGATGTGTCGCCCGAAGTCACCGGACGCACCGCTTCAGCGGCCTGCTACGCGCTGTGCAACCAGCCTTTCAGGGTACGATCTGCACTTTCCGGCGGCCGTGATCGCCGCGCATCTCCTCGACCAGCGCCGGCAGGCCGTCGAGCGGGATCGCTTCGCTGACCATCGTTTCCGGCCGGATGCGGTCCGCATCGAAAGCGCGCACCGTTTCGGTGAAGTCCTCGGGCGCATAGCCGAGGGGGAACAGCAGCGTCACTTCCCTGAAGGCGTTGAAAGCGGGGATCACGGGATCGTGCCGGGTACACATGCCGAGCGAAACCACGGTCCCGCAGGCACGCACATGGCCGATTGCCTCGCCCAGCGCGCCGGGCTTGCCGGTGCTCTCGACGGTGAAATCGGGCGGCAGGGGCAAGGCCCGCCCGAGCGCCTCGGGATCGTCGGCCAGGCTGACCGCCGCATCCGCACCCATGGCAAGCGCAATGGCATGGCGCGCGGCCGTGCGCGTTGCCACGACGATCCTTCCCGCGCCCATCCGCCGCGCCCAATAGACGGCGGCGACCCCCATCGAACCCGCGCCGATCACCAGCACGCTGTCACCCTTGTTCAGCTGGGCCTGGCGGAAAGCGCGCCGCCCGCAGGCGATCGGCTCCACCAGCGCCCCTTCGGCCATGCTGACCGAGGCGGGGAAGCGGAAGCCCGAATGCTCGGTGATCACCAGCCGCTCGCCGAAACCGCCCGTCTGCTGCGGCCCGGTTTCGCAGAACAGCGGCCGCCCGGCACGACATGGCGGGCAATAGCCGCAGAAGCCGCGCGGCAGCACGGCGATAGTGTCGCCGACCTTGAGCGAGGTGACATCCCTGCCCACCTCGATCACCGTGCCGGCGCTTTCGTGGCCCATCCGGCTGCCGGTCGCATAGTCGAAGGGTGAGCCCGAAGTCAGGCTGATGTCGCTGCCGCAAATGCCGCAACGCCCGATTTCGACGCGCACCGAGCCTGGATCGAGCGGATCGTCGGCCACGTCCTCGATGGTGATCGGCTTTCCCGCCCCGTTGAATATCGCGACCCGCATAATTCCTGTCCCATTCGATGACCGCGCCCGGTTCCAGATTGACCCGCAATCCGGCCGGCACCGGCGCCACCCGCCGCAACCGTTCCGTTTCAGATTGAACCGGAACGCCCCCGGCACAAGGGGGAAAGTCTCGGAATCCGATTGAAAACCAAGTTACGTGGTATCGGTTAGTTGGCCTGACGGCTGGCTGAATCGCCGATTTCCGGGGCCTGCGCCAATCCCAGGATGGCACGATATGGACCGTGCCGCTCGTGCGCAGCATGCGCGAGATGGGCTGGCTTTGCCGGGCGATATTACGGATGCCGCATGGGGAGTGCTGGAAGCACTGTTGTCACCACCGGTATTGGACGGGCCTTTCGCGCAAATGGGGGCGCTGGATCGTCGAGGCGATCGGGACCTCCTTCCCGGCAGCCTGCCAAGGCGCATGCCGTCGCCGTGCTTTCCTCCGGCCTCGGTCATTCGATATGGTCGGCCGTGACCTAGGCGTTTTCAGGTGTGTCGGGACGTAGGGCTGGATATGATGCGGCCATGGTAATGGTCGCTGGCGGGGCCGGGAGTGAAGGGGATGACGCAGCCGGAGGGGGCAACGCACCGGAGCACGTGTCGGCGCGAATCAGGCGCTGCGCAACGCGTGCAAAAAGGTGGCGAACCTGGCAAGGAGCAGCCGCATATTGTGACCTGCGGCCGACGAGGATCGCACTTGTTAGCGGGCGAGGCCGCGCATGTGGCTGACGCAGACCGCAACGGCTTCCCTGTGTCTATAGCCACGGTAGCTGCGATCGACTGGTAGCGTAAGCCCGTTTCTCGACCATCCTGTGCCATACCAACATCACTACCAAAAAAGTGGCCGGGTTGGGGTGACATGCAGTGATACGGGGTGGGGAAAATAATCCTGGTTAGTCAAACAGATCGTGCTTTTTTGGGCACAGAGCGGGATGGTCTGAAACGACCCTGGATCACTCCCACTCGATCGTGCCGGGCGGCTTCGAGGTGTAATCGTAAACCACGCGGTTGATGCCTTTGACTTCGTTGATGATCCGCGTGGCCACGCTGCTGAGGAAAGCGGCGTCGAAGGGGTAGATGTCGGCGGTCATGCCGTCGGTTGAGGTGACGGCGCGCAGGGCGCAGACGTTGTCGTAAGTGCGGCCGTCACCCATCACGCCCACCGTCTTTACCGGCAGCAGCACGGCGAATGCCTGCCAGATGGCGTCATAGAGGCCGGCGTTGCGGATCTCCTCAAGATAGATCGCATCGGCCTTGCGCAGCACCTCGCAGCGCTCGCGCGTCACTTCGCCCGGAATGCGGATGGCTAGGCCCGGACCGGGGAACGGGTGACGGCCGACGAAGATCTCGGGCAGACCGAGTTCGCGGCCGAGTTCACGCACTTCGTCCTTGAACAGTTCGCGCAGCGGTTCGACGAGCTTCATGTTCATCCGCTCGGGCAGGCCGCCGACATTGTGGTGGCTCTTGATCGTCACCGAAGGGCCGCCGGTGAAGGATACCGATTCGATCACATCGGGGTACAATGTGCCCTGGGCGAGAAACTCGGCGCCGCCGATCTTGTTCGCCTCGGCCTCGAAGACGTCGATGAAAGTCCTGCCGATGAACTTGCGCTTGGCTTCGGGATCGGTGGTGCCGGCCAGGCCGTTGAGGAACAGCGTCGAGGCGTTGACATGGACCAGCGGGATATTGTAGGCATTGCGGAACAGCGAGACGACCTGCTCGCTCTCGCCGAGCCGCATCAGGCCGTGGTCGACGAAAACGCAGGTGAGC
>JAITWR010000080.1 GCA_031285165.1 Novosphingobium sp.
TGAAATCCATGCCGCCGCCGGACGAGGAATCGCCCACCCAGCCCAGGGACAGGATGCCGTTGGGGCGGCCCATATCGCTGCCGAAGGCCGACAGGGTCGCACCGGTATAGAGCGCCAGATAGTACGCGTTCGGGATATCGATGCTTCCCGCGCCCACGTTGCCGCCGATGTACACGTCGCCATGGCCGGCAATGCTCAGTGCCGAATCAGGCGAGCGCCCTGTGATCGTTCCATAAAGCGTGGTTGAGCCCATACCTGCATCGAGCGTCAGGGTCGTTCCGGCGCTCCATTTGATCACCGAATCCGACAGGAGCGTGATGCTGTTGCTTGCCTCCACCTTGACGCTGGATAAGTTCAGTTGGTCGGACAGCGTCCCGGCGTCAGCCGCGTCGATCACCTCATCGTTGGGATCGAGCAGCAGCGTGCCCGCCCCGCCCTGCGCACCGCGCAGATCCGCCAGCCCCCGGAAGGCCAGCGTTCTGCCGGATACCTCGGCATTGCCGCCTTGCGCGCCGGTGGCGCTGATGCGGCCTTCCATCCGCGTGAGGCCGTCCGACCACACCACCACCTTGCCGCCATCGTGCTCCGCATCGCCATCGGCGGCAATGCGGGCCGAAGCGGTCACCGTCACATTCGCCGCCGCGGGAACATCGGCCGCATTGCTGCCCTGATAGTCACCGCCGACCAGCACCGTGCCGCCGCTACCGTCGGCACGCCGGGCCGTGAGATCGCCGGATACCTCCACGTCGCCGCCGGCGGCGGTCAGGACGATGCGCCCGCCGCGATCCTCGATGCCGGTGGCCTGAATGCTGCCGGCGCTGTTGACGGCCAGCGCATAGGCATTGCCGCCCGCCGCTTTCAATTCGGCCGCGGCCGCAGCGATCACGCCCTGCTGGTCGATGCCGACTGCCGACTGCGCGCCTGCCGACGAGCGGACGAAAATGCGGTCCTCGCCGGCCGGCTTGTACAGCACTTCCGTACCGGCCGCGAGACCGGCCAGGCCCTGCGCGGCCGTGATCGTGCCGTGGTTGGCCACGGTCCGCGCCACCAGCAGGACATCGCCGCTGCCGGCGGAAATATCGCCGAGATTGACGATCCCGGCCTGCGAACCGCCCTTGAGCAGCAGGTCGCCGCCCGCCAGAAACGCATCGTCGGCCACGTCCAGCGTGGAAGCCAGAAAGCCCCCGGTATCGATCCGCGCGCCCGCGCCGACCAGGACGCCGTTGGGGTTGATCACAAAGACCTTGCCATTGGCCTGGATGCTGCCGAGGATGCGGGTCATATCCCCGCCGGTAACGCGGTTGAGCACCGCCGAATTCTGCCCCGGCTGGTCGAAGCGGATAGTCTCTCCGGCCTGATTGCCAAAGCTGGACCATTGGATGATCGCCTTGTCCGATGCCTGCCGGATCGTGTAGGTCGGGCCGGACTGCCGGAACGTGGCCGCGCCGGATACCACAGCCGGATTGGTCGGCTGGGCAACGGCCAGCCCTGCCGGAGCGCCCAGAGCCGCCATGAACGAAGCGACGCAAGCGGCATGAAGCAGGGCGGTCGAGGACAGCAGGGCACTGCGACGGCCGCTGCCGGACCGGCGGGAATCGGAACGGGTCTTCGCGGACGAGGGGGCGGGGGAAACCGGCAGAACGGTTCCGGACAGGTTTTCGGTCATTTCTCCCTCCCACACATTTTCGCATCGGGTCCGCTCAGGTCCGGCCCCCCGGAAGCGCAGCGCGCCGTATCGGTCATTGTGAATGCAGCATGGGGGCGGACGCGCGCAATTCCCCGATATCGGGGTATTGACAGCAGGTGGGGAATATGCCGCCAGATCCGCCTACCCCTCCGATTTCGGGGGATACCGGCCGGGGCAGTCCTGTGGCATGACGGCAATCGCCGGGACGGCCGGCATGCCATTCTTGGGAGCCATCGGCAGGATATGGAGAAGGAACCATCCGCCGGCGAAGCCTTGCTGCCCGCTCCCCTGTTGCCAGCCCCTCTGTTGCCAGCCCCTCTGTTGATCGTCGAGGACGATCAGGTGATGCAGGACCGGCTGCGGCTGATCCTGATGGCGCTGGGCTATTCCGGCAGCGAACTGGTCATCGCCGGCAATCTCGCCCAGGCGCGCGCGCTTTATCCCGAGCAGCCGTTCGCCCTGGCTCTGATCGACATCCACCTGCCGGACGGCACCGGCATCGATCTGATCCGCGACTGGCACGAATACGATCCGGCCCTGCCCTTGCTGGTGGTTTCGGCCTGGAGCACGGGCGCCCTTATCGTGGAAGCGATTCAGGCCGGCGCCACGGGCTATCTGCTCAAGCAGCGCGACGATGCCGAGATCGCCATGTCGATCCGCAGCGCCCTGCGGGGCGGGGCGCCGATCGATCCGTTCGTCGCCCGCCATATTCTCGCGATCGCCGTCCCCGATCCGCCGGCGGCCGCCGCTGCGGCAATGCCGCCCCAGGGGCGCCTCAGCCCGCGTGAAATCGATATCCTGATCCTTGTCAGCCAGGGCCTGACCAACAAGGAAATCGCCGGCACACTGTCCCTCTCGCGATTGACCGTCGAATGTTACACCAAGGCCATTTACAAGAAGCTCGCCGTCCGCTCGCGAACCCAGGCGGTTTTCGCCGCGCGGGCGCGTGGCTTGCTGCCCTGATCGGAGCCCTCGCGATCTGCGGCGCATGCCTTGCCGCGCCATCGGCCGAGGCACGCGGGCTGTGCCGCCTGCACACCGAGGCCGCGCGATCCGATTGGAATGCAAGCCGGGCGCCTGCCGGCGGCTGGACGCCCGTAACCCTGCCGGACAGGTGGACGACCCGCTGGCCCGGCTTCGATGGCGTGGTCTGGTATCGGCTGACTTTCGACGGCAGTTGCGCGCAGGGCGAGCCGCTGGCGGTCTGGATCGATTTCCTCAACATGGCCGGCGCGGTCTATCTGAACGACGCCCTGCTCGACCGCGACGAATCCCTGGTCGAGCCCCTGACACGCGCCTGGAACACACCGCGTTTCGCGCTGCTGCCGGCGCCGCTTGTCGCACCGCACGACAACAGGCTGCTGGTGCGCGTATCGGGCATTTCAGCCTATCAGCCGGGGCTCGGCCCCGTCGCCATCGGCGATGCCTCCGCCGTTCGCCCGCTGTACAATCATTCATACCGCCTGCGGCGCGACTTCCAGTTGTACAATCTGGCGATCACCCTGACGCTGGGCGGCTTCTTCCTTCTGGTCTGGCTGCTCAGGCGGCGCGAGCGGATGTTCGGCTGGTATGCGCTGCAATCCTTCGCCTGGGCGCTTGTGGTGGTCAACCAGACCGCCACAAGCGTCTGGCCTTTTTCCGGCACCAATGCCTGGGAAAAGGCAAATTCGATCGTGTTCCTGATATTCAGCGCCGGCTTTACGATGTTCGCCCTGGCTTTTGCCGGCCGCCGGCTGCCGCGGCTGCAAACCGCCCTCTGGGCGCTCACCGCGTGCCAGATCGCGGCCATACTCCTGGCCCCGCACACGCTGATCGAGCCGGTCCGCGCGATCGTTCTCCTGATCCCGGCCACGACTTTCATCATCACCTGCATCGCCTTCATCGTCTTTGCGGCCATCAGCCGCCGGGCCGAACATCTGGCGCTGGCGGCCTGCATGCTGTTCTTCATCGGCACCGGCATTCACGATACGCTGCAATTCCTCGGCGTCCTTGCCGGCAACATCTATTACAACGCGCTGACATCACAGGCGACGATGATCGCGATGGCGTTTCTGCTGGCATGGCGTTTCGTCGCCGGCATGAAACGCATCGAGGGGTTCAACACGGAACTGGCCGGCGAGATCACCGCCGCGCGGAGCGAATTGCGTCAGACACTGGAACGCCAGCACGCGCTGGAAGTCGCCAACGCACGGCTGGGCGAGCGGCTGGCGCTCGCCAACGACCTGCACGATGGCCTCGGCAGCACCCTGATGCACAACATCGTCGCGCTCGAACAGACGCCGCGGGACGAGTCCGCCGAACGGCTTCTGACTATCCTGCGCGTGCTGCGTGACGACCTTCAGGACATCATCGAAACCGTATCCGCCGATCCGGCCGGCCCGCTTTCGCTGATCGGGGTGATCGCGCCCCTGCGTCATCGGATCACGCGATCGTTCGAAGCGCTCGGCGTCACCTGCCGCTGGACGCTGCCGGGAACAGGGCCGGGGGTGGCGGCGGCGGACGAGGTGCGCCTGACCGACGCGCGAGTCTCGGCCGACGTGATGCGGCTGGTGCAGGAAGGGCTGACCAATGCCCTGCGCCACAGCGGCGCCAGCAGGGTCGACGTGGAACTGGCCGCCGAGGGGACGGCGCTGGCGATATCGATCCGCGACAACGGCCGCGGCTTCGACCCGGCCGCGGTTCCCGCCGGCCTCGGCCTGCGCTCCATGCAGACCCGCACCAGGCGGCTGGGCGGCACGTTCGCAGTCCGCTCATCGGGCGAGGGAACCGAACTGCGCTTTACGCTGCCCTGCGTGGTGCGGGACGAGGACGGCCGGAGCGTTCCCGGCGCCTGATCGCCAGGCACGGGCAGCCGCCATTTCCGCAGGCGCCGACGGGAAAGCTGTCCGCTGGGCGGTTGCGCGCAAGGCGCCGCCCGTGCAATGAGCGCTGCAAAGGCCGCTTCAGGCGGATTTCGGCGCGGAACGACGAACGGAAAACAGGAACATGGCAAGCGACGGCAAGGAACTGCGCGGCAAGCTGGTGACGGTGCTCGGCGGCAGCGGCTTCTTCGGCAGGCATCTGGCGCAGGAACTGCTCTCACGCGGGGCGCGCCTCAGGATCGCCAGCCGCCATCCCGAACGCGGCTTCAGCCTCAAGCCCCTGGCCAATCCCGGCCAGGTGCAATTCGTCCGCTGCGACGTGACCAGGCCCGCCAGCCTTCGCGCAGCCCTTGCCGGGGCGGATGCCGCCGTGAACCTCGTCGGCGCCCTTGCCGGTGATCTCGATGCGCTTCAGGGACGCGGCGCCGGCGAAATCGCCGCGGCGGCGCAAGAGCTGGGCCTCACCGGCTTCGTCCACATCTCGGCCATCGGCGCCGATGGCGAATCGCCGGTCGCATATGCCCGGACCAAAGCCGCGGGCGAGGCAGCGGTGCATGCCGCATTCCCCGGCGCGACGATCCTGCGCCCTGCGATCCTGTTCGGGCCTGACGACAATTTCGTGAACATGCTGTCGGGGCTGGCCGCGAACCTGCCGGCGCTGCCGGTCTTCGCGCCCCGGGCGAAGCTGCAACCGCTGTTCGTCGACGATGCGGCCGAGGCGGTCGCGGCCGTGCTGGCCGATCCCGGTGCCCACGGCGGCAGGATCTACGAGATCGCCGGACCGGAAGTGCTGACCATGGCCGAACTCAGCCGCCGCATCACCACGGCCGAAGGCCGCTCGCGCTGGCTGATCGAGCTGCCCGACGCCGTCGGCGGGATCATCGCGGCTTTCGGCTTCCTGCCGGGCGCACCGATCACGCGCGACCGGTTCGCGCTGCTCAAGGCCGGCAATGTGGCAAGCGGCACGCTGCCGGGCCTCAAGGCGCTGGGCATCACTCCGCGCCCGCTCGGGCTGTTCCTCGATCGCTGGCTGACGCGCTACCGCAGGCACGGACGCTTCGGGACGAAGGCTTCGGCCCGCTGAACGGCAACCAAAACCGCTTCCCGCTTTTGCCCACGATGCTTCAGGCGTTCACATCGGCATAGTGGCTGGGCGGCTGGATCACTTCCATCCGTTCCGCCAGCAGCGGGCGGAAGCTCGGGCGGCTTTTGAACACCGAATACCAGCCGCGGGTCTGCTCGTGCGCCGACCAGTCGATACCGCCGAGATAGTCGGCGACCGAAATCTGCGCCGCTGCGGCCAGATCGGTCAGGCTCATCGTCGCGCCCGCCAGCCAGGGGCGGTGATCGATCAGATAATCGATGTAATAGAGGTGCTCGTGCGCCAGCTTCATCGCCTCGCGCAGCACGCGGGAATCGGGCGACTGGCGATAGACGAGCCGCTTCTTCATCCGCTCGTGCAGCAGCGGCCCGGTAACGTCGCCGAAAAAATTCTCGTCGAACAGCGCGACCAGCCGGCGGATCTCGGCGCGGTTCGCCGCGGTGCCGTTGATCATCGGGTTGCGCTCGACCGTCTCCTCGAAATATTCGCAGATCGCGCGGCTGTCGGCGAGTGTGATGCCGCGCGCCGGATCGTGCAGCACGGGAGTCCGGCCGGCAGCGTTCATCACCAGGAATTCGTCGCGGCCTTCCCAGGGATTTTCGCGCCACAGATCATAGCCGACGCCTTTCTCGCTCATCAGCAGGCGAACCTTGCGGCTGAAGGGGCACAACGGAAATTGATGGAGCTGCCACATGGCCGCCGTAATGCCCAAGCCGGCATCCGGCGTCCACCCGGCGATATCCGCGAACATGGCGAAATCGGGTGGAAAACCGTCCCCGTTCCGGCCGATGGGGGGCCGGCCGGTGCAGCGGCGGCCAATGAGCGATTGACCCGGGCCGGGAGCGGGATAAGAACCGGCAACGTACAACCAGGCGGGAGATTGCCCATGTTCACTCATGTCGTGGTCGGCAGCAACGACCTCAAGAAATCCAGAACGTTCTATGATGCCGTCTTCGGCGCCATCGGCGGCAGCCCCGGCATGGATATGGGCACGCGCCTTGCCTATGCCCACAACGGCAGCAATTTCATGGTCACGACGCCGATCAACGGCGAACCGGCGACCTGCGCCAACGGCGGCACGATCGGCTTCGCCATGACCAGCCCCGGGCAGGCCGACGCCTGGCACGCCGCGGGCGTGGCGAATGGCGGCACGACTTGCGAAGACCCGCCCGGAGCACGCGACCTGGGCTTCGCCCGGCTCTACCTCGCCTACCTGCGCGATCCCGACGGCAACAAGCTTTGCGCCATGTTCCCGATGGGCCAGTAAGCAGGAGGGCACAGGATCATGAATCTTCTGAATCTTCGTCTCGGCTGCAACGATCTGGAAAAAGCGCGCGCCTTCTACGACGCGACTTTCGGCGCGCTCGGCCTGCCGCCTTCGGCAGCGCCGAAGGACTATCCGATCATCATGTACAAGATCCCCGGCGGGCCGAATTTCGCAGTCGGCCCGGCGCGCGACGGCAATCCGGCGACGCACGCCAACGGCGGCACGATCCTTTTCGCCGCGGACAGCGACGAGCAGGTCCATGCCTGGTACGAAGCCGGCCTTGCCAACGGCGGCACGTGCGAAGGCAAGGCCGAGCCCAAGCCCCAGACCGGCGGCAAGGTCGGCGCCTACCTGCGCGATCCCGACGGCAACAAGCTGGCCTGTTATCACGGGCTGCGGATCGGCTGATCGCCGATGGGCAGGGCGGTTTCGGTCTTTCCGGACGGAAGCCGCCGGCCCGTTGCGCGCGACTGGGTGCCCGAAGCGCCCGTCGCGCTCGAATTCAACGGCCTGTCCTATGCGGTGATGATGGCAACGCCGGCGGACCTCGCCGATTTCGCCCTGGGCTTCGCGCTCACCGAAGGGCTCGCCGGCAGCGCGGACGACCTCGCCGATCTCTCCATCGCGGAAGTCGGGCACGGCTGGATCGTGCGCGCGACGCTGTCCGGCCTCGGCATCGCACAACTGACCGAACGCGTGCGCGCCCGCGTCGCGGAATCGGGCTGCGGCCTGTGCGGCATCGAGAATCTGGCAGCCCTGGCAAAGCCGCTGCCGCGCGTGGCGGCGCATGATGCGCTCGCCCCGGACGCGATTTTCGCGGCACTCGCCGCGCTGAAAAGCCGCCAGCCGCTGCAACGGGCAACCGGCGCCGCCCATGCCGCCGCCTGGGCCGATGCCGCCGGCACGATCCGCTGCATTCGTGAGGATGTCGGGCGGCACAATGCGGTCGACAAGCTGGTCGGCGCGCTGGCGGGCACGCCGCCGGCGCCGGGCTTCATCCTGTCGACCGCGCGTTGCAGCTACGAGATCGTCGAGAAAACGGTGCGCGCGGGCGGAACCGCGCTGGTCACCGTCTCGCTGCCCACGACGCTGGCCGTGGAACGCGCCCGGACAGCCGGCCTCAGCCTCTGGACCCTGGCCCGCAACGACAGCGCGCTCCTGGTGAACGACGGGTCGGCTTGATACTACAGTTGCACGGAGGGGGGAGCCGCCCGAAAGCCCCCTCCCCTTCAGGGGAGGGGGTTGGGGGAGGGGCGCGGGCGGGCGGGGCGCATCCGGCGAACACCGCGCATCCGGCAAACCGCCCCGCCCCGGCAAACATCCGCAAAATCAACCCCTTACCCCAAACCCGCCACAAGTGTTGTATTTCTGCAACGCGTAATTTGCACGTGTTGCCAGCGGTTTTCGGATCGGCCACAAGGCGGGCATTCCGTTCGTCCCGTGTGTGGGGCGGTTTGTCTTTAGGCGGCGCTCCGGGTCCGGGGCGCGTATGGGGGGATTGAGTTATGGGGCAGGAACAGGGCATCGGCGCGGGTCGCGGTAACGGTAATATTATTTCGCCCCCCCCCCCATCAACTACATGAAAATTGCCGGGCTGGCGAACGTGGTGCTGGCGCGTCGCGCAGGGCTGATAGCCCCTCCCCTTCAGGGGAGGGGTTGGGGTGGGGCGCAGGCGAGCGCCGTGTTTGCCCGACAGCCCCCTCCCCCGTCCCCTCCCCGGAAGGGGGGGGGGGCCCCCGGTTGCCGGCCGCGGTGGGTTCGGCCCCGCACCGTCACCCAGAACCAGTTTTAGGGTCCAACCCTCCCCCCACACCGCCCC
>JAITWR010000097.1 GCA_031285165.1 Novosphingobium sp.
CGCGCCGGCCGGTGATGATCTTGTGCGGATAGGCCTGATGGCCGACATCCCACACCAGACGGTCGGCCGGCGTGTCGAACACATAGTGCAGCGCCACGGTCAGTTCGACCACGCCCAGACCCGAACCCAGATGCCCGCCCGTCTCCCCGACCGCCGCTATCGTCTCCGCCCGAAGCTCGTCCGCCAGCCGGCGCAACTCCCCCGGCAGACGCCGCCGCAAATCCGCCGGCCTCCCGATCCTGTCAAGCAGCGGTGCCGCCGCATCGATTGTCATGTCCCGTACTCTACTCTCTCAATCTGAAAACCAGGGCGCGATAGCGGCTGTGGAACGCTTCCGGCGGCCGTTCAACTGCACGCCTCGCACATGCCGCGCAGTTCCACGACCGGGCGGACATCGGCGAACCCCGCCGCCCTGGCCGCAGCGACCAGCGCGCCCGTGAGCCGGTCGTCGTCGATATGCACGGCCTGACCGCAACTGTCGCAGATCAGGAAAATGCAGTCGTGCCGGCAACCGGGGTGGCTGTTGGCGATATAGGCATTGGCGCTTTCCACCCGGCGGGCAAGGTTGCTGCGCACGAACAGGTCGAGAATGCGGTAAACGCTGTTCGCCGCCACCCGCTTGCCGCGCAGCGCCGAGACGCTTTCGGCGATGTCGTAGGCCGATGACGGCCTGGCACGGTCGGCCAGCGCGGCGAAGACATCGGCCCGCATGTCGGTCCATTGTTCGCCCGATGCGACCAGCGCCGCGCGCGCGGCATCGACGAGGCTCTCGCCGCTGTGTTCGTGGTGGTGATGGCCGGACATAGGCCCGATATAGAACGCAATCGGCCACGGGTGAAGCCGCTCACCGGGCCGGCGCGGCAATCGCGTTCGGAACGACACCGCGGGCGACATCGCCCGCACCGCCGATGCCGGTCATGCCGAGCACGAGCAGCGCGCCGGCCACGAAACCGATGGCGAAGAAGCGGCAGAAATCGGCTTTGAAAACACGCATCACACTATCGCTTTCGCGGGTTGTCGATCGGCCTCACTGCTGCCGGCTGCCGCGTTGCCGCCCGGTGAACGGCGCGAAAGATTGGCCGCCATCGTGCCGAACCGGGCGCTATTCGGGATGAAACGCCGCAATCAGTGCCGGAAATGCCGCATTCCGGTAAAGACCATGGCCAGCCCCGCCGCGTCCGCAGCGGCGATCACCTCGTCATCGCGGATCGAGCCGCCCGGCTGGATGATCGCGCTCGCCCCCGCTTCGGCTGCGGCCAGCAGCCCGTCGGCGAAAGGAAAGAACGCATCCGAGGCGACCGCGCTGCCGACCGTGCGCGGCTGTGCCCAGCCGTAAGTCCCGGCCGCTTCCTGCGCTTTCATCGCGGCGATGCGCGAACTGTCGCGGCGATTCATCTGGCCGGCACCGATGCCGGCGGTGATGCCGTCCTTGACATAGACGATGGCGTTGGACTTGACGTGCTTGGCCACGGTCCAGGCGAACAGGCAGTCCTTCAGTTCCTGTTCGGTCGGCTGGCGCCGGGTGACGACTTTCAGCATGTCGCGCGTGATCGCGCCGTTATCGCGATCCTGCACCAGCAGGCCGCCGGCGATGACGATCTGGTTGAACCCCTGGCGCAGCGGATCGGGCAAGCCTTGCGAGATCAGCAGGCGCAGGTTCTTCTTCCGGGTGAAAGCCGCCCGCGCCGCTTCATCGGCGCCGGGGGCCACGACGACTTCGGTGAAGATCTTGCAGATCGCTTCCGCCGTGGGGCCGTCGAGCGGAACATTGGTCGCCACGATGCCGCCGAAAGCCGAAACCGAATCGCAGGCCAGCGCCGCTTCCCAGGCTTCGAGCAGAGTCGGCGCGGTGGCGACGCCGCAGGGGTTGGCATGCTTGATGATCGCCACCGTGGGAGCGGCGCCGGCAAATTCGCCGACCAGTTCGAGCGCCGCGTTGGCATCGTTGTAATTGTTGTAGGACAGTTCCTTGCCCTGAAGCTGTTCGGCCTGGGGGATGCCCGTGCCGAGCGCGGAGAAGGCGGGCAGGTAGAGCGCCGCCTGCTGGTGCGGATTCTCGCCATAGCGCAGCGTCGTGGCGAGCCTGCTGGCGACCGCGCGCGTGGGCGGGAAATGCTGCTGCCGGTCGGCCCGCGCAAACCAGCCGGCAATCGCCGCGTCGTAGGCTGCGGTCGCGGCGAAAGCCTTGGCCGCCATTTCCTTGCGGAAGTCCAGCCGTGTCGCGCCGCCGGTTTCCGCAAGCTCGGCGGCAAGGCCGGCATAGTCGGCGGGATCGGTGATGATCGTTACATAAGCGTGGTTCTTGGCCGCCGAACGCACCATCGAAGGGCCGCCGATATCGATGTTCTCGATAATCTCGTCCCGCCCGGCGCCTTTCGCGACGGTCTGCTGGAACGGATAGAGATTGACCACGACGAGATCGATCGCGCCGATGCCGTGCTCCTGCATCGCCCTGGCATGTCCGGCATCGTCACGCACCGCCAGCAGGCCGCCGTGGACCATCGGATGCAATGTCTTGACGCGCCCGTCCATCATTTCGGGAAAGCCGGTGAGATCGGACACGTCGCGCACGGTCAGCCCGGCCTCGCGCAGCGCCGTGGCGGTGCCGCCGGTCGAGATCAGTTCCACGCCCCGTGCGGCGAGCGCCTTGCCGAGATCGGCAAGACCGGCCTTGTCGGAAACGGAAAGCAGCGCGCGGCGGATGGCGACACCGGAATCGGTTGGGGTCATGGCGAGACTCTCACTGGCAATGGGAACTTGCGCTCCCATAGGCAATTGCGCGAAAATCGCCAGCGGCCAGCGCCCGCCCCGTCACATTTTCATCATTGCCGCCGGCAGGCGCCGGTGCGCTCAACCCATCTTCCTGAACAGCCAGGCGAAATTGCCGCCCCCGCGTGAAACCATGCCCTGCACCACGAGCTGCTGGGTCGGCACCGGACGGCCATGGCCGTCGACCCAGAGGCTGTCCTCGACGCCGACTTCGCCGCCGGCCGCGCGGAACTGCCAGTAGCCGCCATCGGGCAGCGCGATACCGGCGCCCTGGCCATCCTCGGACACGCCGACCTCGACCTGCGGGCCGAGATGGAAGCGGATGGCGAAAGCGATCTTGCCGCGCTTGCCCTTGCGCGCCGTCGGAATGAGCAGATCCTCGCCGCGCAGCTCGGTGCCGTCGTCGCGCAGGACAAGGATGCGGCGGTGCGTGAGGCCATAGCGCGCGGCATAGCCGTTGTGGCCGGCTTCCAGCCGGGTGGCCCGCGCGTTCTTCTCTCCTTCGAGCGTGCGGCGGTCGATATCGACCTCGGAAACGCCGGGGCCGATCCTGCCGTTGATCAGGACGGCGGTGGAATTGGCATCGTCGAGCACCAGCGTCGAATGGGCGGCAGTGGCGCGCAGCCCCTGTTCCAGCCGCACCGGCACCAGCCCGCCCGCCGCCGCGGCACCGCCGCAGTTGACGACGAGGCGCTGGCCGTCATGCGACAGCTCGAACGCCAGGGTGGAAGCGCAGCCGCTGCGCGCATAGCGGGCCATCGGCGGCGGCGCGCCGTCGAACTGAAGCACGCTCCTGTGCGCCACCACGCGCTGATAGCCCCACTGGCGGACATCGCGCAGCGGCCGGGTGCGCACCCCGCTCGCCTCGACCAGCGCGGCGATCTCGGCCGCATCGACCGCCCAGCCGCCTTGCCAGCTACCGAGCGAGCCGTCGTCGTGAGTCAGCGCCAGCAGCGGCGGCACCAGCACGGTGATGAGATTGTCGAGCACTGCGGGCGGGTCTTCGCGGATAGCCCGGTAACAGGCCCGCAGGGTGACGAGGAGGGCAATCGCTTCCATCTGCCCGAGCGGGCTGCGCGAGAGGATGCCGCCGTCGTCGCCCATCAGGTCGCCCAGCGCGCGGATCAGCCCGGCTTCGCCAAAAAGCCGGCGCGGCCTGCCTTCGGGCAGGAGCAGGCCCGCGGCGACGATGCCGCACCAGCCGGCGACCGCGCCCAGCAGATCCTCGGCCCGGCCGACATTGCGATCAAGCCAGCGCGCCTGCTCGACGATCGCGCCCAGCGCGCGCGCGCGGAACCGCTTGTCGCTGCCCGAAAGGATCAGCGGCGCATGCACCAGCCAGTTCAGTTCGCGCGCGCCGGCATTGGCGACACTCCAGGCCGGTCCCTTGCCGGGCCGGGCCGGCGGTGCGGGATTGGCATCGAGCCAGGCCGTCAGGATTCGTTCGGCCACCGGCACGCCCTGCTCACGCGGGGCGCAGGCTTCGAGATCGGCCAGCCACGAGAAGCTGTGCGCCACGCGCTCAAGCGGCAGGGCCATCCGCCCGGCGCCGGCAAAGTCGATCTGCGCGATCGGTGTCTTGGCGCCGTGGACGAGGAAATGGCCGGCGCGCAACGCCGTGCCCGCACCGCGGTTGCCGCGCAGCGGGTTGGATACCGTGGCCAGCAGCCGCGGCTTCGATGCCCTGGCCGGCGGCAGGGACAGCATCGCGCCGGGCACGCCCAGGCCATAGGCGAAGCGGATCAGCCGATCGCCGGCACCGAGCGCGGGCGGCGAGAAGTCCGCAAGCGCCAGCGCCCGGCCGGGCTCGATCAGCTCGCCGCGATCATGCGCGATCCCGGCAGCGGCCTTCACGTCCGCTTCCCCGGCCGCGCCCGCCGCAGTCTCATCCCCGTCCTCATCCGGCGAAGCGATGTCCGCACCCTCATCGGCGCGCGTGGCGGCGAGACCGGAAAGTGCCGTCTCGCCCATGGCTCAGACAAGCCCCTTCAAGGCGGAGATATTGGCGGCATAGCATTCCGGGCCGCCGCGGAAAGTGGCCGTGCCCGCCACCAGCACATCGGCACCGGCATCGACACAACTGCGCGCAGTGCCCGCATCGACGCCGCCGTCCACTTCCAGCCGGATGTCCCGCCCGGACTTGTCGATCGCCTTGCGCACCGCCTCGATCTTGCGGAGCTGGCTGGTGATGAAGCTCTGCCCGCCGAAACCGGGATTGACGCTCATCACCAGGACAAGGTCGATCTCGTCGATCAGGTAGTCGAGCATCTTGGCCGGAGTGCCCGGATTGAGCGAGATGCCCGCCCGCTTGCCCAGCCCCCTGATCGCCTGAACCGTGCGGTGGATGTGCGGCCCCGCTTCGGGATGGACGGTGATGATGTCCGCCCCCGCCTCGGCAAAAGCCTGGAGATAGAAATCAACCGGCGAAATCATCAGGTGGACATCGAACGGCTTGGCGGTATGCGGCCGCAGCGCCTTCACTACACCCGGACCGACGGTGATGTTCGGCACGAAATGGCCGTCCATCACGTCGACATGGATCCAGTCGGCGCCGGCAGCGTCGATGGCGCGCACTTCCTCGCCCAGCCGGGCGAAGTCGGCGGAAAGGATGGATGGGGAAATGAGCGGTGCTGCCATGGTGAACATGCTCCTTATGCCGGCGATTAGCCAGCACGCCCGGCAGCAACAAGCATGTCGCCCCGGCTTTTCCACACGCGCCGGCCGGTGATGCGACGAGGCCCACCGTGCGCGCGCCGGGCCGCAAGCGCGGGGCCGGTGCAAATTCAGTCTGTATTCACCGCCGGAATCGAATAAGAAACGGCTCCACACACCCCGCAGCAACCCCATGCCGCCGGGATTTTCCTTTTTTCTTTGCCAGGATTGCAATGCCCATGACCTTGCCGAGACGTTTGAGCGCCGCGGTGATCGCTTGTGCCGCCACGCTGGCGCTGTCTTTCGGACCGGCCGCCGAAGCGCAGAACGCCGCGCCGCCGGCGGGCTGCACCGGCACGCCGAGCGACACCTGGATCAATGTCGTCGCCGAAGGCCTGCGCAACAGCGACGGGCTGCTGGCGATCACGCTCTATGCCGACAATCCGGGCAAGTTCCTCGTCCATCACGGCTCGCTCTATGTCGGCCGCGTTCCCGCGGTGCAGGGCACCACGCGCGGCTGCATCTTCGTGCCGCGCCCCGGCGTCTATGCGCTGGCGCTCTATCACGACGAGAATGCGAACCGGAAATTCGACCGCTCCGGCATCGGCCTGCCGGCCGAGGGCTATGGCTTTTCGAACAACCCGGCGACACTCGCCGGCCTGCCCTCGTTCCGCTCGGTCCGCCTCAATATCCCGCGCACCGGGCTGACAACGCGGGTCCAGATGAAATATCCGTAAGCGCCGACGATCCGCCCCTCCCCTTGCGGGAGGGGGCCGGGCCTAACCGTAAATCTCCCGCAACTGCACCGGCGCCTGGGCTTCCGCCAGGGCGTGAGCGCGCGGGTCGTCGACATCGAGCCACCAGGCCTCGCCGATATCCATGGTCGCAGCCCGGCCCTGGTCGGCAAGGCGCTGCATGCCGTCCGACAGGCTGCCCGGTTTGCCCGCCTGCACCGCCGCGGCGATCGCCGCGGCAAGCTCTGCCGTGGCCAGAAAGGCGCCGCAATCGACCGCATCGTATTGCAGGATGGTCTTGCCGATCGCGCGGATGAAGCCCGCATCGTCCGTGCTCACCCAGGTCGCGTCGTCGGGATCGATCAGCGGGCTCGTGACGCGCCGGTCGATCGCCAGCGTCACGCCGCGCGTCGGCCCGCCCTGCCCGGCCAGCCGTTGCAGGATCGCCGCCGAAAAGATGTGGTCGGCCATCATCAGCAGATAGTCGCCATCGATTCGCGCCGCACCCGCCATCACCGAAAACCCGTTGGGTTTCGACCAGTCATCGATTCGCTGCGCCGCAACCGGAATGCCGGCGCGATCGGCCAGCGCGGGCAGCACCGCCTCGACCGCGGCGGCCTGATGGCCGGTCACCACCACCGCACGGCGAGCGCCCGCGGCGGCGGCCTGGCGGATGCCGAGTTCCAGCAGGGGCACGCCGGCAACCGGAGTCAGCGGCTTCGATTCGGAAATGCCGCGCAGGCGGCTGCCGTATCCCGCGGCGATGATCAGCGCTTCCATGGTGCAGCTCACAAGGCAACGGCGCCGGCCAGAAAGCCTGGCCGGCGCCGTGTCGATATCCGTCCTGAAACGCGCTTACTCGGCGGCGAGCGCAGCGTCGGTGATATATTCCTCGACCATCTGCGCGGCAGTGTCGTCGTTGAACTGCTGCGGCGGATGCTTGCAGAAATAGGCCGAAGGGCCGATCAGCGCGCCGCCCTCGCCCCGCTCCAGCGCGACCTTGCAGCAGCGAATCGCATCCATCACGCAAGCGGCCGAATTCGGGCTGTCCTCGACCGAGAGGCGCAGCTCGAGATTCATCGGCACGTTACCCCACTGGTTGCCTTCGAGGCGCAGGAAGCAGAGCTTGTTGTCCTTCTGCCAGGGCACATAGTCCGACGGGCCGACATGGATGTTCTCGTCGGCAAGGCGCTCGGCAAGCATCGCCTGCACCGCCTCGGTCTTCGATTCCTTCTTGCTGCCGAGCCGCTGGCGGTCGAGCATGTTCATGAAATCGGTATTGCCGCCGGTGTTGAGCTGGTAGGTCCGCTCGACCGTGACGCCGCGCGCGGCGAACAGGCTGGACAGCACGCGGTGGACGATCGTTGCGCCGACCTGCGCCTTGATGTCGTCACCGACGATGGGGACGCGCTTTTCGCGGAAGCGGGCTTCCCATTCGGGGCGGCTGGCGATGAACACCGGCATGCAGTTGACCACGGCAACGCCCGCTTCGAGCGCACATTCCATATAGAATTCAGTAGCTTCCTGCGAGCCGACGGGCAGGAAGTTAAGCAGCACCTCGGCCCCCGTCGCCTTGAGCGCGGCGACGATTTCCTCACGGGTGGCCTCGGGCGCGTCGGCGACGATGAAGCCGCGCTCGCCCATGCCGGTCATGTGGGCGGCGACACCGTCCGATACGCGGCCCATCATCACCCTGGCGCCGGTCGGCGGCACGGCGGGATGGAACACGGCGGTATTGTTGGGCGCCTGGAAAATCGCTTCGGCAATATCCTTGCCCACTTTGCGGGCATCGACATCCACGCCCATGACAAATTCGACATCACCGGGGCCATATCCGCCGATTCTGTCATGAATGAGTCCCTGAGACGAGTTATTGGCGCGGTAATAGGCAACGCCCTGCACCAGTGAACTGGCGCAATTGCCCACGCCGATCACCGCGACCCTGATTGGCTTCATCAACTTTCGATCCCTTCGCACAGACGCGCGGAGCGCCCCGATCGCACCTAATTGTGAAATCGCGCGCTAAATGCAAGAAGTTTGAACGAGGTCAAGCCGGTTGCGGCTGAGGGAGAAAAGGACGACCAGGAGCCAGACCGCCGCGCCGGCCGAAAACAGCACGATGCCGCCGCGCGCTCCGCCCGCAAGGATGACCACAAGCCAGGCCAGGGCGAAAAAATCCCGCATTGTCATCCAGATAAGTATCTGGAAGAAGCGGGATCGACGCGCCTTGAAGCGATTTTTCACACCGTCGAAAGTGAATGCGCCGCCGCTCTGACGCGCCCGCCGGCCGATCAGGAACAGCCCCAGCGTGACGCTGGCAAGCCCCCCGGCGCCGGCACTCGCCGGCCAGGTGTCGCCGCGAATCCACAGATTTATCACGATTCCGGCAAGGAATCCGATATTGGTCACGGCATCGACCAGGCTGTCCGCCATGGCCCCGGCGGCGGAACTGCGGAAAGTCGCGCGCGCAATCTCCCCGTCGACTCCGTCGACGATCGAGGCCGACTGGTAGAACACCGCGCCGGCAATCAGCCCCGGCACACCGCCGCAGACCAGCGCAACGATCATCGCGGCGGCAAGCACTGCCGCTGCCACGGTGGCATGGGCCGGGCGAACCGCCGGAAAACGCAGCAGCAGCCGCGACATGGCCTGCGAGATCGGCCGGTTGATCAGCCGCGAGACGATGCCGTCACCCGGTTTGGCCGTGGCCGCGACAATCGCCGCGCCGGTGCGATCGAGCATCGCCGCGGCCTCATGCGGCGCAAGCCGCGGCAGTTGCCGCCAATCGCGCGGCGGAGCGGCAATCATCCCGGCGCCGGCCGGAACCTCGCCCGCCAGCACGCTGCGCAAGTGCCCGGCATCAATCGGGCGCTCACCCTGCAACAGCAGCGCGGGCTGCGCATGATCCGCCAGCGCGGCCGTATCGACGATCGTAAAGGGCATGTCCCGGGCAAGCCGCGCCAGTTCCGCCGCATCGCGCGAATCGGGCACCCAGCCGCCGGGAACGGCCAGCAGGCAGTGGCCCGCACCGGCAAGCGCGACAGCGTACAGTCCCCGGCCCGCCGCCGGCAGGCCTGCAACCAGGCGCCCCGCCGCGGCGACACTCGAAAACACGAGGACGACCCTCATGCTGCTGTTATACTCCTGTCCGCACCCGCCGCCCTTTCGCGACGCGGGCGTTGCTATATAGGGGACGGGCGGCCATGCAAGCCGCCGCGTTGGGGCGAATCCGGGGAGTGGGGCATTTGGCAGCGGTGATACGCGACGATTCCGGCAAGGTCAGGTCCGGCAAGGTCAGGCCACAGCGCCCGCGCGAGTTGCAGGATCCCCTGAACCACTATCTGTACCATCCGCTTGCCTGGCGGCTGGCGCTGCGGCTGGCAAGGACGCCGCTGACGCCGAACATGGTTTCGGTGATCGGGGCCGGCTGCGTGATCGCCGCCGCCATTGCCTATGCCCAGCCGTGGTGGCCGTTTTCCGCCCTGCTCGGCCTGGCCCTGCACATGAGCTGGCATGTGGTCGACGGCGCCGACGGCGATCTTGCGCGGATCACCGGGCGCAGCAGCCCGACCGGCGAGATGGTCGACGGCCTGTGCGACTATGCCAGCCATGTCGTGCTCTATCTCGTGCTGGGCTGGCTGCTCGAATACCGGATCGGCCCTGTCGCCTGGGTGATCACCGTGATCGCGGGCCTGAGCCACATCGTCCAGTCGAATCATGTCGAGGTGCAGCGCCGCCAGTATCAGTGGTGGGTCTATGGCGTGCCCTGGCTCAGAAACACGCACGAGGCCGGGTCCGCAACCGGCACGAGCGGCTTCGGCCGGCTGGTTTCGGCCTATCTCCGCCTGGCCACCGGGATGACGCCCCATGCGCTGAAGATCGACGCAGCGGTTGCCGCGGCGAACGCCGGCGATCCCGCCATGCCCGAACGCATCCGCGCAGCGGTGCGGGGCGAAGCGCCGCCGCTGCTGCTGCTGTGCAAGCTGCTGGGGGCCAACCCGCGCGCGATCGTGCTCGGCCTGTCCATGCTGGCGGGAAGCCCGCTCTATTACTTCATCTATCAGGCGGTCGTGCTGAACCTGCTGCTGGTCATTTCCGTGATGGCGCATAACGCGGCGGCAAAGCGTCTGGCCGCGAAGCTGGAGTTGGCCTGAGCCACCCCGAATCGGCCTCGACCAGCACGCTGCGATAGACTGCAAGGTTGGCCTCGGCGAAACCCTGCCACGACAGTTTGCGGGCGCGCCGCAGACCGAGTTTGGACATCAGCTTCGCAGTTCGCCGATCGTCGACTGCGCGCAGCAAGGCTCCGGCGATCGCTTCAGGATCGCCGGGATTGACCAGCAGGGCGGCGTTGCCGGTAACTTCGGGCATCGCCGAACGATCGCTGGTGACCACCGGGCAACCGCAGGCCATCGCCTCGGCAAGCGGATTGCCGAAGCCCTCGCAGAACGAAGGGTGCAACAGCACCTCGGCATTGCTGTAAAGCGCGATCAGTTCATCGCGTCCGACGTTGCGCGCGAAATGGACGCGCCCGGCGATGCCGAGCCGCGCGGCCTGCTTGCCAAGGATGAATTGCCCTTCACCGCGGCGTTGCACGAGCACGAGATCAATGTCGTCGCGGTCGGCAAAGGCGCGCGCAAAGCCGGCCAGTGCGCCTTCGTGGTTCTTGTAAGGTGCATACTGGCCGACCGTGAGCACGAAACGGCGCCTCCGGGGCAGCCCGATCACCTCCCAGGGCACCGCGCGGGTGCTGGCATGAAAATCGGACGACACACCCGAGCGGGTCACGAAAGCGCGAGACGCAGCATCGGGCGCGATCCGCGCGATCTCCTCGCGGGTCGCGTCGCTGACCGTGGCGATGGCGGCCGAGCGCCTGAGCGCGCGGCGGATACCGTGCGCGTAGAACAGCCGATCCACGATGCCCGAGAGGCGATCGTTGCAAAGCCCAGGCTGCGTCAGCCACATGATATCGTGCACCGTGGTAACGCAGGGCATCGGCAGGCCGGCAGGCATGATGTTGAAAGTCGCGTGGAACAGGGCGACGCGGCTGAGGTCGACCACGCGCGGCAGATACCACATCGTCGCGGGGCCGTTGGCGGCGTGGGGCACGACCACTTCGGAAACATTGTCTGCGTGGCTCAACCGCTCCGGCGCCTGGGGGTGCCTGAGCAGCAGGAACGAGAGATCGGGTGCCAGCGCGGGCAAGTGGTCGATCAACGCCTGGACGACTTCGCCGATGCCACTCGGGCGCGCGCGGATATAGCGGGAATCGATGCAGATGAGTGGACGCATACGTTCCTCAGCCCGAGTGTGCCGCGATCCGGAATCGGCCGATCACAAGCAGCCGGACCGGCCCCGGCTGCTTTCCTACAGACGGTGAAACGGGCATGGTGTTCCGGTTCATTCCCCGCTTTTCCTCCATCATGTTAACCCATTGATATGAAATTATAATAATGATCAAAACGCAAAGATTCACCATGCCTTGCAAAAGCGAGCTTCGTGAGGTTCGGCAAAAGCCACGCGCCTTTGCCGCAATGGCTTTTTCAAAGCAACGGCCGTGCCATCGCATCCCCCGGCCGAAGTTTCACGCCCCGCCGGAAATCACCCGTCTGCGCCGGCGCGCGTTTTTGCCGCGGCGGTCATCTTTCAGCGCTTGCAATGGCCGCGCGCATCCCGTTGGCTGACCGGCAAGGAGAGAGGGCCTATGGACCGGCTGGAGCGACTGGAAGCGATCGAGGAGATCCGCAGCCTCAAGGCGCGCTACTTCCGCCTGATGGACACAAAGCAGTGGGACGAACTGCGCGGCCTTTTCGCCGCCGACCTCAAAGTCCTGACGCCCGAAGGCAAGGTCCATGCCGAAGGCGGCGATGCCTGGGCCGCGGCGCTGCGCCGCTCGCTTACCCATGCGGTGTCGTGCCACCAGGGGCTCGCCGGCGAAGTCGGGATCGACGACGACGGCCCGGATGGAGAACCGCTGGCCCATGCGATCTGGGCGATGCAGGACATCATCACCTGGGAGGACCGCCACCCGGACACCGGATGGAAAAGCATCCTGGGCCGCGGCCACTACCATGAAACCTATCGCCGCGAAGGAGGGCAATGGCGCATCGCCACGCTGATGCTGACCCGCCTTTCGCTCGACATAACCTGGCCCGAAGGACACCAGTGCCGATGACCGACCTCAGCCTTGCCGACGATTTCGGGGCACGCGACGACAATCCATACTGGAACGAAAGCGTCTGGTTCTCCTTCTCGATCCCCGAACGGCGCATCCACGGATCGATCCAGTATTACTTCCGCCCCAACATGGGCATGCTGAACGGCGGCCCCAATATGTGGGACGCATCGGGCACGTTCCAGTGGAACTGCCTCTATTACAACTGGAGCCATTTGCAGGCCCTGCCCGCCGGCGCGCGGAAGTTCGACATGCAGGCGCGCAATTCGCTCAGGGTGAAAATGCTCGAACCGCTGCGGCGCTACAAGATCGACTACGACAAGGAAGGCTTCGAAATGGATCTGGTGTGGGAGGCCATCGGCCCGGCCCACGAACTCCGCACCGGCGATCCCGGCCAGCAGGCGACGGCGAAGTTTCATATCGAGCAGCCCGGCCGGATGACAGGCATGGTCCGCCGCCACGGTGTCGCATACCCGATCGACTGCTTTTCCATGCGCGACACGTCCTATGGCGCGCGCGAATACGAATCGCTGGCGCTCGGCGGCTATTTCTGGGGCATCGCGGCGGACAGCAGCTTTCATGCGCTGTGCATGGGGGAAGGCCGCGAAGCCGAATGTATCGGCGGCTTCATCTGGCAGGACGGCCGGCTCGGCAGCCTCGTCTCGGGCCGGCGCACGATTCTCGAATATGGCCGGTTCGGCCCGTCGCAAGTCCTGTTCGAAGGCAGCGACACGCTCGGCCGCTCGATGCGGGCGACGGGCATCGTCGATCCGGGCCTGATTTTCACCGGCTATACCGACCACACCGTTGTCTGGTCGCTCGCCGAATGGGACTGGGACGGCATCACGCACTGGGGCGACAACCAGGAATTCTCGCCGAGCGAGCATTTCCGCCGGATGGCCAGAGGAGAAATCAGGCTGGGCGAGGTCACGCCGGGCGAGGTTCGGCCCGCATGACCGCGCCCGGACAGATCATCATCATCAACGGCACGTCGGGCTCGGGCAAGTCGACCACGGCAGAACTGTTCCAGCAGCGCTCGGACGATTACTGGCTGCTTTACGGCATCGACCATTTTCTCGCCGGGACGCAGCCGGCGAAATTCGGCCACCACGGCCCCCGCTCGCGCGAGGGCATCCATGCCGAACCGGCCGATCCGGCGAATCCCGACGGGCCGCTGCGCTGGAGCCTCGGCCCGAAAGGCGTCCAGGCTTTCGCCACGCTGCACGAATGGATCGCCTCGGCCTCGCGCCAGGGCTGCAACATCGTGTTCGATCACCTGCTGATGACCGACACGCCGGTCCTGGCCGACTGCGCCTGGCGGCTCGAAGGCCTGCCGGTGCTGCTGGTGACGCTGAAGCCGCCGTTCGCAGTGCTCGAACAGCGCGTCGCCGAGCGGCAGATGGACAAGAAGATGCCGGTCGAACTGCTCGGCGAGGATGCGGCGCGCAAGATCATCGACCGCCTCACGCGGCTGCGGCCGTGGTTCTACCAGTCGATCTACGCCAACGACATCGCCGACCTGACGATCGACACCGCGGCACACGATACCGGGGAAGTCTGCGCGATGATCGAGGCCCGGCTCGCCGCAGGGCCGGGCACCGCGTTCGACCGGCTGCGCAAGAAATATCCTCGGCCATGAAGCATCGTGCGCATGATCCGCATCCCGCCATGGCGGCGTTCCGGCGCAATCCGCACCGGAACGGCCCGCCGTCAGCGGCCGATGTCGTAGAACTTTTCAGCACAGCCCGCGAGAATCCAGCGCTTGTCATCTTCGGACACGCCTTTGAAATGATCCTCGATCACTGCGTGCGAGTGCGGAAAAGTCGTCTCCGAATGCGGATAGTCCGACGACCACATCTGGTTCCTGCCGCCCGGGAAGTTGCGCAAGGCGACACCCACCTTGTCCGAGATGAACGAGCAGTAGATGTTCCGGTCGAAATAATAGCTCGGCTCGTGCCTGATCTCGCAGCCGGTCCAGTGGCGCTGCATGAACCAGACCCGGTCCATATATTCGGCCGCCCAGGGCATCCAGCCCGAGCCGGATTCGATCAGGCCGACACGCAGATCGGGATAGCGGTCGAACAGGCCGTTGAAGATCATCGGCGCGATGATCTCGAGCATCGGCGTCTTGCTGACCGCGATGTCGGGCAGGAAATGCGTCTTGTCGGTATAACGCACGACACGCGCGCCGAGGTGGAAAGTGACGGCGAGGTTCTGGTCGATCGCGGTCTGCCAGATCGGATCGAACTCGGCATCGCGATACTGCCGCTTGCCGGCGGGATCGCCCATCAGCGCCTGCATCAGCGATTCCGACTTGTTGAAGTGCTCGGCCGATTGCGGAAAGGCCGGCATGTTCACCGCAACATCGCCCCGCGCGCGCGCGTTCTTCATCATCTGCACCGACTGCGCGACATCGACCGTCGGCAGGAAAGCCGCAGCGTAGAGCCGCCGTCCCGAAGCATTGCAGAAGTCCGACTGCCAGCGGTTGAACGCCTCGAAGCTGTCGAGGTAGAGATCGAGGTTGCCGGTCTGCAACGGCCCGCCGCCGAAAACGACGCCCTTGTCGATACCGTCGCGGTCCATGTCGTCGAGCCGCGCCGCCAGGACGTGACCGCCCACGCGCATGTCGGAAAGCTTGCCGTCGTTCTTGTATTCCTCGAACGTGCGGCCGGCCTGCGACTGCATGAGGTTCACTTTCTTGCGCTTGCCCTCGAAGACGATCCAGTCGGCCTCGTCGTCGCTTTCGAGCGTCGGCGCCAGATCGCGGAATCCGGGCGAGAGATACTCGGCCCAGAACATCGGCGGCGGCGTGACGTGGACATCGGAATCGATAACGTAGTCGGCCACGCGCGGCTGCGCAGCGATCTGGCGATTGGCATCGGCTTCGGCCATGGCATTTCTCCCATCATGTCGCCGCCGGCGACTCTGCTCTGCTGTAGCAGACACGCGACCGGCTGTAACCGTCACCCGCCCTCCCCGCACCGCAGGCATCGGAGAGGATGCGCAGCCTGTCCCCTTTGTCCTTTACTCTCAATGGTAGCGTTGTTTCACATAGTCGGTGATCGAGGTGCCCATGAGTTCGGTTGTCGCGTTGCCACCCCGAACGAAGAATCGCTGCTGATTGCCGTCCTTCACAAACGCAGCCTTCGGCCCCCGCTCACAGCGAACCGCCAAAACGCGCCCACCGTCCTGATCCTCAAAATGGGGGTGGATGTAGGGTAGGAAGACATCGCCGATCCGGTCCTTGATCAAGTTGACGAGGTGAAGGCCCATTTTGTCCTCGTTGGGAAAGCCATCTGCTTCCACGCCAAGCACTTCCCCGCTATCGGTTACGCCGATCAACAAGGTTCCGCCTTTGGCATTGAGGAAACCGGCTATGGTTTTCAGTGCCGATAAGTGCATCTTTTCGTCTGGCTGGCCAGTGTGCAGATTGGTGCGCAACGTGGACTTGAATTCGACCGCTCCGGTTTCGCCACCCGCGATCAAATCGGCAATGTTGGCAGGTGCAGCCGCTTCGACCTTGGTATCCCCCACCAGCTTTTTCCAGGCATCACGGACAACCTGAGCCATGCGCAACCGCCGGGCCACGAGGAAATCCTCATAGGGCATTTCCCACCACAGATGAGGCAAGGCGTGAAGGTGGTAGAGGTAGTTCCGTTCATCTCCCGGCAACTGGGCATCCAGGGCAGGGACGTATCCGGCGGGAGCCTGCTTGCCGATCTTGATGTTATCGGGCCATTCAATCGGCGCAAAATTGGCAATCTGATTGATGAGTTTGAGGTCTTTGACCCCCTGGTCTTCCAGATAGCCACGGGGGAACAGGTGATGTTGCTCCAATGACGCCTTCGATCCCTTCACCGCCGGATCGACCATTTCCGCAACCTTCATGGGGCTGAACAGGACAGGAGCGTCCAGCTTGATAAGTGCCGCCTGATAGGCGAACAAGGACGGGCTACGCGCCGCCGACGTTGCGAGTTGTCCGGGCAGCGTGATTTCCCAATAGTCGCCGGTTAGCGTGATCACGCAGATTTCACGCAGGCGGGCAACAAAGGCAGCGCCATCGGCAAGCCCCCGAACCATCGACAAATCGGCGTCAAACCGCGTTTCAGACGAATTTGTGTAACGCCCGGTCATTGCGGCCATGAAGTAAAATTCGGCGATGACCTGCCGAACCGTGGTACGGTCTATGCCGTAATCCCGGATGCCGATCAGATAGAGGACATAACAGTAGATGATGGCCACTTCCGAACTGACCATCTTTTGTCCGCGATACCCCGCCAGTTTCAGGGCATCGAGAAAATGATGCCAGTTGGTGAGGTTGAGGACAGCCTGTTGCGCTTCCCGCATGAGGGCAAATTGCCCCTCCCGCTTTTCCGGGTTGTCGAGGCCGGTGGTCGGATCGCGTCCGCGCAGGGCGCTGTAAACGTTTTCCAGACGGGCGCGCTTCAATGCCAGCCCGACCGTGGCGCGCAGCATCCGGTCCGGCGACGGCTTGATGAAATGATTGAACGGAGAGGATTGCCCGTCACTTGGCATCGCCGCCTTGTGCGAGAATGCCTCCAGAGCAACCCGGCCGTCCTCCCAGAAAACCGACATCAAGGTCATAATGAAATCGGCCTGGTTGAGCGGCTTGCCTTTACCGTTGATACGAACGAACACCTCAGCGATGGTCTGTTCATCGACTGATGCGTTGAGTGTCAGGGCCGTGAAGCTATAGCTCGTCAGGTCACGCAGTTTATGTAACGATTTATTGATTTTTCTATGATCATCCCTGGATATTTCCCGAATTTCCGATAGATGTTTGATAAACTCATCCTGATAATCGAAAAGGTCGAATCCCGGCTCCCATAATTTCGAGATATTGCTAATATAGGACCGATCCTTACGAATGGCCGCGTCCGCTACGTCAAACCGTTCGGACAGGGGGTTGAAGGCAATCTCAATACGCTCCTTCCTGAAATTGGCGCGCAGGACTTCCGCCCCCTTGATCACAGCATAAAGCGATGTGAGCCGCTGTTGCCCATCAACGATGGCAAGTTCGGGAACAAACTGCTTGGCCCCGGTGCCAATGCTCTTGAGCATCCCGTCACCCCCGGTTTTCCAGAACAGGAGGAAGCCAGCCGGATAGCCGCGATACAGCGAGTCAAAAAGATCGCGGACGTTGACGTTCGGCCAAACGAATGGTCGCTGCAATTCAGGCAGGCCAATCTTGCCCCGGTCGATATCCTCAATGAGCGTAACAATAGGCGCACTGCTGGGCGAAAAGATGGTCATGGGCGCGTCGTCTCAACTGTAGCGTTCGGAGGTTATCCACCCTCGCCGATAGCTCAACGCCCTGCGAGGCCGAAGAACTTCTCGGCGCAGCCGGCAACGATCCAGCGCTTGTCCGCTTCGGGGATATCCTTGAGATTCCTGGCGATCACCTGATGTGAATGCGGGAAAGTGGTTTCCGAATGCGGATAGTCCGACGACCACATGATATTTTTACAGCCCGGCTTGTCGCGCAGCTCGACCGCGACCGGGTCGGAAATGAACGAGGCATAGACGTTCCGGTCGAAGTAATGGCTCGGCGGATGCTTGATCCGGCAGTCGGTCCAGTGGCGCTGCATTTCCCAGGTGCGGTCCATGTATTCGCAGGCCCAGGGTATCCAGCCGGCACCCGATTCGATCAGACCGATGCGCAGCCCGGGGAAACGATCGAACACGCCCGAATAGAGCAGGATGTTGATCACCTCGAGCATGGCCAGCTTGCCCATCGGGATATCGGGCAGGAAATTGGTCTTGTCCTTGAAGCGCGACGTGCGCGCGCCGAGGTGAAAAGTGAGCGGCATGTCGAGATCGACCGCGGCGGCCCAGAGCTTGTCGAATTCGGGATCGCGATACTGGCGCTGGCCATTGGCATCGCCGGTCATCGCCTGCCAGACCGCGCCTTCCTTGCTGAACTGGCTCAACGACTGCGGGAACGCCGGCATGTTCACGGCAACGTCGCCGCGCTTGCGGGCCGCATGCAGCGCCTCGACCGCCTTGTCGACATCGACCGTCGTAATATAGGCGCAGCCGAACAGGCGGCCATTCGAATCCGCGCAGAAATCCGCCTGCCAGCGGTTGAAGGCGTCGAAGCTGTCCAGGTAGAGATCGAGATTGCCGGTGCCGAGCGGTCCGCCACCGAAGCAGACGGCCTTGTCGATACCGTCGCGATCCATGTCCTCAAGCCGCTTGCCGACCATCCAGCCGCCGACGCGCATGTCGGAAAGCTTGCCCGCGTTCTTGTACTGATCGAAATTGCGCCCAGCCTGCGACTGCATCAGGTTCACCGCCCGGCGCGTGCCTTCGAAGACGATGTAATCGCAATCGTCGCCCTGCTCGACCCTGGGCGCAAGCTCGCGGAACCGGGGTGAGAGGTATTCGGCCCAGAACGTAGGCGGGGGCGTGACGTGAACGTCGGCATCGATAACATAGTCGGCAACGCGCGGTTCGGCCGCGAACGCCCGGTTAACGTCGAAATCGGCTTCGGCCATGCTGCATTTCTCCCAGATGTCCCGAACGCGGCCCGGACATGCGTTTTGATCTTGTGGGAAATGCCTGTAGCAAGCGCTTGGCTGACGCGCAATCGCCCGGCACCGGATACCGGGGAAAAATTACCCGCCTTTCCCGCCCCAGGATACGGGCGCGGCAAGCAGCATGGGCAAGTCCGGCGAGGCGATGCGCGATTCGGCACCGTTTTCGTGAATCAGCACCACGCGGCCGACGCCCGGCGTCGCAACGATGGCGGTGACACTGTCGACCCAGCGGTGCAGGAGCTCGCGCGCGCGGACAAGCGCGTCGCCGCCCGTGGTCGCGTCGCTCGACGCCTCAAGCTCCGATTCGAGCCCGGTGACGCGTTTTACGGCCTGCTCGACACCGCTGGCGGGTTTCTCGTCCATGAAGGCCACCTGGCCAGCCTTGCGTCCGGGTGCAACCTTCGCCGCACCCGCACGGTCAGCTTTCAGGCCGCCTGCTTCCTGGCCAGTTCCCGCTTCACCTTGAGCGCGCGGGGCGAAAGCTTGGTGTCCGCCGTCTTGAGCAGCCAGTTGTCGAGGCCGCCGACATGCTCGACCGAGCGCAGGCCATGAGTCGACACGCGGAACCTGAAGCTGCGCTCCAGTCCGTCCGACAGCAGCGTCACGTTTTGCAGGTTGGGCAGAAAGACACGCTTGGTCTTGTTGTTGGCGTGGCTGACGTTGTGGCCGACCTGGCGGCCCTTGCCGGTCAGTTCGCAGATGCGGGACATGGCTTTCTACTCGCTTCGAAATCTGGATGCCGCTTTCCGGCAGGAAGGCGCGCCCTTAGCGATTCCCCCCCCCATGGTCAAGTTGCCCATGGCCGGGTTGCACCGGCGCTTCGCAGCGGTTAGCGCGCAGGCATGACCCGCTGGCCGCTCCCCGCCCCCATGGCGCTCGCGCTTGCCGAGGCGGAGAAGGCTGCCGCGCAAGGCGAAGTGCCGATCGGCGCAGTGATCGTCAAGGACGGCGAGGCGATCGCCATGGCGCACAACCTGACCCGCCGGTTTCCGGACCCCACGGCTCACGCCGAGCTGCTGGTGATCCGCCGGGCCGCGCAGGCGCTGGGCAACGAGCGGCTCGACGGCTGCGAGCTGTGGGTCACGCTCGAACCCTGCGCCATGTGCGCGGGCGCCATCGTCCATGCCCGGATCGCGCGGCTCTACTATGCCGCCGCCGATCCCAAAGGCGGCGCGGTCGAGCACGGAGCGCGGGTGTTCGAGCATGAGCAATGCCTGCACCGGCCCGAAGTCTATCCGGGCATCGGCGAGACGGAGGCAGCCGATCTGCTGCGCAGCTTCTTCCGCGAGCGGCGCTGAGGAGCCGCTCCTGCCGAAGCGCAGCGCCGTATCGAATGCCGCAGAGCCGGCAGGCAGCTATCAGGGCGCACCGGCAGGCGGGAACGGACGATTGCTACCCTATCGCCTGCGATAGCGTTTCGGCCTCGCGGCGCAACTGCTCGCCCATGCCGGCCCGCCGTGCCGGGGCCAGCCGGTCCGCGGGGCCGGTCAGCACCAGGGCGCCCGCGGGCGTCCCTCCGCGCGCAACGATCGCCGAAGCCAGGGCGACCGCGCTCGGTTCGATGTCGCCGTCGTTGACCGCATAGCCGCGCGCGCGCGTGGCGGCGAATTCGGCGCGCAGCGCATCGGTCACGGCGGCGCCGAGCAGCCGCACCTGTTCCGCCTCGCCGAGCCAGGGCAGCACTGCGCGGGCGGTGGCGCTGCCATTCACCGGCACGATCATGCCGACCGGCGGCACCATGCGCAGCATGTGCGCGCTTTCGATCGCATCGAGCACGACGAACTGGTCGCCGTCAGGCACCGTGAGATAGGCGGTTTCGCCGGTTTCGCCGCGCAGCCGCTCAAGCGCCGGCCGCGCCCGCTGACGCAGGCTGTCGGTGCTGTGCGGCGGACGGGCCAGCGTCAGGACATGCAAGGTCAGTTCCCATTGTCCCGGTGCGCCCGCGGCGTTGCGAATCCAGCCGGCATCGGCGAGAGTCATCAGATCGCGCTGTATGGCGCTCTTGTCGGCGCCGAGCGCGCGCGCCACGGCGCTGACACCGATCGGCTGCGCAGCCGCGATATGCTCGAAAACCGTGAGCATCCGCGCCGCGCTCGAACTCCGCTTGACCGCCATGCCCATGCCTGCCATGTTACTATTCGACAATTTATATTACATAGTAATATGCGCGATGCAACCGCTTCAGGAGTGAAAACGATGCCCCTCACCGACATCCGGCCGTTGCAGGAAAACCTGCCTTTCGGCATCCGCATCGGCGGCCTTACCCGCGAGCAGGCGGAAGACCCCGCGATCCGCGCGGAGATCGAGGCGCTGTTCGTCAGGCACGGCATGATCGTTTTCGAGGATGTCGAGCAGACCGACGAGATGCAGCTTGCCATCAGCACGATCTTCGGCCCGCTGAAAGAGCACCCGGTCAAGGCCGTCTCGCGTGTCGACAGCGACCGGCTGCCCGGCGTGATCGAAATCCGCAGCGAGCCCGGCCGGGGCGTGGTCGAAGTCGGCGGGCGCCGCCTCTCGCACTGGCTGCCCTGGCATTTCGACCATTGCTACAACGACGAGCTGAACCGCGCGGGCGTGCTGCGCCCGGTCACACGGGTCGAGGACGGCGGCGTCACCGGCTTCATGGACGGGATCGCGCTCTACGATGCCCTGCCGCGGGCGCTGCGCGATCGCATCGAGGGCAGCGAGGTGATCTACACCTTGAGCACGCAGTACGATCACCTGAAATTCGGCGTGCCGGAACAATACCGCATGATCGAGCCCAAGCCATCCTCGCCCGAATTCCAGGCGCAGGCCGCAACGATGGCGCGCGCGATCCATCCGGCCGTCTGGACGCGGCCGACCGGCGAGAAAGTGCTGCACGTCTCGCAATATATGGCCGAGGGGCTGGTGGGGCAGGAGAACGCCGGGGGCGATGCGCTGCTCGACGAAGTCTGCCATGCCATCGCCGGCCTCGCCGCGACTTGCAGCTATCATCACGAGTGGCGGCCGACCGACATGGCCGTCTGGGACAACACGCGCATGTTGCATTGCGTATCCGGCTGCCGCCCGGAAGACTTCCGGGTGATGTACCGGACCACGATCAAGGGTGATTACGGCCTCGGCCGCTGGGAAACCGGCAATGCCGGCGCGCAGGCCGCGGATGCGATGGCCTGACTTTCACAGGCCCGCACCGCAGGCAAAGGCAAAATAAAGGGAGAGAAGAATGGCGCGCATCGACATCAACGGGCTGGAGATCGATTATGAACTGATCGGCGATGAAGGTGCGCCGCCGCTGATGCTGACTCCCGGCGGGCGCTATCCGCGCGACACCGCCGGTGTGCCCGAGCTTGCGCGCATCTTCGCCGACAACGGCTATCGCGTGCTGATGTGGGACCGGCCGGGCTGCGGCGCTTCGGACATCGCGTTTACCGCGCCGAGCGAATCGGTGATGAATGCCGATGCCGGGACCGGGCTGATCGAGGCGCTGGGCCTCAGGGACGTAACGCTCGTCGGCGGCTCGGCCGGATCGCGCATCTCGCTGATGATCGGTGTGCGCATGCCCGAAAATGTTCGGAAAATCGCTATCTGGTGGCTGTCGGGCGGCGCGATCGGGCTGGCCGGCCTTGCCTGGTTCTATTGCGGCGACCAGGTCGCGGCCGCTGCGAAAGGCGGCATGGCAGCAGTGGCCGAATTGCCGAGCTGGGCCGACCAGATCGACCGCAACCCCCGCATCCGCGACATCCTGCTGCGCCAGAACCCCGAAGAATTCATCGCCGTCATGCAGAAGTGGGCAGCGGCCTTCAACTATCGCGACGATACGCCGATGCCCGGCATCACCGCGGGGGACTTCGCCCGGCTGACCATGCCGGTGCTGGCGTTCCGCAGCGGCAAGAGCGACATGGCGCACACCCGCCGTACCAGCGAATGGGTCGCCGAACTGCTGCCGAACTGCACGTTCCGCGAGCCGCCGTGGGGCGACCAGGAATGGAATTACGTTTCCACTTTCCCCAACGACATCGCCGCGCGCCGCGGCCGCTTCGAGCGCTGGCCGCTGATCGCGCCGATGGTGCTCGATTTCCTGAAAGGCTAGGATAATCGGAACCGCTTCGTCACCCTTCATCGTCACCCTGAACTTGTTTCAGGGTCCATGGTGCCGCCAACACCGCGCGGGCAGGTGTAAAACTGCCCGATGGACCCTGAAACGAGTTCAGGGTGACGGTGTGGGATAAGGGAACGGGTGCGGGGCAAGTGGTGCCGATATTATGCACGATGCTCTGGAATGAAGCGACTCCGGCATCGCGGCCGGCCCTGGATGGCGGGCTGCGCGTGCCGGAGAACACGGGAGGGATCGGGAAATGGATGCCGGGCTGGAAAGGAAGATCAGGGAACAACTGGACCGCGACGAGATCTGGCGGGTCATGCAGAACTATGGCCGCGGGCTCGACCGGCTCGATTGCGAGCTGGTGCGGTCGTGCTACTGGGACGATGCGATCGAGGATCACGGCAACTATGTCGGCCGCCCCGATGATTTCATCGCATGGGCGAACGAGACGACACGCGCTTTCCAGTCGAGCCAGCACGGGCTGCTCAACCATTCCTGCGACCTTGCCGGCGACGATGCCTATACCGAGACCTACTACCTGTTCACCGGCATCACCGGCGGGCCGATGAACTTCATGTCGACCGGCCGCTATGTCGACCATTTCCAGAAGCGCGGCGGCCTGTGGAAAATCGCCAATCGGGTCTGCATCATCGAAGGCAAGTTCGACGTTCCCGCCAGCCAGGTGGGCGCGGACCTGCCGCCGGCCTACACGCCCGATGAGCCTTGCCAGGCCGCGCGCGACCGCAGCGACGTGTCCTACCATCGGCCGCCGGTGCCGCGCCGGCCCTGACACCTGCGCGCTTGCTCTCCGCGGCCGCTTCGGGCAGCTTCGGAACGCAGCATCAAGGAGACCCGTTGCCATGAAAGCATATATCATGCTTGCCCCTCTCGCATGTCTCGCGCTCACCGCTTGCGGCGGCCCCCGGACTCCCGGCGAGAAAGCCGCGCACGAGCGGCACGAGAATTTCGAGGCGATCGGCGACACGTTCAAGGGACTGGGCGACGCATTGAAGCGCGACAAGCCGGACATCGCGAAAATCCGGCAGGATGCGGCAAAGATCAACGACCTCGCCCCCCGGGTGAAAACCTGGTTCCCTGCCGGGTCAGGCCCGCAGGACGGTGTCAGGACGAAGGCGCTGCAAGCGGTCTGGAGCGATCCCGACGCTTTCGGCCAGGCGGCCGCCAAATTCGTCGATGCGGCAAGCGCGCTGAACGCAGCCGCCGAGAGCGGCGATCTTGCCGCGGTGCGCGGCGCCGTGCCGCCGCTCGGCGCGACCTGCAAGGGTTGCCACCAGCGTTTCAAGAAGAAGGATTGAAGGGCCCCTCGGGCATCGCACACAATTATCCGCACTCTCCTGCGCCATTGCCTCGCCGGTGAAAGCCGGGGGCGCAATGGCGCAGGGCGATCGGCCCTTCCGCGACCAGCCCGGCAATGCAGACGGACAGGCTCACGGATCGAGCGGCGGCTTGAAATCAACGATTAGCCGCTTCATTCCCGAGCATCGTGCATAATATCGGCACCACTCGTCCCACACCTGTCCCCTCATCCCACACCGTCTGACGAAGCAGGAGGACGAGGCTGTTCCGATTAGCAGCGGCCCGGCCCGGCTTCCTGTGCATCCGTCCAGCAGTCGATTGACACGAATCCGGGCGAGAGTTAGGCGTTGCTAATAAGCCGGTCAGCAAAAGACCAATCGGAACGGAAGGGCGCGACGGGCGGCGGGCAGTCGGGAAACTGCCGGTACGAACAACGTACCCGACAGGAACAACGATAAAGGGAGGAGAAAACATGAGAGCCGCGTTCACCAGAAGCCTGATGCTGGCGACTTCTGCATTGGGAGCCGCGATGGCGCTGCCGGCGCTGGCGCAGGAAGCCGGGGCGGAAAGCCAGAACGACATCGTCGTCACCGCCCGCCGCACCGAGGAGCGCCTTCAGGACGTGCCGATCTCGATCTCGGTTTACAACCAGGATGCTCTCAGCGCCCGCAACATCGTCAATTCGGCCGATCTCGCAACCTACACCCCCTCGCTTGCGGTCAACCAGCGCTATGGCCCGGAGAAAGCCTCGTTCGCCATCCGCGGCTTCGTTCAGGACTTCCAGACCGCGCCTTCGGTGGGCGTCTATTTCGCCGATGTCGTCGCCCCGCGCGGCGCCTCGACCACCACGGGCGGCGGCGGCATCGGCGTGGGCGCGCTGTTCGACCTTGCCAACGTCCAGGTTCTGAAAGGCCCGCAAGGCACGCTGTTCGGCCGCAACACCACCGGCGGCGCGGTGCTGCTCGTGCCGCAGAAGCCCACCGACAAGCTCGAGGGCTATGTCGAGGGCTCGGCGGGCAACTACGGCATGTGGCGCGCGCAGGCCGTGCTCAACATCCCGCTGGCGGATACGTTCAAGGTCCGCCTCGGCGTCGACCGGATGAAGCGCCAGGGCTACCTGATCAACCATTCGGGCATCGGACCGGACCGGCTCAACGATACCGACTATGTCGCCGCGCGCCTCAGCATCGTCGCCGACCTGACGCCCGATCTCGAGAATTACCTGATCGCCAGCTACGCCAATTCCGACAACAACGGCAGCACGATGCGGATGGCCGGATGCAAGCAGCCCGACCCCAGCCTTCCCGGCAATGGCTACGTCAGCCTGCAAGGGCTTTCCGCCCCGCGCGCCTGCGACCAGATCGCCCGGCAGAACGCGCGCGGCGACGGCTGGTGGGATGTCGAGAACACGGCTCCCGACGCACATGAGCGCAACCGGACCTGGCAGGTGATCAACACCACCACCTGGCGTGCCAGCGACAGCCTGACGATCAAGAACATCATGAGCTACGCCGAGAGCTACGAGGACATGGCCTACAACCTCGCCGGCGACAACCTGAGCCCGCTGCCGGCCTTCATCGTCATCGGCGCAACGCCCAACTATCACTACGGCGCAGAGTCCACCTGGACCGAGGAACTGCAATTCCAGGGAACCATCGGCCGGCTGAAATGGCAGGCGGGCGGTTACTACGAATCGAGCGATCCGATCGGCTACGGCTCGCAGACGGTGCCGCTGCTGCTGAACTGCTCCGATCCGGGTGCCTATCAGTGCAAGGCAGGCATTGCCTTCCCCAATGGCAGCGGCGGTGTGATCCCCGTCTCGAACCTCGGCCAGCAATGGTATCAGTGGTGGTGGCGTTCCAAGGGCCTCTATGCCCAGGGCACTTACGCCATCACCGACAAGATCAGCACGACGGCTGGCCTGCGCTACACCTGGGATTCGCAGAAGAACTACAATTCGGCGACCGCCATGTGGTTTCTCGCGGACAATACCCCCACCGCATTCTGCAACAACGTGATCCGCAATCCCGGTCCTGGCGGCACCGGCACGACCAAGTTAATCGCCCCCGGCGATTTCCGCCAGTGCGACCTGACCTTCGAGAAGAAATCGAAGGCGCCGACCTGGACGATCGATCTGGAATACAAGCCGGTTTCCGACGTGATGATCTTCGCCAAATGGTCGCGCGGCTATCGCGCGGGCGGCGTCAACACACCTTTCGTGTTCTATGAAACCTGGAACCCGGAAAAGGTCGATACCTACGAGATCGGCGCGAAGACCAGCTTCCGCGGGCCGGTGTCGGGCTTCTTCAACATCACCGGCTTCTACAACAATTTCCGCAACCAGCAGATCCAGGTCACGCTGGCACAGAAGCCGGGAGCGCCGGTGGCCGGCGGCACCGGCATCGTCAACGCCGGCAAGTCGCGCATCTGGGGCGTCGAGATCGACGCCGCTCTCACCTTCTTCCACAGCCTGAAAATCGAGGCCGGCTATACCTACCTCAACACCAGGCTGATCAAGCTGGTCGGCATCCCCCCGGAAGACATGACATCCTGGGTGCCCGGTGAATCGCCGTGGGCCGTTGTCCATGCGACCAGCCAGGAAGGCGGCCCGCTGGCGCTCTCGCCGAAAAACCGGGTCCAGTTGACCGGAACCTATACCCTGCCGCTGGACGCGAGCGTCGGCGATATCTCGTTCGGCGCGACATTCGTTCACACCGACAGACAATTGGCCAATTCGGGCACCGCACCGGAGTTCTGGTATCTGCCGGCGACCAACCTGCTCAATCTCAACGCGAACTGGCGCAATGTCATGGGCAGGCCGATCGACCTCGCTTTCTTCATGACCAATGTGACGAATGCGAAATTCCCGCTCAACGTGGCGAATTTCTACGGCACCGCCGGCTTCGAATCGCAAAATCCGAACGAGCCGCGCATGTGGGGCTTCCGCCTCAAATATCGCTTCGGCAACTGATACCGGGCAGCGGCCCCGGTGCATGAAAGCCGGGGCTGCCATGCACCTCGAGGCACCGATTACGCAGAGGAGATCAGGCGACATGACGGGAATTCGCATTCGCGAGCTGGAAGGGGATTTCGGCTTCGGGGCACGTCTGGACGGCGTGACCTGGGACAATCTCTACGACGAGGATCTGCGGGCGGAGATCAACCGGCTGTTCGAGGACAGGGGCCTGCTCATCTTCGAGAACATGGAACCTTCCTCGAAGATGCACGTCGAGTTGAGCAAGGTGTTCGGCCCGCTCAAGGATCACCCGACCAAAACGGTGCCGCGCGCCGCCGACGACCTGGAAAAAGGCGTGATCGACATGCACCGCCTGCCCGGCGAATGCGACGAAACGCTGCACGGCGTGGCCATTGTCGCAGGCAAGCCGCAGGTCGCCTTTCTCCCGTGGCACTTCGATCACACCTACAACGACGAACTCAACCGTGCCGGCGTCCTGCGCGCGGTCGTCTCCGCCCCGGAAGGCGGGCGCACCGGCTTTGCCGACGGCATCGAGCTTTACGACGATTTCGATCCGGCGCTGCGGGCCAGGATCGAGAACCTGAACGCCATCTACACGCTCGATACGCGGCTGACGCAGATGCGCTTCGGCCGCACTTTCGAGATCAAGGGCGATCTGCCGTTCATGGCCGCGACCATCGCGGAGGCCCGCACGTTCCCGCGCGCGATCCATCCGATGATCTGGACCCGCGCCGACGGCCGCAAGGTGCTGCACGTCTCGGGCTTCTCGGCCGCGGGTATCGAGAACCATGAGGATGCCGCAGGCGATGCGCTGTTCGAGGAAGTCTGTCAGGAAGTGAACCGCAAGGCGCACGGCTATTTCCATAGCTGGAAACCGACCGACATGGTGATCTGGGACAACTGGCGGATGCTGCATTCGGTCGAGGGCTGCGATCCGAAATACGAACGGCGGATGCAGCGCACCACGATCAGGGGCGACTATGGCCTCGGCTACTTCGAAGGCGGCAGGAAGATCGGCGAAGTCGATCGCGAAATCGCGCCGCTCGACCTGCCGGCCTGAAGCCGGCGGCCGGCAAACCCGCAGCACAGGAACGGACAAGGCAGGCGATGGCGCAGACACAGCAGGCACAATGGCACGTTCGGCCGATGGCGGTCGGCGCCGAGATCGTCGATTTTCCGGCAGGCATGGAAGAACGGCCGGGAGTCCAGGCCGCGCTCTACGATGCCTGGCTGACGCACGGCATCCTGCTGTTTCGCAATATCGCATCGGTCGAGCAGCACCTGGCGATCAGCCGCTGCTTCGGCGAGCTGGAAATCCACCCGGTCCCCGAGGTCCGCTCGAAAAGCAACCCCTACCTGATCGAACTGGGCGCACCGATCGCAGGCGGCGGGCGGCAGCCCACGGTCTATAGCTTCGATGGCGAAACGCGGATCAACCGCATCGCCTGGCACCGCGACACCGCCTATACGCCCGACATCTGCAAGGGGGCGATGCTGCGGATGCTGGAAGTACCGGACACCGCAGGAGAGACGCTGCTGGCCGATACGGCCATGGCCTGGGACGATCTGCCCGCGGATATCAGGGCGAAGCTCGAACACCTCGAATTCAAGGCAACGATCCGCACCGCGCACATGAGCACGCTGGGCCGTCCGGGCGTGTTCTGGAAAAGCGTCGTGCTTGCCGGCGATGCCGACTATCCGGGCAACAGCGAACTCAGCCGGCGCGACGGCGCGATCGACGCACGCTACCCGAGCGTCATCCAGCCCGCGGTGCTCACTCACCCGGAATCGGGCCGCAAGTGCCTGTTCCTCAGCCCCACCTATGTCGATCGCTTCCTCGGCATGGAGCAGGAGGAAAGCGACGCACTGCTCCGCCGGCTCACCGAACACATGCTGCAACCGCGCTACGTCTATCGCCACAAGTGGCAGGCGAACGACGCGATCATCTGGGACAACCGCCGCTTCATGCACGCCGGCATGGGCAACCGCCCCGGCGAGCCGCGCTTCGGCCTGCGCACGACGCTGGCGGGACCGCTGCGGACCGGGCGCTATTTCGACGAGAACGCAAAAGCCGTGCCGATAGAGCTGACGGACTAGGGAGAGCAACGATGGCAAGATACCTGCGCTACGAACTGGAAGGCGTTGCCCGGTACGGGAAGCTCGACGGCACGACGATCACGCCGCTTGCCGGCACCTTCCCCGATTTCCGGCCCTCCGGCGATCCCACGATCGCACTGGACGCGGTCAGGCTCCTCGCTCCCGTCGAGCCGACGCGCATCGTCTCGGCCGGTCCCGGCTTCAAATGCTCGTTTCCCGATCCCGCGCACTACCCGGACATGCCGATGTTCTGGCACAAGCCGCTCGCCGCGCTGAATCATCCCGAAGGCGTGATCGAGCTGCCGACGGACGCTTATCCCGGCATCAATCACGAAGCCGAACTCGGCATCGTCATCGGCAAGCGCGCCAAATGCGTCAGCCCCGAACAGGCGGCCGGGCACATCTTCGGCTACACCTGCTACAACGATGTCACCCGCGGCGACTTCTACAAGGAGGGGGCGTTCGGCGCCTCGGTCTATTTCGCCTACGGCAAGACCTATGACGGCTTCGCGCCCATCGGCCCCTGGATCGTCACCGATCTCGATACCGGCAATCTCCACATCGAATGCCGCATCAACGGCGAAGTACGGCAGAGCCATTCGACCTCGGACCGGCTGTTCAGTCCCGAACAGATCGTCTCCTTCCTCTCGCACATGGGCACGCTCAATCCGGGCGACGTGATTTCCTGCGGCTCGCCGCCGGGCATGACCTGGATGCACCACGGCGACGTGTGCGAGGTGGAGATCGAGGGCATCGGCATCCTGCGCAACCATGTGCGCATGCGGGGCCAATGACCCGCCTGGCAAAAGCGCAGAACATCGACGAGCTGGCGGCCATGGCGCGGCGCCGGCTGCCGCGCGGGCTGTTCGAATACCTCGACCGCGGCGCCGAGGACGAAGTGACGATGCGCGGCAATGCCGACAGCATCAAGCGCGTCTATCTGCGCCAGCGTGTCGCCATCGATGTCTCGGGGCGCGACGCCGCCACCGAGGTACTGGGCATCCGCCAGTCCCTTCCGATCGGCATCGCCGCAACCGGCCTTGCCTCGCTCATCCACCACGAGGGCGAGAGCAAGCTCGCCAGCGCGGCAGCGGCGGCCGGCGTTCCGTTCACGATCGGCACCAGCAACTTCACCTCGCAGGCGAAGCTTCAGGAAATCTGCGGCGATCTGCTCTGGCGGCTGATCTACCCCAACAAGCGGCGGGAGATCGTGGAGCACCATATCGCCAAAGCGCGCGAAGCGGGAATCCGCACGATCGTCATCACCATGGATTCGGCCGTCACCGGCAACCGCGAATACCTCAGGCACAGCGGCTTCCAGCCCGGCGCCACGAATGCGCGCACTTTCGCCCAGGTTCTGGCCGCCCCGCACTGGCTGTTCGGCACCTTCCTTCCCTATATGCTCGCCGGCGGCTTTCCCGAATTCGCCGACATGCCCGAAGGCGAGCGCAAGTTCTGGGGCGGCACATTCTCCTGGGCGGCACTGGCGGACGACTTCACCTGGGACGATGTCCGCGCGATCCGCAAGAGATGGAAAGGCAATCTCGTCCTCAAGGGACTGTCGACCGCCGAGGACGCACGCGCCGCGGCCGCATGCGGCGTGGACGGCATCATCGTGTCGAACCACGGCGGCCGGATGCTCGACGGCTGCATTCCCTCGTTCATGGCCTTACCGGAAATCGTCGATGCCGTGGCGCCCGGAGTCACGGTGATGGTCGACGGCGGCTTCAAACGCGGCGCCGATGTGCTGAAGGCGATTGCCCTAGGGGCCGCCAGCGTCTGGGTCGGCCGCGCGACGCTCTACGGCCTGGCTGCCGGCGGCGAAGCCGGCGCGGCGCGTGCGCTCGCGATCTTCCGCGCGGAGATCGATCGCGCCATGGCCCTGCTGGGCTGCGGCGCGATCGCAGACATCGGCCGCGGCCACGTAACGGCGTAAGCGCGGCTCAACCCTGCGTGCGCGGCGCGGCGGGCTCGGCATATTCCGGCTGACCCAGCAGCCCGCGCCACAATTCCGCCTCGTCCATCACCGTCCGGCCGTCGCCCGAAGTGTAAGTCGGCGAGCGGGCGCGGAAGTTCACGAAGCCCAGCCCGTCGGGGCCGGAAAAAAAGCCGTATTTGGTATCGGCCGCCACGGCGAGCGCCGTGCCCGGACCATAGATGCGATTGCCGAGGCGGACGCTGCCGCTATGCACGAAAATCACCTCGTCCTCGCTGTGCGAATGAACCGGCGTCTCCTTGCCGGCCATCGCATAGGAGTTCTCATGCAGCCAGACGCTGCAAGTGGGGCAGGCCGCATCGGCATGAAGCGCCCCGCCGACACCCTCGTTGCCGCCAAGGCTTGCGGTCCGGGGAACGCGTTCGCCCGGCAGAATGTGGACCTTGCCGCCGCACTTGCCGTCCTGCGCCGGCTCTCCCTGGCTGAATACCAGAACGCTCGCGCCGTTCCCGCCCGCCCGCAGCGAAAGCGCCGCGCCGCGCTCTATGATCGCACTGGATTTCTCCGCCAGCTCGAACCCTTCTGCCGTGACGGTCCCTTTCCAGACGAACAGCGCAAGATCCGCCTGCCCGGCCGTCAGCGTGATCCGGCTGTGCGCGCCAAGGTCATGCTGGGTCAGGTGGATGGGCTGTTTGGGGCCTGCCAGCAGCGCCAGACTGACGACTTCGCCTTGCGCCTGGGGCGGTATGACCGCGGCTGCCTTTTCCCGCGTCGCGATCGAAACCCTGGCCATCGTGTTTCTCCCGAAATATCCGTCCTGAATGCAGCCGGCCGCAGCCCGGCAGTCGAACAGGGAAACGCATTCGTCAACGCGGATTCGCGTCGAAGCAAGCCCCGGCCGCGCGGCAACGCGGCCGGTTCTCTTTTCGGCAGGAACCCGGTCAGAACTTGTAGCCGATGGTTCCGCCATAGGTGGCCGGCTCGCCGATCGGGCTGTAAGTCGTGCCGCTCGGGTTGTAATGCACCCGATACTTGATGTTCGTCAGGTTGTTGCCCCACAGCCTGACGTAATAATGATCGGTCGGATCGCTCCATGTCACCGAGGCATTGAGCAGGGCATAGGCCCCCTGCCGCGCGCGCTGCTCGTTCGAACG
>JAITWR010000131.1 GCA_031285165.1 Novosphingobium sp.
CGTCGGTCGCGGTGGCGGTCACATCGCCATTGGGCTGCGACACCGGGGCTTCCACCGTCCACTTTCCATCCGCATCGGCAGTCGTGATCGCGGTCGAGCCATCGGGCCAATGCACCGTGATGAGCGCGCCCGGCTCGGCCGTGCCCGAGGCATCGGGCAGGCCGTCGCCGTCGGTGTCGCTCACCGCGACATCGGACGGCGCATCCGGCGCGACCTCGTCGGACAGGCCCACGGTTACGGAACCGCTCCCGTTCCCGGCAGCGTCGGTCACGATCACCGTGGCTTCGTCGGCCGGATTCTGCACCGCGGGCGCTTCGAGCGTCCAGTCGCCGTTCGCGTCGGCGGTCACGCTCCCGGTTTCGCCGGTCGGCCAGATCACCGTCACCGTCGCGCCGGGCTCGGCCTTGCCGGTCAGTTCGGGCCTGCCGTCGTTGTCGCCGTCGTTGACGGTGATGCCGCTTGCAAGCGCGGGCGGAACGGTATCGGCCAGACCGTCCCTGATCACCGGATCGCTCTGGTTGCCGTTGCCGTCGATCACGGTCACGGTGGCCTTGCCGTCCGCATCCTGCGGGCTGGCCGCTTCCACCGTCCACTTGCCGTCACCGCCCACGTTCACGGTCTGGCTGGAGCCGTCGGGCCATTTGACCGTGACTTTCGTGCCGGGCGCGGCCGTCCCCGAAAGCTCGATCCTGCCGTCGTTGTCGCCGTCGTTGACCGCAAGGTTGCCCGCCGGCGCGGGCCTGGTCGGGGCCGGCGCCGCGCTGCCGCTGCGGTTGTCATTGCCGCCGCCGCTCACGGCGGCCGCGATGCCCGCGCCGCCGGCGGCAATGCCCGCCAGAATCGGCAGCAGGCCCATCTTGCCGGCCATGTCCGCGCCATGGGCGCCGTAGCGCACCAGCGCCTCGGCCACCCCGTCGCCGCCCGATGTCAGCGCCTGGGTGAAGTCGGCCACCGTGCCGTCCGAAAATACCAGATGGTTGTCGAACCCGCTGGCGAAGAAGCCGGTCAGGCGGACCGTCTCGCCATTACCGAACGCGATGACCAGATCCTGACCTTCGCGGGCGTAGTCGGCAACGTCCCCGTGGCTGGCCGCAACCAGATAGTCGGTCGGGCCGGACCGGGCCGCGACGACGCCCGAGGAGGGCGAGACATCAACCGAACCGGCAAGATCAACGTGCTGGGTAGCCATGGGATTTATCCTCTTCATGCAAGGGCGGAAGCGTCAGCCGCCCCGGACAGGACACCGGGTGAAGTGTCGGATTGCTGTGGAAAAACGGAAAAACTTCCGGCGCAGCGCGCGGCGATCGGCCGCTGCACCGGGGAGCGAACATGACGCACAAAACCCTCCCGTTCCGCGGCCATGAAGCGCGAAACGGGCAAGTCCGGGCAACCGGACGACATTTCCGGGTTAAGGCGAAGCCAGCCTAGCCGCGGGCAAGCCGGCGATTAACCGGCGGGCAAGCCCATTGACAAAAATGTCAGTAGCGGCTGTTATGAAGAGTTTTCAGAATTATCGGGCTTACCGGATACACGGCAAGCCGCTGCGCCGCCCCTTCATCGTCACCCTGAACTTGTTTCAGGGTGACGATGCGGGATTCAGGGTGACGGCGTGAGATTGAAGCGACGGGAATGCGGGGCGCGAGTGGTGCCGATATAGCGCGCGATGCTCCGCACCGGGCAGGCACCACCACAGGCCCGGAAAAGCCGGCTCAGGCGGCTTTTTTCACTTCGGCCACGATCTTCTGCGCCGCATCGCCCAGATCGTCGGCGGGGACAATGGCGAGGCCGGAACTGGCCAGGATCTGCTTGCCCAGGTCGACATTGGTGCCTTCGAGGCGCACCACCAGCGGCACCGCAAGGTTCACTTCCCTGGCCGCGGCGACGATGCCCTCGGCGATCGTGTCGCACTTCATGATGCCGCCGAAGATGTTGACCAGGATGCCTTTCACCGCGGGATCGGCAAGGATGATCTTGAACGCCGCGGTCACTTTCCCGGTCGTGGCGCCGCCGCCGACATCGAGGAAGTTCGCCGGGAACATGCCGTTCAATTTGATGATGTCCATCGTCGCCATGGCCAGGCCCGCGCCGTTGACCATGCAGCCGATATCGCCGTCGAGCTTGATATAGGCGAGGTCGTATTTGCTGGCCTCGACTTCGGCCGGGTCTTCCTCTGTCTCGTCGCGCAGCGCGGCGATATCGGGGTGGCGTAACAGCGCGTTCGCATCGAAGCTGACCTTGGCGTCGAGCACCTGGATCCTGGCGGCGCCGGAAGAATCGGGAGCCGTCTCGATCAGCGGGTTGATTTCGAGCATCGCCATATCGGTGGCGGTGAACGCCTCGTAAAGCTGCCTTGCCACCTGCTGCGCCTGCTTGTTGAGATCGCCCTTGAGCTTGAGAGCGAAAGCGACGGCGCGGCCGTGATGCGGCTGGAAGCCTTCGGCCGGGTCGATCGTGATCGTGGTGATCTTCTCGGGCGTCGCATGGGCGACTTCCTCGATGTCCATGCCGCCCTCGGTCGAGACGATCATGGCGATGCGGCCGGTCTTGCGGTCGACCAGCATCGACAGGTAGTATTCCCTGGCGATATCGGCGCCATCGGTAACATAGAGCCGGTTGACCTGCTTGCCGGCCGCGCCGGTCTGGATCGTGACCAGCGTGTTGCCAAGCATCTCGGCAGCGTTGGCGCGCACTTCGTCGAGGCTTTTCGACAGGCGGACGCCGCCCTTGGCGTCGGGGCCAAGCTCCTTGAACCGGCCCTTGCCGCGGCCACCGGCATGGATCTGCGCTTTCACCACATAGAGCGGCCCGGGCAGCCTGCCCGCCGCCGCAACCGCCTCGTCCACCGTCAGCGCGGCAAAGCCGGCCGGCACGGCAACGCCGAATTTCGCAAGCAGTTCCTTGGCCTGGTATTCGTGGATGTTCATGGATGAATCGCTTTCCGCTGGTGCCCCGGAGAGAAGGCCGGTTATGCGCTGCCGCATAAGCATATCGCTGCGCGCTTGAAAAGTCCCGCAATCTCGCCGATCCCGACTCTTCAGCTTCCAGACAGCACGGCACGGCAAGACAGACCCCATGATCGACCGCTCCCGACTCCAGGCCATCATCCGCGAAGCCGGCCGCATCGCCATGGCGCAATGGCCGGGGGAAGGGCATGCGCCCGCCGTCTGGGAGAAGGCGCCGGGCCATCCGGTCTGCGAGAGCGACCTTGCCGTCGATGCCTTTCTCAAGCGCGAGCTGACCGCGCTGCTGCCCGCGGCGGGCTGGCTGTCCGAGGAAACCGCCGATGCGCCCGAGCGGCTGACAGGCGGGCTGATCTGGCTGGTCGATCCGATCGACGGCACGCGCGATTACATTCGCGGGCGGACCGGCTGGGCGGTGTCGGTGGCGCTGATCAGCACCGGGCGGCCGCTGTTCGGCGCGCTCTGCGCCCCGGCGCGGAGCCGCGGCAGGGACGGCAAGGGCAGCGAGTTCTGGTTCGCCGAAGCCGGGCGCGGCGCCTGGCGCAATGGCGTGCGGCTCACCGCCAGCCGCCGCGCCGTGCTGGCCGGAGCGCGCGTGCCGGCAACGCAGGTGGGGCCGGAGGATGCCGATCTCGTCATGGTCGCCCAGCCCAACAGCATCGCGCTGCGCATCGCCATGGTCGCGGCCGATGAGGCGGATCTCGTCGCAACGCTGCGCTGGGGCTATGAATGGGACATCGGCGCGGCCGCCCTTATCGCGCGCGAGGCGGGCGCGGCCGTTACCGATGCTTTCGGCCAGCCGCTCAACTACAACAAGCGCGATCCGCGCGCTTTCGGCCTGCTGGTCACGGCCCCGGCGATCCACCCGGCGGCGGTGGCGCGGCTGGCGGACCGGGCGCAAAGGCTGGCCGGGTAGGCGCCCGGTTCAGCCCAGGCCGACGATCGGGTTCTCGCCCGAGAAATCGGCGGCGATCGCCGTCGCTCCCGGCGAAGTTTCGGCATGGGTGCGTTCGAGCTTGCGATAGACGAACCGCCACCGGCCGTCCGCTTCCCTGCGGTACGTCTCGTGATAGAAGCCGAAGCCGCGCAGCCACTGCTTCTCGCCGCCGCGATGCCAGAACAGGTTGTCCTCCATCGCCCAGACGCCGGTGGCATTGTTGCGGTCCTGAAACGCGATCACGGGCGTATGGCAGTGATGCACCGAAGTCACGCCCGCCATCTGCACGGCAAGCTGATCGGCAGCGGCGCGGCCGCCGACGATCGGCTCGGCCGTGATCGACATGGCGACATAGTCGTCGCTGTGCAGCGCGGCATAGGTGTCCCAGTCCTTACGGTCGACGGCATGATCGCGCCGGGCCTTCAGGTCGCGGATCGCTTCCAGCTCGATCAGGCGTTCGAGATCGCTCATTGCGGTCGGCCCGTTCATATCCGTCGTCTCCTTTCCTTCCGGCCTTTCAGTCCCCGGACGCGCCGAGTACGTGGTGCAGATTGCCGAGCCGCTGGTCGGTCGTCTCGAGAATCCGCCGCACGCCCTCGCGGACCGAAACCTTGCTCGGGCCGAGCAGCCGCTCCATCTTCGTCGTGTCCGCCCAGATCGGCCAGGACGTGCCGTTCTCGATGAAAATCGGTTCCCTGCCTGTCAGCTCGCCGGCGATCATGCAGTATTCCTGGGTGGTCACGGCTTCCGACCCGCCGACATTGACGATCTCGCAGCCGACCCTGGCTATGCCCGCCGCGGCGATCGTCTTTTCCACGTAGTCGTCCTCGTAAAGCGGCGTGTGGACATTGCGCACGCCGGGATAGACGCTCACCGGCTTGCCTTGGGCGACCTGATCGACCCGCTGGGTAACGCCGCCGCCGCGCGGGCCGTAGAACGAGAAGATGCGCACGATCGTCACCGGCAGATCGTAGTCGGCGCTCAGATGCCTGAGCATGTATTCGGCGCCGATCTTGCTTGCAGCATAGTTCTCGCCGGCGCTGTGCAGCCCATAGGGATCGTCCTCGCGCAGCGGCCGCTCGCCCTGGTATTCGTAAAGCGAGCCGGTGCTGCCGTGGACGAAAGCCTCGCAGTCGCGATAGCGCCGCGCCAGCCGGCCGGTCGCGCCCGTGTTGACATCGTAGGCCATGTTGCCGAAACCGGGCGGCAGCACCGCATAGTTGATCACCACGTCGACCGCCGCGGGCAGCGGCGAGAGATCCTCGTTCGCCAGGTCGAAAGTGACCGCCTGCGCGCCGGCGGCTTCCATCATCCGCTTCTGCGCGGGATCGGACCAGCGCGCCAGGGCATAGACCTCGTTCGTTTTCGCCAGTTCGGCGGCGACGGGAAAGGCGACGAGCCCGCTCGCCCCCGTGACGAGCACCTTGCGCCCCGACAGTCCGGCCATCCTCTTTCTCCTCCTGCATCCCGGCCCGATCCGGCCGGCCCATTTTGGGCAGTCGCCTAAATGGTGCTGGCCTTGCGCCCGCCTGTCAAGCCTCCAGGTGCGCGGGCAGCGGGCGCCCGTCCTCGACATGGTCGATGAAAGCCTCGATCCAGCCCAGCGTCTCGTCGTGGCCGGCCGTGACGCCCATCACGCTGTCCATGGCCAGCAGCCGCGACACCGCCAGGGCGAGCACCGAGAGCACCATCGGCGGCAGACCGGCCCCCTTGCCGCCGCCTCCATCGTCGCCGGCCCCGGCGCCGGCTTCGTCGATCGCGCGTTCCAGCAGGGCCGCCTGGAACATGCGGAAGCGCCCGCTCGCCCGCGCGATTTCGGCCCGCAGCGCCTTGCGGTGGCTGGCCAGCGCGTTGAGTTCAAGCACCATGCCGGTGTTGGTCGCATCCATGTTGAGCCGCCACAGCGCGCGCAACGGCTTGCGCGAGGCGAGAGTTCTGGTCAGCTCGGCGAAATGGTCGTCCTCGATGCGCTTGTAAACCGCCAGGAACAGTTCATCCATGTTGCGGAAATAATAGTGGACCAGCTTCGATTTCAGCCCCGCGCGGGCGGCGATCCGGCGCGAGCTGACTGCGGCATAGCCTTCCTCGCGCATGATGCCGATCGTCGCGTCGAGAATGGCGGCGCGCGTTTCGGTCCCTTCGTTCACCGCGGCCGGCGCCTTGCGCGGGGGCCGGGCCGGAAGCGCTGCCGGTTCCTCCACCGATTTGACTCCTCGTGCCGCCGCCTGTTAGGCGTGTGCCCAAACAATCGCGCGGACGCAAGCGCAATGCGCCGGATGTCCGCCACGAGCGGAAGGCCCGTGCCCATGATCACCTTCATCGCGCATCTGCGCGTCAGGCCGGAAAATGCCGCGGCTTTCGAAGCGCTGATGGCCGAGGTTGCCGCCATGACGCGCGCGCACGAACCCGGCGTCGTCCACTACGACTTCGCGAAAAGCGCCGACGAGCCGGATACCTACGTCGTCGTCGAAGTCTATCGCGATGCCGCGGTCCATGCCGGCCACATGGCCAGCCCCTGGGTCACGCAATCCCTGCCCAGGTCCGCGGCGCTGATCGAAGGGCGGCCGCATATCCGGCAATATGTCAACGGCGGCAGCGAGCCGGTGCGCAGGACCGTCGCTTCGGACTGAAGCGGAAGAAGCGCCGGGCGGCTCTCAATACCCCTGCTGCTGGTGCTGCGCGGCCTGGACCTGTTCCTGGCTGATCGGCACGATCTTGATCTCGACGCGGCGGTTGCGACGGCGGCCTTCCTCGGTGTTGTTGTCCGCCACCGGCAGAGTCTCGCCGAAGCCCTGGCTGCGGATGCGCGAGGGCGAGACGCCCCGCATTTCCAGATAGCCGGCAACGGTACGCGCGCGGTTTTCCGAAAGCGTCTGGTTGTATTGTTCCGAGCCGGTGGAATCGGTGTGGCCGTAAACGTCGATCAGGCTGTCGGGATACTGGCTCAGGCTCTGGGCGATCTGGTCGAGCGTCGGGCGGAAATTGGGTTGCAGGGCGGTGCTGTCGACATCGAAAGTCACGCCTTCGGGCAGGTTGACCAGAATCGCCTGGCCGTTGTCGGTGGGGCTGATGTCAACGCCGGTGCCCGCGGTCTTTTCGCGCAGTTCCCTGATCTGCTTGTCCGTCGTATAGCCGATCGCGGCGCCGGCGACGCCGCCGATCCCCGCGCCGATGATGCGCCCGGTGCCACCGCCGATCAGCCCGCCCAGCAGCAGGCCGCCCAGCACGCCGACGCCCGTGCCGATGGCAGTGCGCGAGACTTTCCGCTCGCCGGTGTTGGGATCGGTCACGCAGCCCGATACGGCCACCAGCGATACCGCGGCGATGCTCGAAACCAGCAGGCGGGATTTCTCCATTCGGCTAACCCTTTCCTTCTCGCAGGCAGTGTGGCGGCTGCCCCGCCGTGCACCTGCGTTCCCGTATATCCGTATCGATGAATGGCCGCTGCACCGGCCGCCTGTCAACGACGGGGCGGCCGATCGTGGCTTCCGTCCCCGGTTATCCGCCGCCCCTTCGCCCGTCCCTTCGCAAAACCGGCTTATGCTGCTACCTTTCGTGCGTGACGCCTTTTCCCTGGACCGACGTGCTTGTCATCGCGGGGCTCATCCTGCTCAACGGCCTGTTCTCCATGTCGGAACTGGCGATCGTCTCGGCGCGCCCGGCGCGGCTGAAAGTGGCGGCGGACAAAGGCAGCGGCGGGGCGAAATGCGCGCTGGACCTGGCCACCGACCCCGGCAAGTTCCTGTCCACCGTGCAGATCGGCATCACTCTGGTCGCCATCATTTCGGGCGCCTATTCGGGGGCGAGCCTGGGCGGCCCGGTGGGTGAGCGGCTGGCGCTGCTGGGCCTGTCCGCGCGCTATGCCGGCGAGGCCGGCTTCGCCCTGGTGATCGTGCTCACCACCTATTTCAGCGTGATCATCGGCGAACTGGTGCCCAAGCAACTGGCGCTGCGTCTGGCCGAGCCGATCGCGCTCGTCGCGGCGCGGCCGATGGCCTGGCTGTCCCGGGCGATGGCGCCGGTCGTCTGGCTGCTCGACCGTTCCTCGGCCCTGCTCATGGGGCTGCTCGGCATGCGCCGGGCCAACGATCAGGAAGTCACCGCCGAGGAACTCCACATGATCTTCGCCGAAGCGACCCGGTCCGGCGTGATCGAGGAGGAGGAGCGGCAGATCATGGCGGAAATCATGCGCCTGGCCGATCGGCCGGTGCGCGAGCTGATGACCCCGCGCACCGAACTGCACTGGGTCGACCGCGCGGCCGGCGAGGACGAACTGTTCGCCCGCATCTGCGAATCACCGCATTCGCTGCTGCCGGTGGCCGAGGACGTGCCCGACAACATCGTCGGCGTGCTCAAGGTGCGCGACGTGCTGGCCCTGCGGCTGAACGGCAAGCCGATCGACATCGCCGCGCAGATGAAGAAGGCCGAAGTCATCCCCGACCAGCTCGATGCCATGGATGCCTTGAGAATCCTGCAACAGTCGGACGTTGCCATGGCCATGGTGCATGACGAATACGGCCATTTCGAAGGGGTGGTGACACCGGCGGACCTGCTTGCCGCGATCGTCGGCACTTTCGCCAGCCACCAGGACGAGGGCGACGCGCCGATGGTGGTCGAGCGCGAGGACGGATCGCTGCTGATATCGGGCGCCTTCCCGGCCGATGCCCTGGCGCACCGGCTGGGGATCGCGCTGCCCGGCACCCGCGAATTCGCCACTGCCGCGGGCTATGTCCTGTGGGTGCTGAAGCGGCTGCCCAAGGAAGGCGAACATTTCGCCGACCAGGGCTGGCGCTTCGAAGTGGTCGATATGGACGGGCTCAGGATCGACAAGCTGCTGGTGAGCAGGGATGACGAGCCGCCCCTGTAAGGCAGGGGCGGGCCCGTGCTTCAGTTGCCCGCCGCGGCCTGGGCCTCGCGGCCGTCGCCTTGCGGGGCGGCGATGATGTCGCGGGTGATCGCGCCCTTGGCGACGGTATTGGTGCCGGTGTCGCCCACGTTCGAACGGATGCCCGGCGCCGAGGTGCCGGCCCGGCCGATCGTGTTCCGCTCGGCATCGCTGCGCTGCGACGGGCCGCCGAACAGGGCGTCGAGCGTCTGCCGCTGCGAATTGCTCTCATAGGGGCGCGGCGCGCCGGGCTGCGGCGGGGTCAGCGCGAAATCGGGCGGCACCACCAGCGGCGACTGGCGCTGCACGGCGAATTCATCGGGCCGCTGGCGGTTCAGCAGCCCCCCGCCGCCGCAGCCGGCAAGCAGCGCCGCGGCCGCGGCGGCAAAGGCCAGGCTGCTCGGGAATGTCTTCGGGATCATGCGCATGTTCTTAGCTCTCCGGGGCAGTGTCCGCTGGGTTTTCGGGGGCCGCAGGTTTCGGCTTTTCGCGCGAAAGCAGGGACCGGGCAAGGATAATCAGGACGCCGATGGTGATGGCGGCATCGGCAAGGTTGAAAATCAGGAAAGGGCGGAAGTCACCGAAATGCAGATCGGCATAGTCGATAACGAAGCCGTGCCGCCAGCGGTCGCTGATATTGCCGAGCGCGCCGCCCAGCACCAGCGCCAGGCCGGCAAGCTCCGCCCTGCCCTTCTCGCGCAGCATCCAGATGAAAACGGCCAGCGCGATTCCCCCGGTCAGCGCCACCAGCAGCCAGCGCATTTCCACCGACTGCGCGGTCAGCATACCGAGCGAGACGCCGTGGTTCTCGGTCCAGGTGAGATTGAAGAACGGCAGGAGTTCGATCTGCCCGGCTTCGCGCAGGTGCCACGGGCCGGCGGCCAGCGCCTTCACCCACTGGTCGAGGGCGAAAACCAGCCCGGCCGCGGCCATGGCGGCAATGCGGTGCGCGGCGATGCTCATGCCGGGGCTTCCATCTCCGCCACCACCCCGTCGCAGCGCCGGCAGAGCGCGCCGTCCTCGCCCACTTCGGGCAGATGGCGCCAGCAGCGGCCGCATTTGTGGTCATGGGTGCGGGTGACGGTCACGCCTTCGCCCTGCGCCCGCGTGACTGACGCGGTGATGAACAGCTCGGCCAGATCGGCGGCCGGAACATCGGGCTGCACGCCGGCCGGGACGGCGACCATGGCCTCAAGCCCCGAACCCAGCACTTTCTCGCGGCGCAGCGGCTCGATCGTCTCCAGCACTTGCGCGCGCAAGCCGCGCAGCGCCTGCCAGCGCGCGGCCAGAGCCTCGTCGGCCAGGGCCGGCAGTTCGGGCCATTCGCGCAAGTGGACACTGCCGGCATCGGGGAAACGCGCGGCCCAGACTTCCTCGGCGGTGAACACCAGCACCGGCGCGGCCCAGCGGACGAGCGCGTGGAACAGCAGGTCCAGCACGGTGCGATAGGCCCGCCGCTTCGGGCTGTCGGCCGCATCGCAATAGAGGCTGTCCTTGCGGATATCGAAGAAGAAGGCGGACAGGTCGTTGTTGCAGAAATCGGTGAGGGCGCGGGCGTAGCGGTTGAACTCGAAGGCATCGGCCGCGGCGCGCAGCTCCGCGTCGAGCGCGCCGAGCAGGTGGAGCATATAGCGCTCCAGCTCCGGCATCTCTGCCACCGGCAC
>JAITWR010000132.1 GCA_031285165.1 Novosphingobium sp.
TCCGGCCGCAGGAACGCATGGAACGCCACTTCGATTTCCTGGCCATAGAGATCGCCCGAAAAATCGAAGAAATGCGGTTCGAGCAATTCTTTGGGCGGGTCGAAGCTCGGCCGGATGCCAATGTTCGCCGCACCGCGCAGGCGCCGCCCGTCGGGCAGCAGGCCGGTCACCGCATAGATGCCGTAACGCGGGCGCAGACAGGTGCCGAGCGCCAGGTTGGCAGTAGGAAAGCCGATCGTGCGGCCCACTTTATAGCCGTGCTCCACCGGCCCGCGAATCGCGAAAGGGCGCGTGAGCAGCCGCGTCGCCGTCTCGCAATCGCCCCGGCGCAGCGCCTGGCGGATGCGGCTCGACGAGATCGGCCCCTCCCCGTCATGCACCGCGCCGACCGTGCGCGCCGACACGCCGCAGCGCGCGCCGGCTGCGGCCAGCAGCGCGGCATTGCCGGCACGGCCCTGGCCGAACGTGAAGTCCTCGCCGGTGACGACACCCGCCGCGCCGATGCGGCCGGCGATCGTGTCCTCGATCCAGCGCCCGGCGGGCGTGGCGGCCAGCGCCCGGTCGAAATGGAACACCAGCATGGCATCGGCGCCGGCCGCGGCGAAAAGCTCCTGCCGCTGATCCAGCGTGGTCAGGCGGAACGGTTCGGCATCGGGCTTGAAATAGCGCATCGGATGCGGATCGAACGTGGCGACGATGGCAGGCCGGCCTTCGGCCCGCGCCCATTCCACACCCGCGCCGACCACCGCCTGATGGCCCTGGTGGAAACCGTCGAAATTGCCCAGCGCGACAATGCCGCCGCGCAGCGATTCGGGAACGGGGTTCCGGTCGTCGAGGCGAATCATCATCCGCGCTCCCCGCGCCGCAGCGTCACGAAAGCGAATGCGGGGCGGCCGTCCTGCGCGGGATGCTCCTCGCGGAAAGTTTCCGCCCAGTCCGGCGCAAGCGGCGGCATCACCGTGTCGCCCGCATAGTCCGCGTGGATCTCGGTCAGCTCGACGCGGCGGACAAGCGGCAGGAACAGCGCGTTCACTTCCGCGCCGCCGATCACCGCCGCCTCGCCGTCTCCCGCAAGTGCGAGCGCCGCGTCGACCGAATGTGCCGCTTCCGCGCCTTCCCAGCTCCAGCCGGCATCGCGCGTCAGCACGATATGGCGGCGGCCGGGCAGCGGGCCGGGGAAGCCGGCGAAAGTCTTGCGCCCCATGATCATCGGCCTGCCCATGGTCAGCGCCTTGAAGCGCTTGAGATCGGCGGGAATGTGCCAGGGCAGCCCGCCGTCACGCCCGATCGTGCCATTGGCCGCGCGGGCATAGATCAGGAACAGGAGCGGCATCACAGCGTCAGCCGCGTGACGTGGCCCATCTTGCGGCCGGGCCGGGCCGCCGCCTTGCCGTAGAGGTGCAGATGGTTGCAGGGATCGGCAAGGATGCCGGCCCAGTCTTCGGCCGCATCGCCGATCACGTTGCGCATCTCGACGCCCCTGGCCGCCAGCGCCGTATCGCCCAGCGGCAGGCCGCAGATCGCGCGGACGTGGTTCTCGAACTGGCTGGTCAGCGCGCCCTCGATCGTCCAGTGGCCCGAATTGTGGACCCGCGGCGCCATTTCGTTGAACACCGGCCCGCCGGCGGCGGCGAAGAATTCCAGCGTCAGCACGCCGACATAGCCGAGCGCTTCGGCAACCCCGGCGGCAAGCGCGCGGGCTTCCGCCGCCTGGGCCTGCACGCCGGCGGCGGCGGGCACGGCGGAGTGCATGAGAATGCCGCTCTCGTGCCGGTTCCCGGGCGTATCCCAGAAGCGGATGTCGCCGTCCCGGCCGCGGCAGAGCAGCACCGAGAATTCGGCCTCGAAGCGGACCAGGCCCTCGTAGATCAGCGGTCCGGGTTTTCCGGCAAAAAGCGCGGCGAGATCGGCGCTTTCCGCGTCCGCCGGCGCCATGATCCGCCACTGGCCCTTGCCGTCATAGCCGTCGCGCCGGGTCTTGAGAATGCCGGGCGCGCCGATCGCCGCGATGGCGCGGGCAAGGTCGGCCGGCGAATCGACCGGGGCATAAGGCGCGGTCCGGCCGCCCAGCCCGGCGATGAAGCGCTTTTCACTGAGCCGGTCCTGCGCGGTTTCCAGCGCGCGCGGATGGGCCAGCAGCGGCACGCCGCCCAGCGCCGCGAGCGGGGCGACGGGCACGTTTTCGAACTCGTAGGTCACCACCGCGCAATCGGCGGCGAAGCGGGCCATGGCCGCGACATCGTCCCAGCCGGCGCAAGTGAAAGCGGCGCTGACTTCGGCGGCGATGCTGTCCGCCTCGGGGGCATAGATATGGCAGCGATAGCCGAGCTGCGCCGCGGCCATGGCCAGCATCCGGCCGAGCTGGCCGCCGCCGAGAATGCCGATCGTCTCGCCCGGCGGGATCATCGCGTCAGACGGGCCGCTCGGCCACGCCGGCGGTCTGCGCCGCGCGCCAGGCCTTGAGCCGCCCGGCCAGCGCCGGGTCGCCGATGGCGAGAATCGCGGCGGCAAGCAGGCCGGCATTGGCCGCACCCGCCTCGCCGATCGCCAGCGTGCCCACCGGGATGCCCGCGGGCATCTGCACGATCGACAGCAGGCTGTCCTGCCCCGACAGCGCTTTCGACTGTACCGGCACGCCCAGCACGGGCAGGTGCGTCATCGCCGCGACCATGCCCGGCAGATGCGCCGCGCCCCCGGCGCCGGCGATGATCACCCTGAAGCCCGCGTCCGCCGCGCCCCCGGCGAAAGCGACCAGCCGGTCGGGCGTGCGATGCGCCGAAACGATGCGCACGTCGGAAGCGACTTCCAGCTTGTCCAGCGCCTCGGCGGCGCGGCGCATCGTCGCCCAGTCGGACTGGCTGCCCATGACGATCGCGACGGGAACGCTCACCCTCATCGCTCCGAAAGGTAGTAGCGCTCGACGGCGTTCAGCCCGCTGTCGAGTTGATAGACGATCGGCTGGCCGGTCGGGATTTCAAGCCCGGTGATCTCGTCGTCCGGGATGTTCGACAGATGCTTGACCAGCGCGCGCAGCGAATTGCCGTGCGCGGCGATCAGCACCGTCTCGCCGGCCGCGAGCTGCGGGGCGATCGCGCTTTCGTAATAGGGCAGGACGCGGGCGATCGTGTCCTTGAGGCTTTCGGTCGCGGGAATCGCGATGCCGGCATAACGCGCGTCCCGGCCGAGATCGAAAGCCGAGCCGGCTTCGAGCACCGGCGGCGGCGTATCGAAGCTGCGGCGCCAGATCCTGACCTGCTCGTCGCCGTGCCGGGCCGCGGTTTCGGCCTTGTCGAGCCCGGTGAGGCCGCCGTAGTGGCGCTCGTTCAGGCGCCAGTCCTTGATTTCGGGAATCCACAGCCGGCCCGCGGCTTCCAGCGCCAGGTGCAGCGTGCGGATCGCGCGCGTCTGGAACGAAGTGAAAGCGACCGTCGGCAGCATGTCCTTTTCAGCCAGCAGCCGGCCCGCAGCGCGCGCCTCCTCCTCACCCTGTTCGGTAAGGTCGACATCCCACCAGCCGGTAAAGCGGTTTTCCAGGTTCCACCGGCTCTGGCCGTGACGGACGAGGATAAGACGAGGCAAGGCACAGGCTCCCTGATTGGCAGCCGCCGGCCCTAGCTTTTCAGGGGGCTTTTGGGAAGAGCCTTCCCCGTGCGGCGGACGGGAAACGGGATTCGGGCCTTCCCGGCCCGCCAATGCCCGCGCCTGCGCCTTGCGGCGTTGCAGGTTCTCGCGCAGCCTGGCGGCAAGGCGCTGCTCGCGGGTGGGGGGCTCGCGGGTAGGGGGCTGGGGTTTCTTCGCCATCGCCCGCCGCCTTGCCCCCGGCCCGCGCAAAGCTCAAGCCGGTGCTTGACATTGCCCGGCCCCGCGGCCAAAGCGCGCGCCTGCCCGGCCCGGTCTTGTGGCCCGCCGGGCATGCCCGAATGGTGTGCTGCTGTAGCTCAGTGGTAGAGCGCATCCTTGGTAAGGCTGAGGTCGGGAGTTCAATCCTCCCCAGCAGCACCATTCGTTTTTTCGGAAAATCGGCACGGCAGATTATAACCCGAAGCCGGCGCGGGCGGTCCCGTCGCCGGCCTGGCCCGTTGTCAGAAATCGAGCCTGATCGTGCCGCCCCAGGTGCGCGGGTCGCCCGGCTGGCCGACGATCAGGCCGCTGCTGCCCGACTGTGCGTTCAGCAGCTCGAAATAGTTCCGGTCGAAGGCGTTCCGCACCCAGGCGAAGACGGCGTAGCGGTCCTTGCGGAAGCCCAGGCGGAAATTGTGCAGCGAATAGCCGTCGATATGCATGTAGGCCGATGGCGAAGGGTTCGACGAGAAGCGCGAACGGTAGCTGCCATCGTAGCCCACGTAAACCTCGCCGCCGCCGGCCGGTACGTTGTACTCGCCGCCCCAGGCGAACGACCACTTCGAGATGCCGGGCAGGGCCTGGCCCGAGATATCGCAGGCCGCCGGGCTGACGCCGCCGGGGGTGCCGGCCGGGCTCGGGACTTGCGCGCCCGTGACGGTGGTGCCGCCGGCCAGCTCGGGCGGGCAGGGCGCGTTGGGGAACTTGACATATTTGGCGTCGGTGAAGGTGCCATTGACGTAGGCGCTGAAGCGCTCGCTCGGCCGGATCGAGGAATCGAACTCGATGCCGCGGACGCGCACCCTGGGGGCGTTGGCCAGATAGCCGCGGATGACGTTGACCGCGTTGGCGTTCACCGTCGTCTGGTAGTCCTTGATCTCGTCCTGAAAGCCGGCAAGGTTGAGCGTCACCCTGCGGTCCCGGAACTGCATCTTGAGGCCCACTTCGAAGTGGTTGACGTTCTCCGGCTTCACCGTCTGGGTGCCAAGGTCGACGCCGGTGCTGGTCGCGTTCAGCGGCAGGCCCGACAGGTTGATGCCGCCCGACTTGAAGCTCTTGGCATAAGCCGCATAGCCGTGGATGTCGGGCGTGAAGTCGTAGGAGACGGTGATGTCGCCCGACACGTTCCAGTCGTCGAACCGCGGGCTGTAGCGCTGCGGCGCCAGCGTGTTGATCTGGTTCTGGAACGTCGTCCTGGCCGTGCCCGTCAGGGAATCCAGCAGGGTCGCGACGTTGTCCGCAGTGGCGACGAAGCCGTACTGGCTGTTGGCGATGCTGACGACGGCGTCGTAAAAGCCGCTTTTCCTGTCGTAGTTCAGCCTGAGGCCCGGCTGGATGCGCAGGCCGTCGATCGCTTCCCAGTCGAGCTTGCCGAACACGGCCAGGCTGTCGTTGCCGAAGCGGATCGTGTTGGTGCTGGTCAGCCCGTCGAGCACGTTCGGGTTCGCGGCGTCCGCGCCCGAAAGCAGCCAGCGGCTCGCCGCCGGACCCTGCACCTGCCGGCCGTCGGTGTCGATCTTCTGGTGGAAGTAGAACACGCCCGCGGTGTATCGCAGCCGCGCCCTGCCGTTCGAGGTGAGGCGCAGCTCCTGTGACCACTGTTCCTGGTGCGAGGGGTTGGCCGAAACCGTGGTGATCGGCAGGCCGATGAAGTCACGGTCGTTGGCCGGCTTCCAGTCCCAGTTGCGCCAGGCGCTGATCGCGGTGATCGTCGCCGGGCCGATGTCCCAGTTGGCCGTCAGCGAGACGCCGGCCATCGTCTGTCGCGCGTTGAGATCGGCGTCGAGGTCGGTCACGCGCGCAAAAGGATCGGTGCCCGGCGGAGCATAGCCGAAAGCGGCCGAAAGCGCGGTGTACTGGCGGGCGAGCGGGCGCTGGGTGGGCGCCAGCCGCGCGTAATACTGCACGCAGCACAGCGGGTTCTGCCAGTTGTAGTCGCCGGCCAGGGTGAGATCGAGATTGTCGGTCGGCTTCCACAGCAACTGCGCGCGCGTGCTGAAGCTGTTCATCCGGTGGAGATCCTCGCCGGTCCGCAGGTTGCCGATCGTGCCGGCACGCTTGCTGTAGGAGGCCGAAATGCGCGCGGCGAGCCTGTCGGCGACGAGCGGGCCGGAAAGCGAGGCCTTGCCCTGGAGGAAGCCGTAATTGCCCCCGCTCAGTTCGACGCGGCCCTCGGGCACGAAGCCCGGCGCGCGCGTCGTCACGTTGACCGCGCCCGCCGTGGTGTTCTTGCCGTAGAGCGTGCCTTGCGGTCCGCGCAGGATTTCGACGCGCCGGATGTCGACGAAATCGAAAGTCGAGGCGCCGGCGCGACCGATGTACACGCCGTCGAGATAGAAGCCGACGCCCTGCTCGATGCCGTCGTTGGTCAGGCCGAACGGCGCGCCCAGGCCGCGGATGTTGATTGCCGAATTGCGCGGGTTCGACGAATAGAACTGCACGGTCGGCTGGCTCTGCTGGAGCCGGCTGATGTTGAAGGCGCCGCGCGCCTCGATGTCCGGCCCGCCGATCACCGACAGCGCGATCGGCACCTGCTGCGCGTTCTCCTGGCG
>JAITWR010000028.1 GCA_031285165.1 Novosphingobium sp.
ATACGAACCCGAAGATCAACCGAACTCTCTTGCCCATGATCCTCCTCCAATGAGGGTGAATCACAAATCTCACGCCAAGGGAAGCCCGCGCGATTCAGATTTCAGGTCCGACGCTCTAAAATGCTCTAACAGCCCATTCACAACATCACCCATCCCCGATGGAGCGGGGTGTCGGCTGCGTCAGGCTGGCTGTTTGGTCCCGGCAATTGGTGGTGCGGGTTATCTGTTTCTATCGATGACGAAGCCGTCAACTACAAGCCTTTCCCACAGACATCGGCGATGCTCTAACCGACCGTGCCCGGCGTCTGCCGAGCTTCAGCGTCAGCCGCCGTTAGGCCGCGATGACAATATTTGGCGCTTCCGCTCTCGCCCCCCTTATGGCTGCACCGCGCTCAGAAGGGCAGCTTGAATCCCGGGGGCAGGCCCATGCCCTGCTGGGCTTTGGCCATCTCGTCGCCCGCGACCTGATCGGCTTTCACGCGCGCGTCGTTGTAGGCGGCGGCGACCAGGTCCTCGAGGATCGGCTTTTCCGAAAGCTGGAGCAGGCTGTCGTCGATCGCGACGCCGATCACGCGGCCCTTGGCCGAACAGCGGATCCTGACGAGACCGCCGCCCGAGACGCCTTCCACTTCGAGGCTGTCGAGCCTGGCCTGGGTTTCGGTCATCTGTTTCTGGATGGTCTCGGCGGCCTGCTGGGCGGCCTGGATCATCTCTTCCATCGATTTCATCGTCTCTGGCTCCATTGGCGGGAGCCGCGGGACTGGCCGGCCTCCTCGCTTTCACTGATGAATTGCGCCTGGGGGAAGGATGCGAAAACCGCCTCGGCCAGCGGCGCGCGGCGCGCGGCCTCATCACCGGCAGCCCTGACGGCATCGCCCTGCTCCACAAGCGTCGGCCTGCTCCCGGCCGCGTCCGCATCCCCGACCCGCTCGACCCGCCAGGCCTGCCGGGTGACTTCCTGCAAGCCGGCCTTCAGCAGTTCGGCGATGTCTTCCCTGAAGTCCGGCGGCTGCGTATAGCGCAGCAGCCCCGGCGCCAGTTCGACCACGCGCACCTGCATGCGCATCGTATCCGCCAGGATCAGCTTGCCGGCATCCTCCACCTGCCTGACCACCGCTTCCCAGGGCGGCGCGGCCGCGGGCGCGGGACCGCCGGGATCGGGACGACCATCCGCGGCCGCCGGCGCCGCCATGGCGGGGCGCGAGGCGATATCCTCCAGCCGCCGCACCAGTTGCCCCGGATCGGGCATATCGGCCGCGTGCATCACGCGCAGCAGCGCCATCTGCGCGGCGACGAGCGGATCGGGCGCGGTGCGCACTTCCTCGAAGCCCTTGAGCAACAGTTGCCAGAGCCGGTGAAGCTGCCCGGCGGTAAGTTGCCCGGCCCACCCCTCGATCGCCTCGCGCTCCTCGGCCGAGGCGGCGTCCGCCGCGCTGCCGCCGATCTGCGCGACGGTGACGCGATGGGCAAGGTCCATCGCCCCGCGCAACAGCGCCAGCGGCTCGACGCCCAGCGCGAACTGCTGCGCGACGAGACCCAGCAGCGCCGCGCCGTCACCGCCCAGCAGCGCGGCGAAAAGCCGGCGCTGGACGCTTTTGTCGGCAAGGCCGAGCATGTCGCGCACCTGCCCGGCGGAAACCTGCCCCTCACCGTCGAGATCGGCATGGGCGATCGCCTGGTCGAGAATCGAGAGGCCGTCGCGCACCGATCCTTCGGCCGCCGCGGCGATCATGGCCAGCGCCTCGGCCTCGGCGGAGACTTGCTCCTTCATGCAGATGCCGGCGAAATGTTCGGCCAGCAGGGCCGTGGGAATGCGGCGCAGATCGAAGCGCTGGCAGCGCGACAGCACGGTGACGGGCAGCTTGTCCGCCTCGGTCGTGGCAAACAGGAATTTCACATGCGCCGGCGGCTCCTCGAGCGTCTTGAGCAAGGCGTTGAACGCGTTGCGACTGAGCATGTGGACTTCGTCGATGATGTAGATCTTGTAGCGCGCCGAAACCGCGGCATAGCGCACCGCCTCGATGATCTCGCGCACGTCGTCGACGCCGGTGTGGCTGGCGGCATCCATCTCGATCACATCGATATGCCGTCCCTCGGCAATGGCGATGCACGGTTCGCACTGCCCGCAGGGATCAATCGTCGGGCCGCCCTGCCCGTCCGGGCCGACGCAGTTCAAAGCCTTGGCGATCAGCCGCGCGGTCGATGTCTTGCCGACACCGCGCACGCCGGTCATCAGGAAGGCATGGGCCAGCCGGTCGCGCCGGATGGCATTGGCCAGCGTCTGAACCATCGGTTCCTGGCCGATCAGCTCGGCGAAAGTCTGCGGCCGGTACTTGCGCGCCAGCACGCGGTAGGGCTGCGCGGCTGCGGGCGCAGGCGGTGGTGCGGCGGATACGGGTGCAGGCGGCGCGGCCGGCTCGCCGAACAGAGCCGATTGCCCCGCTTCCTCAAGCTCGGCAGCGCTCGGCGGCGCTTCGTCCCCGCCTTCAGACGGGTCGCTGCCAAACATATCACCGGATTCGCCCATGGGCACAGACTAGGGCCTCGCCGGTGAAAGTTAAAGAAAACACTCTTGCCGCCCGATGCGAAACCCCGTTCCGCATGTTCGGACTGCGCAAGCGCGAAGGAGCCGGGCGACCCGCCGCAACCCGTTGTGGCTGCTTCCTTCCGGACCTGACCAGATTGGCGGACGCAAACGCCCGCCCGACTCCCGGCAGGGCATATGCCCCCGCCATCGCGAATCCGCAAGGGGCGGCCCGGTTTATTGCAGACAGCGCCGATTTGCGGCAATCGTGCGGCTTTGCAATATGGAGACCTGTCATGCGCCGGACTGCAAGCCGGATAGTCGGCATCCTGTCACTGCTTGCCGCCGGCACGCCCCATGCGGCCTATGCCCGGAACATCGATTTCGGCGATGACGCCAGCCAGTTCGCCAAAGATGGTGAATGCGACGATATGCGCTTTGCCGGGGCGGGCATGACCGACACGCTGCTGATCGATTCGGACATCGGGCACGATGCCACCGATTGCCGCACGGCCTACAACCAGGACCGGCTGACTTACAACGGCGGCCATCGCACCCGGACCGGCAGCGGCTATGCCGCCAGCGGGGTGGATCACATCATGTGGGGCGACGACGCCAGCCGGTTCGCCAATGACGGCGAATGCGACGACAAGCGCTTTGTCGGCCCCGGCATGACCGGGACAAGGCTGCTCGATTCGGACATCAAGCACGACCGGACCGATTGCCGCACCGCCTACCAGCAGGGCCGGCTGCGCTTGCGGCAGTGACCTTGCCGCCCGTCTGCTTCCGCTTGAAGCGCGCGGCGCGGGCGGGATCTTACCGGAAATTGTCCGCGTAGGCCTGGATTTTCAGCCGCCTGGGCGGGGTTGTCGCGACCCGCGCGGCGATGCCGTAACGGCCGGCATAGGCCTGGGCGTCCTCGCGCGTCGGGAACCGCAGCACGACCTGCTGCTGCGTGTCGCCGCTGCCGGCCCAGCCCGTCAGCGGATCGGGGTGCCTGGCCTCGGCAGGAGCGAATTCCAGTATCCACTGGTCGGCAAGCGCCTTGCCGGACTGCATGGCGTTTTTCGGGCGCTGGTAGATGCGTGCGGTCATGGCGGTGCTTTCCTGCGAATCGCCGCCGGAATCAAGGGCCATCGATCAAGAGCGGCGTGAAGCCTCGAACGCATTCCGGGTCTTGAGGCTGGGGGCCTCGGCCCAGGGCTCGTCCGGCCAGCGGTGCCGGGGATAGCGGCCTTTCATGTCGCGCTGCACATCGCGCCAGCTACCGCGCCAGAAGCCGGGCAGATCGCGGGTCGACTGGATCGGCTTCCCGCCGGGCGAAGTCAGCCTGAGCAGCAGCGGCTGCGGCGGCTGGCCGAAGTCCGGCTGGCGATCGAGGCCGAACAGTGCCTGGACGCGCACTTCCACCGAAGGCCCGCCCTCGTCCTCATAGTCGATCGCGTGGCTGGTGCCTGCGGGGCTGGTGAACTGCGCGGGAGCGAGCTTTTCCAGCCGTTGCCGGTCCTCATGGGTCAGGCGGTTGCGCAATGCCGCGTGCAAGGCGCCGGCGTCGATCGCATCGAGCCTGCGGTCGAGCAACGGCGCCAGCCAGTCGTCCAGCGATGCCAGCAGGGCCGCGTCGGACAGCGCCGCGATCCCGGCATAGCGGGCGCGCTTCAGCAGGGACAGGCCGGCTGGCGGGAACGGAACCAGGCCCAGCCCCTCCTGCCGCACCCGATCGAGCAGGAAGCCGGCGATCGCCGCCTGGTCCGGTGCGGGATCGGGGCCGCGGCTCAGGGTGATCGCACCCAGCCGCTGTTCGAGCAGCGCCTCGACCCGGCGCTCGCCGGGGAGCCAGCGCAGGGGGCGGCGCTGCTCGATACGGTGGCCGAGCCAGCGCCGCACCTCGGCCTCGGTCAGAGCGACGGCACCGGTGATCCGCGCGCCTTTCGCCTCGCCCTGCGCCTCACCCACCGCAAGCCATTCGGCGCGTGCCAGCGGAGAGGCAGGGTCGAGCCGCAGGCCCCGGCCGCCGGCGGTCAGCCAGTCCTCGCCGCTCGCCCCGCGCCGCCGGGCGAGATTGTCGGGAAAGCCTTCCGCCAGCAGCACGCCCAGCGGAACATCGTCCCTTCGGGCATGGTCGCCAGCCCGTTTCGACCAGCCCGCCGCCAGCTTGCGCGAGGCTTCCGCCCGGCCGGAACGATCGCCGTTCCAGCGCTCCAGCCGCTGCGCCAGATCCTCGCCGCGTCCGCCGAGCCCGCGCTCCTGAAGCAGCAGCGCGAGCTTCGCGGCCGCGTCCGCCGCGTCGTGCCCGGCGGCGAAAAGCAGCATGTGCGCCAGCGGCGGGTCCATCGGCAGTGCTGCCATGGCCTTTCCGTGCGCGGTGATCCGCCCTGTCGTGTCGATCGCGCCGAGCGAGAGCAGCTTTGCCCGCGCCGTGGCCAGCGATGCGGCCGGTGGCGGATCGAGCCAGGGCAGCGCTGCGGGATCACCCGCGCCCCATTGCGCCAGAGCCAGCAGCAGCGGCGCAAGATCCGCAGTCAACATCTCGGGCGGGTCGAAAGCGGGCCGGCCGGCATGGGCCGCTTCATCCCACAGGCGATAGGCGACGCCCGGCCCCTGCCGCGCCGCGCGTCCGGCGCGCTGGGCGGCGGCGGCCTGGCTGGCGCGGCGGGTGACGAGGCGCGTGACCCCGGCCGCCCTGTCGAACTCCGCCCGGCGCGAAAGTCCGGCATCGACCACCACCGAAACGCCGTCCAGAGTCAGCGAAGTCTCGGCGATGGCAGTGGCAAGCACGATGCGCCGGCGGCCCTGCGGATCGCGCCGGATGGCGGCGCGCTGCGCGGCAGGCTCGCACTGGCCGTGCAGCGGCAGTACCAGAGCCTGCGGCAGCTTTTCGGACAATCGTTCGCCGGTGCGCCCGATTTCGCGCACGCCCGGCAGGAAAGCGAGGATGTCGCCCTGTTCCTCGCGCCAGGCGGTGAGGATGGCCGAAGCCATGGCGTCCTCGGTGCGCAGTTCGGGCCGTGCGCCCAGCCAGCGGACGGCGAGCGGATAGGCCCTGCCCGCGCTCTCGATCACCGGGGCATCACCCAGCAGGCCGGCAAAGCGCGCCCCGTCGATCGTCGCCGACATCACCAGCAGCCGCAGGTCGGGCCGCAGCACCTGCCGGCTTTCCACCGCCAGCGCAAGGCCGAGGTCGCTGTCGAGGTGCCGTTCGTGCGCCTCGTCGAACAGCACCGCACTGATGCCTGCAAGCTCGGGATCGGCGAGGATGGTCGCGACGAAGATTGCCTCGGTCATCACCAGAACCCGTGTTGCGGCCGAGCGCCTGCTGTCGAGCCGGGTCAGGTAGCCGACCGTCTGCCCGGCCCGCTCGCCAAGCAATTCGGCCATGCGCTCGGCAGCCGCGCGGGCGGCGACGCGGCGGGGACTGAGCAGGATCACCGTGCCGCCGCACCAGGGCTCGCCCGGCAGCGCCGGCGCTACCGCCGTGGTCTTGCCCGCGCCCGGCGGAGCGATCAGGACGCCCGCACCATGTTCGCGCATGACCGCGAGCAGGCGGGGCAGCACGGCGTGAATCGGCAATTCATTCATCGAAAGGCGCCTGTCCCTCTGCGGGAGTGATCATCCCGTCCGGCTCAGGGGCGGATTTTCCCGATCAGTACCGTCGCGCCACGGCGAATTCCGCGGCTTCGGCCATCGCCGCCCGCGCCTCGCCGGCCGGGAAGCCGGCAATGGCGCCGATTGCGCGCTGGACGAAATGGCGGGCACGTTCGCGAGTCGCATTGACCGTGTCGTGGCGGTGGATCAGTTCGACGGCATGGGCAAGGTCGTCGTCGCTGTTGGCGAAGCCGGCGATCGCGTCCTGCCAGAAGCGGCGTTCCACGGCATCGCCGCGCGCATAGGCGAGGATCACCGGCAGGGTCATCTTGCCGTCGCGGAAATCGTCACCCTTGCCCTTGCCGCTTTCCGCGGCTTCCGAATCATAGTCGATCGCATCGTCGACCAGTTGGAAGGCGATGCCGAGGTTGCGGCCATAGTCCTCAAGCGCGCGCTCCTCGGCCTCGCTGCGCTCGGCCACCACCGCAGCGATGCGCGTGGCGGCGGCGAACAGCGCGGCGGTCTTGGCGCCGATGATCGAAAGATAGCGCTCCTCGCTGGTTTCGATGTGGCGTTGCGCGGTCAACTGGTCCACCTCGCCCTCGGCGATCACTGCCGATGCGTGGCTGAGAATCTTGAGCACGCGCAAGGAGCCGTCCTCGACCATCAGCTCGAAGGCGCGGCTGAACAGAAAGTCGCCGACCAGCACTGAGGCCGGATTGCCGAAGACCATGTTGGCAGTGGCCTTGCCGCGCCGGAGATCGGACCCGTCGACGACATCGTCGTGCAGCAGCGTCGCGGTGTGGATGAATTCCACAGCGGCCGCCAGCTTGTGATGGCGTGCGCCGTGATAGCCGCAAAGCTCTGCGCCGGCGATCGTCAGCATCGGCCGCATCCGCTTGCCGCCGCCGGAGATCAGATGGCCCGCCAGCGCCGGGATCAGCGGAATCTGGCTCTGCATCCGGTCGAGGATGACCGTATTGACGCTGTTCATGCCCGCAGCGGTCAATGCCAGCATCGGCGCCAGCGAGGGTTCGGATGCGCGCGGGTGCAACGAGACGACTTCAGCGGACATGGAGCCGCGCAATGCTCTTGCGCCCGTGCGATGGCAAGCCCAAAGGCTGATTGGAATCGACCCGCCGGTCATGCTAGCGGATACGGCGATGACCGAAAGCCCTTCTTCCACCGTCGCTGCCGCGTCCGATTCCGTCCTCGCAGGCTACCGCGCGAGCATCGACAATATCGACGCGGCGCTGATCCACATCCTTGCCGAGCGCTTCCGCATCACCAAGGCGGTAGGCGCCTACAAGGCGCAGAACCGGCTGCCCGCTTCGGACCCCGGCCGCGAGGATCGCCAGATCGCGCGGCTGCGCGCGCTGGCCGGGGAAGCGCAGCTCGATCCCGAGTTCTCGGAAAAATTCCTGCGCTTCATCATCCAGGAAGTGATCCGGCACCACGAACAGGCGCGGGGCGAGAAAGACTGAGCGGCCGATTCGGAAATTCACCGAAGGGGCGCATTGTCCGGGCGGATCCTCAGCCTTCCACCCTCGGCAATTTCAGCCTGACCAGAAGCCCGCCCAGATCCTCGCTTTCGCCGAGTTCGACCGTACCACCGTAAATCTCCACCACGTCGCGCACGATGGCGAGGCCCAGGCCGGTTCCCGGCTTGCCCGTGTCGAGCCGCGCGCCGCGATCGAAAATGCGGCGGTATTCCTCCTCGGGAACGCCGCTGCCGTCGTCCTCGACCCAAACCTCGCACCAGTCCGCGTCCCTGGCGGAACCGGCGCCGGGATCGACTGTGACGAAGACGCTGCCGCCGCCGTATTTCGCCGCGTTCTCGATCAGGTTGCCCAGGATCTCGTCGAGATCCTGCCGCTCCAGCGCAACGCCGGCTTCCCGATTGCCGTCGAGATCGAAGCGGGTGCCTTCGTAGAGCCGTGTCACCGCCCGCAGCACCGCCTCGACGCTGATCCAGACATTGGCGCGCGATTGCCCGACCGCCCGGCGCCCCACGGCGCGGGCGCGGGCAAGATGATGATCGACCTGACGGCGCATCACCGCGGCTTCGCGGATCACCGTATCGGCAAGATCGGGCGCATGGGCAGTAGCCGCGTTCATCACCACGGTCAGCGGGGTCTTCAGCGCGTGGGCGAGGTTGCCGGCATGCGTGCGCGCTTCCTCCGCCTGGCGCTCGACATGGACGAGCAGCGCGTTCAGTTCCTCGACCAGCGGCTGTACTTCGAGCGGCAAAGGCTCCACCACGCGGTTCGCCCCGGTCATGCGCATCTTCTGGATCGCGCGCCGCACACGGCGCAGCGGGTTGAGGCCATACCAGGTCTGCAAGCCCACCATGATGAAGAGGCCGAAGCCGAGGATGACGAAACTGTAGATCAGGATCGAGCGAACCCGCCGGATCTGCGCGTTCAGCTCGCTGCGGCTGGCGGCCACGCTGAACCACCATTGCGTCTTGCTGCCGGGCAGGATGATCGAGCGTTCCACCACCCGCAGCGGCTCTCCCTCGAATTCACCGCTGTCATAGACATGCGTTTTGACATCGAAATGATCGCCGTTGACGTGAAGCGTGCGGTCCCACAGCGAGCGCGAGGTGAAATCGTCGTGCCCCTTGCCGCGAATCTGCCAGTAAAGACCGCTGTTCGGTTCGAGGAAGCGCTGATCGCCGAGCGGGCGGTTGAAGAAGACCTCGCCATCGGCGCCGATCTCGGTCGAGGCGATCATGCCGGTGAGCATGTAATCGAGTTGGTCGTCGAAATTGCGCGTGATCAGCGTGGTCATCGCCCGGTCGAGCGTCGCACCGCCGGCAAGCAGCAGGAAGCCGATCCAGGCCGCGGCGATCGCTATCATGCGCGTCGCCAGCGAGCCGGTGTGCTGGCGCGGCGCTCTGGGCGTCTTCCCGCCGGGGCTGTTCGTGGAAGAGTCCGGCCCGGCGGCCGGGGGCGCATCGGATGCGCTCGCCTCGAACGGCGGCGGGATCACCTGTTCCGCCACGCCGGCCTCAGTTTCGTGCGGGCTCGGCAGGATCGTCGAGGCTGTAGCCGAGGCCGCGGATAGTGGTGATGACATCGGCGCCCAGCTTCTTGCGGATGCGGGTGACGAAAACTTCGATCGTGTTCGAATCACGGTCGAAATCCTGATCGTAGATATGCTCGATCAGCTCGGTGCGGCTGACCACCTTGCCCTTGTGGTGCAGGAGGTAGGACAGCAGCTTGTATTCCTGCGCGGTAAGTTTCACCGGCTCGCCTTGCAGCGTCACCCGGCCCGAGCGCGTATCGAGCCGCACGTCGCCGGCGATCAGTTCGGACGAGGCATTGCCCGAGGCGCGGCGGATCAGCGCGCGCAGGCGGGCGATCAGTTCCTCGGTCTGGAAAGGCTTGGCGAGGTAATCGTCGGCGCCCGCGTCCAGGCCGGCGACCTTGTCGGACCAGCTATCGCGCGCCGTCAGCACCAGCACCGGGAAGCGCCGCCCTTCCTTGCGCCACATGCCGAGCACGGTCAGCCCGTCGATCTCGGGCAGGCCGAGATCCAGAATCACGGCATCGTAATCCTCGGTCGAGCCGAGAAAATGGCCGTCCTCGCCATCGGTCGACAGATCGACCGCATAGCCTGTCTGCTCAAGCGTCGACCTGAGCTGCCTGCCCAGAGTGGGTTCATCCTCAACAATCAGGATGCGCATTGCCGGTATCCTCTAAGAAACAGCCAGATCAATGCGGCGAAAGCCAGAATGGGTCAAGCGAAGCACCTTCTAGCGCGACTGGCCGATGATATTGCCCGACCGCGCATCCACATCGACGAAGACCACCCGACCATCGCGGATGAATTTCAGCCGGTAGATCATGGCGACGGGATCGTATTCCGGCCCCAGATATTCCATGCCGGGCCGGGTCGGCAGCACCAGCCGCTCGATCTCGCGCAGCGAACGGACATTGCCCGCGCGCATATCGCGGCGTGCCTGGAACTGCGCGTTACCGGGATCGGCCGACACGGACAGCACCGGCGCAGCGGCAAGGGCGGACAAAACGATGATCATCAGGCGGTTCATATCGGTCATGTGGCTAGGCCGGGGGCTTTGAACAAGGCGTGAATGCACTGTTATCCGCTTGTCAACACCGCACCCGGGCGACTACGGCGCGCGCCATGGCAATCGCACCGATCCTCGGCTGGGAAGCGCTCGGTTTGATTCAGGGCTCCGGCTGGCTGTTCCGGGATCTCGATATCCACATCGGCCCGCGTGACCGGCTGGCGCTGATCGGGCGCAACGGTGCGGGCAAGACGACTCTGCTGAAGCTCATCGCCGGCCAGATCGAGGCGGACAGGGGCAAGCGTTCGATCCAGCCCGGCATCCGGGTGGTGATGCTCGAACAGGATCCCTTCTTCACCGGCTACGACACCCTGCTGGATTTCGCGCTCGGCGGCACCGGCGCACCGCCGCAGCATGCGGTGGAGGCCATTGCCGATCAGCTCGGTATAGACCTTTCGCACCCGGCCGACAGCGCTTCGGGCGGTGAGCGGCGGCGTGCGGCGCTGTGCCGCGCGCTGGCCTCCGAGCCCGACCTGCTGCTGCTCGACGAGCCGACCAACCATCTCGACCTTGCCGCGATCGACTGGCTGGAGGACTGGCTCTCGCGCTATACCGGCGCTTTCGTCGTCATCAGCCACGATCGCACGTTCCTCACCCGACTGACCCGCGCGACGCTGTGGCTCGACCGCGGCGCGCTGCGGCGCCGGGAAATCGGCTTCGGCGGTTACGATGCCTGGGAGGAGCAGGTCTATGCCGAGGAGGCGCGCGCCGCCGAAAAGCTCGATGCGAAGTTGAAGATCGAGGCCCGCTGGCTGGAACGCGGCGTCACCGCGCGGCGCAAGCGCAACCAGGGCCGCCTTGCCAAACTTCACGAAGCACGCGCACAGCGGGCCGCAATGTTGAGTCCGGCCGGCACGGCGAAAATGCAGCTTGCCACCGACGATGCCCGATCCAGATCGGTGATCGTCGCCGAGCATATCACCAGGCGCTTCGGCGAGCGCACGATCATCAGGGACTTCTCGCTGCGCATCCAGCGCGGGGACCGGATCGGTATCGTCGGCGCCAACGGCTCGGGCAAGACGACGCTGCTGAAGCTGCTGACCGGCGAACTGGCGCCCGACGAGGGCAAGGTCACGCTTGCCGGGACGCTTCAGGGCGTGATGATCGACCAGCAGCGCAGCCTGCTTTCGCCCGACAAGCGCGTGCGCGACGTGCTGGCCGAGGGCGGCGACTGGGTGGACGTGCGCGGCGTCAGGAAGCACGTTCAGGGCTATCTCAAGGATTTCCTGTTCGATCCCGGCCTGGTCGATGCCCGCATCGCCACGCTTTCCGGCGGCGAGCGCTCGCGCCTGCTGCTGGCGCGCGAATTCGCCAGGCTGTCGAATCTGCTGGTGCTCGACGAACCGACCAACGATCTCGATCTGGAAACCCTGGATCTGTTGCAGGAAGTCATCGCCGACTACGACGGCACTGTCCTCATCGTCAGTCACGACCGCGACTTTCTCGACCGCACCGTGACAGTGACGCTGGGGCTGGACGGTTCGGGCAAAGTCGATATCGTCGCGGGCGGCTATGCCGACTGGGAAGCGAAACGCCGGCAGCCCGCAGCCGCCAGGTCCGCGAAATCCCCCGCCGCTCCGGCTGGCGGGGCAGGGGGAGGGTCCGTCACAGCCACCGACTTGCCCTCCCCCGTAAGCCCGCATGGCAAGGTCAAGCTCTCCTACAAGGACCAGCGCGACTACGACCTGCTGCCGCAGCGGATCGAGGAACTCGACGCGGCCATCGCCCGCGACGAGGAAGCGCTGCACGATGCCGGCCTCTACAGGCGCGACCCGAAGCGATTCGCCGCGCTGACCGATGCCGTCGCCAGGGCACGCGCCGAGAAGGAAGCCGTCGAGGAACGCTGGCTGGAACTCGCCGAAATGGTGGAAGGCTGAACCGGCAGAAGCCGGCTGCGCCGTGGCTGCCCGGCGCGGCGGATGTTGGAAAGTGTTCCACGTGGAACATTATCCAACATGGCCTGCGCACCGTTGCGCTTTCCCACATCGTCACCCTGAACTTGTTTCAGGGTCCATCGGGCGTTTTACACCTGTTGCCCGCCGGGTTGGCGGCACCATGGACCCTGAAACAAGTTCAGGGTGACGGTGCAGGTGACGGTATGCGTTCGGAGCGAGGGCGCACGCCTGCCGGCGGCGGAGATATCCCCGCCATGGCTTACCCGATACGATAGAACTGCGCCACGCGATCCAGCGCCAGGCCGAGCACCAGCTTGCCGCTGCGCGCCGGCCAGGCGAGCGCACGTTCGGCATCGGGCAGCCCCTCGCCGGCGCAGACCACGCGCCAGAGGATATCGGCAAGCCCCGGCCCCGCCGCCGCGACCGCGCCGTCGAAACGCGCTCTGGCCGCGATCTGCCGTTCACCGGGAGCCAGGCCGGGCTCGCCCCCCTTCGCCCGGACCGGCTCCCAGCGCATCGTCACGCCCGGCGCCAGGGCGGCGCGTTCCCAGTCGGCCCGCAGCCGTTCGCCCGCATCGAACTGACGGTCGGACAAATGCCCGCGCGCATGCAGCCAGGTCAGCGGCGATTCCGCCAGGTTGACCGTAACACTGCGCCGGCCGCGCCGGGCAGGCCGCGCCACAGGCCCTGCCACAGTCAGCTCGCGTTCCTGAAGAATCTGCCGCATCGTTTCTCTCCACAGTCCGACTGCCGGTTTATTGCCAAATCCGTCAATCTGTAGGAAAGAGAAAAACCAATCCGGTTAACTGGACTATGCCGTGATCAACCGCATCCGCGATATTCGCCGCCAGAAAGGCATGACGCTTGCCGAAGTGGCCGCCGCCTGCCGGCCGCCGACGACGGCGCAGACCATCGGCCGGCTCGAAACCGGCACCCGCAATCTCTCGCTCGGCTGGATGAACCGGATCGCCGCCGCGCTCGGCGTCGAACCCGAACTGCTGCTGCGCGGCGAGGAAGCGCCGCAGCCCCGGCTGATCGCGCGCATCACCGAAGCCGGCGCCGAGGCCCTGCCTGCCCCGCGCGACGCGATCCTGCCGGTCGCGTTCGGCGGAGACGGCCCGCTCGTCGCGCTGGCCGTGGAAACGGGCACGGGCGAATATCGCGCCGGCGACCAGCTCTGGCTGCGCCGGCATCCGCCCGGGCAATTCCCGCGCCTGCTCAACCGCGACGTGCTGGCCCCCCGTCCCGGCGGCCGCTTCGCTTTCGGCCGGATGATCGACCGGAACGAAACACACATCGCGCTGCTGCCGCCCGGTGCCGGGCAACGCCAGATCATCCTCGACAACCCGCCCTGGCTGGCAGTCGCGGAAATGCTGGTGCGCCAGCTTTGAGTTCAGGACTCATTAGCTGACTGTCGGCCCTCACCGTCTTTGCCGCCGCCCTCCTTTCACCACTCCGGCCTCGACCTCCAACCCGGCAGCACTTAGTGATGCGATATGCGCAAGTATCTGCCCCTCCTAATGTTGCTCCTTAGTGGATGCGATGCATGGCCGACCGCCTTTGCTAACCGCTCTGAAAGCCAGATCATATTTCAGTATCACTTGCGGGGATACGACGAGTGGTCGGGGCAAAGGCCTGTCAGTGGACAGACCGGCAGGCGCCTGGCTCGCGCCAGTTGGATGAAAGACATTCTCGGCGTGCGGATTATCGACGGGCAACACCATTACGAGTGGACGGCGATGCAGATTCAGGCACTCAATCGCAGTTACGATGCGTTGCATGGCGAACATGGAGGAGCCGACTGGATCGTTTACCTTGGCTCAGGAAAGTTGGGCGTCAGCGATGGTGACAGCTTGCCGCATGTCGTGACGCATGACGTATCCGACAACCCGATTTAGCTGCGCTGGCCTGCGGCTCAGGGTCCATCAGGCGTTTTACACCTGCCGCCGCAGTGGTGGCGGCACCATGGCCCTGAGCCGCAGGCCAGCGCCGCTAAATCGGGTTGTCGGATACGTCATGCGTCACGACATGCGGCAAGCTGTC
>JAITWR010000042.1 GCA_031285165.1 Novosphingobium sp.
GTCGTCTTGCCGGGAAGCAGACCTTCAAGCCGCCCCCACATCCCATCACTGACCACAAAACGGTTCGGGTCCATCCCATCACTCCCAAAAGGGAGATTGAATCACTTCTCGCCGCAGAAGGAAATCCCTATTGTCCACAGACCTTAGAAACCAATGGGGCCGAAATCGGCTTCGCTGCCTGTAATAACCTGGCAAGCGCGCTTAACGTGCCAATGTCGACCTCGGCCGCCACGCCGATGCGCACCAAGGCACAAACCGCGCGGTCGAACATCCACGCCGGAATCTCGAGCCACCGGTCGGACATTGCCCCTGTCTTGCTGCAGCGGAAAATATCCGAACCCGCTCGCTCGACTGCTTCATGAACGTGAACATGACACCCGGCCCAGGGGTGCCAGGGATAGAGAACTTCCCGAACGTTGGTCCCGTGGGCGTTGTGTCGCCCTGTTGTACAACCAGGAACGCCCGCACTCAGCCCTCGGATACGAAACCCCGGCGGCCTTCGCCGCCGGACTGCATAAGCAATGGCCTGCTCCGCTACGCCCTACGGGCTCCGCTGCGCAGGCCATTGCCCAACCCGCGCTCATGCGCAACAAAGCCGCCGGACTCTAATCCCCGCTGGTGGAAACCAGGGGGGCACGTCATCTATTCTTCCCTCGCCTCGATCCGCGCCAGCAGCGCCTCGACTTGCACCTGCGCGCCGGCGCTGGCGTTCAGTTCGGCCACCACGCCGTCGAACGGCGCGGTCAGTGTGTGCTCCATCTTCATCGCCTCGAGCGTGAGCAGCTTCTGGCCCCTGGTGACCGCCTCGCCCGCGAAGACTTCCACCGCGATGACCTTGCCCGGCATGGGCGCGAGAATCGCGCCGTCGCCGCCGTGGCCGCCGTGGGAGCCGTCGAAGCGCCACGGGGTCAGTTCCCAGACCATGCCGCTTTCGGCGAGCAGCACCGCACTCGAAGATTCTTCCGCGCCTTCGCCAGTCAGTTCGACCTCGACCCGTTCGCCGTCGAGCAGAAACGAAGCGGTGCGGCAAACCGGCGCGTTGAGGCGGAAGCCGAGGCTCCCTGTCGCCGGCACCATCGACGAGGCCGCGTCGGCCAGGACTTCCGGCGAGGGCCGAGGCCCGGCCGTCATGGCCTCTCCATCGCGGCCGATCAAACCGGTGTCGACCGTGCCGGCGGCGAAGTCGCGATGCGCGAGCGCGTTGATGAGGAACGCGGCATTGGTCTTGACCGGCCAGACCGCACTGTCGTCGAGCATGTCGGCCAGCCGTTCGCGCGCTTCATCGCGCGTTTCGCCATGCGCGATCAGCTTGGCGATCATCGGGTCGTAGAACGGCGTGACTTCCACACCTTCATAAACGCCGGTGTCGATACGGCCGCCGTCAGATTCGCCCAGTTCGAACAGTTCCAGCCGGCCAATGCTCGGCAGGAAGCCCTTGGCCGGGTCCTCGGCATACAACCGCGCTTCCATCGCCCAGCCGTCGATCGCCAGTTCGTCCTGCGCCTTGGGCAGCGGCTCGCCCGATGCCACGCGCAACTGCCATTCCACCAGATCGACGCCGGTGATCTCCTCGGTCACCGGGTGCTCGACCTGGAGGCGCGTGTTCATTTCCATGAACCAGATGCGATCGGCGGAGAGCCCTGCCGAGCCGTCGGCGATGAATTCGATCGTGCCCGCGCCGACATAGTCGACCGCCCGGGCCGCACGGACGGCGGCAGCGCACAGCGCCTCCCGCGTCGCCGCGTCCATGCCCGGCGCGGGGGCTTCCTCGATCACCTTCTGGTGGCGCCGCTGGAGCGAGCAGTCGCGCTCGAACAGGTGAACGACGTTGCCGTGGGTGTCGCCGAAGACCTGCACCTCGATATGGCGCGGGCTGAGGATATATTTCTCGATCAGCACATGGTCGTTGCCGAACGAGCTTGCCGCCTCGCGCCGGCAGGAGGCGAGCGCGTCGGCGAAATCGTCGGGCTGTTCGACCAGCCGCATGCCCTTGCCGCCGCCGCCGGCAACCGCCTTGATCAGCACCGGATAGCCGATCTTGCCCGCTTCTTCCGCCAGGAAGGCCGGCTCCTGATTCTCGCCCATATAGCCGGGCGTCACCGGCACACCGGCTTCCGCCATCAGCTTCTTGGCCGCGTCCTTGAGCCCCATTGCCGTGATGGAAGCAGGCTTCGGCCCCACCCAGACCAGCCCGGCATCGATCACCGCCTGCGCGAAGGCGGCGTTCTCGGACAGGAAGCCATAGCCGGGATGGATCGCCCCGGCGCCGGCCGCCATGGCCGCGGCGATGATCTTCTCTCCGACGAGATAGGATTCGCGCGCCGGCGAGGGACCGATATGCACGGCCTCGTCCGCCTGACGCACATGCAGCGCATCGGCATCGGCGTCCGAATAGACCGCAACCGTGCGGATGCCGAGCCGGCGCGCAGTGCGGATGATCCGGCAGGCGATCTCGCCGCGGTTGGCGATGAGGAGGGATTGGATCATTTGCCGAAAACCTTGCCCAAAAGAATTGCGACTGCCACACAAACCGCAACGAAGATCCAAGCTTTGACGAACCCCGGTATCCTGAAAAACCAAAGGATCATCGCGCGTTGCCAACCGGCTTTGGTTGCGAGACGATCGATTGCCGCATCGATCTGTACCGCGAAGCGGTCAAAGAGCGCGGACTCTTCATCGTCAAATCGGCCCGTATCGGTGGCAGTCCCAATTTGGCAAATATCAGCGCGCAGCCTCTGCTTGGCCATTGTCGCCTGTCCGTTTGCGCGGAGGTATTCGGCGGCCAGCCCTTCGCAATATGCACTGAACTCCATACGAGCCTGTTGAGCCGCATTGGAATCTTCGAGTCCCAAGTATCCAGCCCCATCGGCATCCTCGACCAGCGCCGCCATGCCCAAGCCGTGCATCAGCTTTTTTTGCATCATCACATCCTGAACACCCCGAAGCGGGGCGCATCCGGTATCGGCGCTTCGAGGCTCGCCGCCAGCGCCAGGCCCAGCACGTCGCGCGTCTGCGCCGGGTCGATCACGCCGTCGTCCCACAGCCGCGCGGTCGCATAGTAGGGATTGCCCTCGTCCTCGTACTTCTGCCGGACGGGCGCCTTGAAGGCTTCGGCCTCGCGCTCGTCCCACTTGTCGGCATCGCGGTGAACCGTCGCCAGCACGCTTGCCGCCTGCTCGCCGCCCATCACGCTGATCCGCGCATTGGGCCAGGTGAACAGGAAGCGCGGTGCATAGGCGCGGCCGCACATGCCGTAATTGCCGGCGCCGAACGACCCGCCGATCAGCACGGTGAGCTTGGGCACCGTCGCCGTCGCCACCGCCGTCACCAGTTTGGCGCCGTGCTTGGCGATGCCTTCGGCCTCGTACTTGCCGCCGACCATGAAGCCCGAGATGTTTTGCAGGAACAGCAGCGGAATCCTGCGCTGGCAGGCCAGTTCGATGAAATGCGCGCCCTTCTGCGCACTTTCGGAAAACAGCACGCCGTTGTTGGCGAGAATCGCCACCGGCATGCCCTGGATATGCGCGAAGCCGCAGACCAGCGAGGAACCGTAAAGCGCCTTGAATTCGTGAAACTCGCTCCCGTCGACAATGCGCGCGATCACTTCATGCACGTCGTAAGGCGCGCGCACGTCCTCGGGGATGATCGCATAAAGCTCTTCCGCTGCATATTTCGGCGGGCGCGGCGGGTGCAGCGGCAGGCCGTGCGCGTGCCTCGGGCCGAGATGCGAAACGATGTCGCGCACGATGGTCAGCGCGTGCTCGTCGTTCTCGGCGAGATGGTCCGCCACGCCGCTCCTGCGCGTGTGCAGATCACCGCCGCCCAGATCCTCGGCGCTGATCTCCTCGCCCGTCGCGGCTTTCACCAGCGGCGGCCCGGCGAGAAAGATCGTGCCCTGCTCCTTCACGATCACCGTCTCGTCGCTCATCGCCGGCACATAGGCACCGCCCGCAGTGCAGGAACCCATGACGCAGGCGATCTGCGGGATGCCATTGGCGCTCATATTCGCCTGATTGAAGAAAATGCGGCCGAAATGGTCGCGGTCGGGGAAGACCTCGGCCTGGTGCGGCAGGTTGGCGCCGCCGCTGTCGACGAGATAGATGCACGGCAGCCGGTTCGCCTCGGCGATTTCCTGCGCGCGCAAGTGCTTCTTCACCGTCGTCGGATAATAGGTGCCGCCTTTCACGGTGGCATCGTTGCAGACGATCATGCATTGCCGGCCCGATACGCGGCCGATGGCGGTGATGATGCCGGCGCCGGGGATATTCTCGCCGTACTTGCCGTAGGCGGCAAGCTGGCCGATCTCGAGCAGCGGCGAGCCCGGATCGAGCAGCCGCTCCACCCGTTCACGCGGCAGCAGCTTGCCGCGCGCCGTATGCCGTTCACGCGCCTTTGCGTTGCCGCCGAGTGCCGCGGCGGCCACCCGGCTGCGCAGTTCTTCGGCCAGAGCGCGGTTGTGCGCGGCGCGGGCCTGCGCTTCGGCACTGTCGAGATTGATCGCGGTCTGGAGCACCGGCGCGCTCATCGGGTTTCCTTCCAATCGCCCATCTGCGGCGCGCTATCTAGAGTCTGTTCTGAATTTGCAAAAGAACGAATTTCACCGCGGCACATGCGCCCGCTTGACTTCGCGCCGCGCTTGCCGCCCCTTGCGCGCGACCGAACCGGGAAAGGGGAAACGGAAATGATGGCGCCATCGGACATGACCGGCAGAGTAGCGCTGGTGACCGGCGCGGCAGCGGGCCTGGGCCAAGCGAGCGCGGTTCGCCTGGCCGAAGTCGGCGCCGACGTAACGCTGGTCGACATTGCCGAGGCGGGCCTTGCGGAGACCGCCGCGAAAATCCACGCACTCGGGCGCAAGGCGCTGGTGCTGCCGCTCGACCTGTCGCAGCGCGCCAGTTGCCGTGCCGCGGTGGAACGGACGGTCGAGCGATTCGGCCGACTCGATGCGCTGTGCAATGTCGCGGGCGTGATGCTGCCCGGCCCCACTGCCGCCGTGACCGACGAGGCATGGGATCTCACCATGGCGGTGAATCTGGCTGCGCCTTTTTTCCTGATCCGCGCGGCAATCCCGCACCTGCTCGAAGCGAAAGGGGCGATCGTCAACGTCACGTCCTGCGCCGCTTTCCAGGGTCAGGCCTATTTCGCCGCCTATTGCGCGACCAAATCGGGCCTGGCCAACATGACCAGGGCGCTGGCAATGGAGTTCAGCAACCAGCCGCTGCGAGTCAACGCGGTGGCGCCGGGCGGCATGATGACCGCCCTGACCGGCGGCATGAAGCTGCTTCCGCCCGAAACCGACTGGCCGCTGGTCCAGCGCATCGGCGGCCCGCGCGGCATGTGCGAGATCGAGGATGTCGCCGAATGTGTCGCTTTCCTCGCGACCGACGCGGCGCGGGGCTATCACGGTTCGGTGATCAACATCGATGCCGGCGTGACGGCAGGCTGAAGCTCGCCCCCGGACAGGCTTTCACAGCATTCTCGGGTCCACCACGGTACGCACCGGGGCAAGCGGGCCGGACATTTCGGACAGCGTCTGCCCGACCCCCGAAAGACCCACGCGCGCACCGAGCCAGGGGGTGACATCGATGCGGCCGTCGGCGATCGAACGCAGCGCCAGCGCCATATCCTGCGGCTCCTCGCCGGAAGCGAACTGGATATTCAGCCGCTTGTTCTGCGCGGCGAAAACGAAAAGCGACTCCTCGTCCATACAATAGCCGCCCATGACGATGCGGCCGTCGAACGGCGCCGCCTCGATGATCCGCTGCAACATGCCCTTCTGGCCGACGCATTCGTAAATCAGGTTGACCTGGCGGTTGCCGAAATCGGGCAGCGGTGCGTAAGGCGAAACCTCGCGCGGGTCGACCGCGACATGCGCGCCCGCCTTGATCGCAAGCTCGCGCCGGCCGGGATGGAAATCCGCCGCAACGATCGGCGCGATGCCCATGAGCCCGAGCCCGACGATCACGCCGAGGCCGATCGCACCGCAGCCGAGAACCAGCGCCGCGTCGCTCCCGGCCGGATTCCCGCGCCGGGCATGCTCCAGCCCCACCGCCAGCGGCTCGATCATCGCCGCATGGTCGTCGTCGAGGCCGGAAGGAACCTCGATCATCAGTTCCTCGTCGAGCAGCATCAGTTCGCCGAAGCCGCCCGGACATTCGTGGCTGTAGCCGATCACCTTATGCGCGCCGCCCTGCCGCATCACCGGCATCGATGTAACCTTGCGCCCGGTCCTGACGGTGCGCCTGCTGTCCGGGCCATAGTCGATCACCTCGCCGACGAATTCGTGCCCCGGCACGAAAGGCCGCCTGAAATCGAGCGCGGCATAGGGTCCGCCCAATCGGCGCGAAAGGTCGATGATGTTCTGCCCGGCATGGAGGAAATGCACGTCCGACGCGCAGAGCCCGCAACTGTGTGTACGGACGAGCGCCTGGCCCTTGCCCGGCACCGGCTCCGGCATCTCGCCGACATGGACTTTGCCGTTTTCGAAATAGGCGGCTTTCATCGTATTCCCCTTGCGCGTCAAAGCTCTTTCAGCACGGCATAGGATGGATCACCCGCATCGCGCCGGCTGCGAGGATCGCTTCCGATCGGGGTGACTTCGCGGATCACGCCATAGTCGACGATGCAATCGCGCCGGTCGATTGCCCAGTCGCCGCCGCGCTTCGACCATTTATCGACATAGCGTGCCCAGAATTCGTGCTGGAACACCGTGTCGCCATCCTGCCTTTGCAGCGTGGCGAATACATAGGATTCGCTGCCGGCCGTGTCGCCGTCCACTTCGAGGATGATATTGGTCACCTGATGCGAATGGTGGAGGAACTTCCTGTGCTCCTCGCAGATGAAGTCGATCCAGCCGCGGCCGGTGCCGACATAGCTCTCCCCGAAATCGGCGTGGCCGTCCTCGTGGAACACGCTGTGTCCTGCCGGCACGTCGAGCCGGTCGACCGAGCGGCAATAACGGTAGATCCTGTCCATGATCGCCAGGCGATCGGCGATCTGCTGCCCGGATGTGTTCATGGGACAAACCCTTTCAGGACGGCATAGGACGGGTCGGACGGGCCGCGCGCCGCATTCTGCTCGCCGCGCATCGATGTCACCTCGCGCACCTCGTCGTGATCGTAGGCAAGCTGGCGGCGGGTGATCGCCCAGCGTCCGTCGCGCTTCTCCCAGGTGTCGAGATAGCGCGCGCGAACGAAGATCTGGAACTCCTTGCCTTCGCGCAGCATCCGCATCGTGCCGGTCATGTAGGCCTCGCTGCCGGCACGATCACCGTCGAGCGCGATCAGGATGTTCGATATCTGGTGCGAATGGCCGGTGAGGTGGTCGTGTGACCTGATGATCGCATCGATGCAGCCCCGCCCCGGCCCCTGATAGACATCCGGCCCGTAGTCGGCATGGCTGTCCTCATGGAACACGCTATGGCCGAGGGCATGGTCGAGCCGGTCCACCGAGCGGCAATAGGCGTAAAGCGCTTCGCGTATGGCTTGCTTGTCGAGCAGCGCCTGGATGTCGTTACTCATGCCTTTTTCCCGGCATAGGCTGCCGACATCGCCTCAATCGCAAGGATTTTGGCGCGGCGATCGTCGGGCGAATTGGGCGCCATCCCGGCCACGTCGTTGGTCTGCCCCCAGTTCCAGATCGGGCCGTGCGGCAACTGGCGCAGGCCCACTTCGGCCACTTCTTCCGAGGTCGCCATATCGGTCGGGACCGGCTGGCCGCTTTCCTCCAGTATCTTGCGGTGCGCCGGCGTGTCGGTCCGGCCGAGAACGAGAGTCAGCACGTCGATGTTGTGGTGGCGCAGCTCGGCCCACAGCCCCTCGGCGAAAGCCAGCACGAAAGCCTTGGAGGCGCAATAGGCCGAAATGCCGCTGAGGCCGCCGTAACAGGCTCCCGAACTGACAAGAATCATGCCGCCGCGCCCACGCTCGCGCATGGCGCGGCCGAAGCGATGCGCAAGCCGCATCGTCGTATTGACATTCATCGTCACGAGCTGCTCCCAGGCGGCGAGATCCTTGTCGAGAAACATCGAGCCGTTGGCATCGGCGCCCGCATTGGTGATCAGCAGCCCCACCTCGCGGTCCCCCGCCGCGGCCGCGATCCGTTCCGCGGCGTCGGGCGCGGACAGGTCGACCGAGGCGGTGACGCATTCGCCGCCCCTGGCCCTGATTTCATCGGCCAGTGCCGCCAGCGGCCCTTCGCGCCGCGCGACCAGGATCACTTTGAGCCCGGCATCGACAAGCCTGTGGGCAAAGGCGCTGCCTGTGCCTTCCGAAGCGCCCGTGATCAGCGCCCAGGGGCCGTATTTTGCGGCAAATTCGCTGACAGCCATAATCCCTCCCTGCGCCCGTCCCGATCGTCAGGACGAGTCTCGCAAGCGAGTGTGGCCAATTCGGGCACGCCGGGCAATGACTCTCGAAGCAAGCGATCGCTCAGGCGATTTCCGCAACCCCGCCACCGGCGGCTGCGGGCACGGAATCGAGCTGCGGCAGCAGTTCGGTGATGCGTGCGCGCCAGGCTGCGAAACCCTTGTGCTTGACCGGGCCATAGCCCGACACCAGTTCGGCCGCGGCGGCGATCTCGATCGCAACGGGCATCGTTCCGGGTGTCACTTTCGCCGCCACGTGTTCGATCACCTCGCGGTATTCGCCAATCAGCACGCGCTCCATGCGGCGCTCGGCGGTGTAGCCGAACGGATCGAACGCACCGCCGCGCAGGCCCTTCATCCTGGCCAGCAGCCTGAACAGCGTGAACACCCAGGGGCCGAAAGCGATCTTCCGGGGGCGGCCGGTCCTGGCGTCCCTGGCACGCGCTATCAGCGGCGGGGCGAGATGGACCTTGAGCCGGGGACTGCCGCTGAACTGATCGGCCAATGCCCTGGCGAAAGCGGGATCGCTGTATAGCCGCGCAACCTCGTATTCGTCCTTGTAGGCCATCAGCCTGCCGAGATTGCGGGCTGCTTCGACAAGAAACGCCTCGCCATCGGCAATGCCGCGCGCTTTCAGCGTAGCGGCGATCTCGCCGAGGAATGCGCGATAGTGCGCGGCATAGGCCGTGTCCTGATAGGCCGTGAGCAGCTTCACCCGGCTTTCGATCACCTTTGCTGGCGTGCGCGGGAAATGCGGCTCGTGGCTCGGCGTGTCGGCAAGGTCGAACAGGTCGGCGGCGCTGTGCGCGGCAAGGCGGCCGAGCGCCAGAGCGTTGAGATTGGCCCCGGCGGCAACCCCGTTCAGCCGGACCGCCTCATCGATCGCACCGAGCGAAACTGGCAGCAGCCCTTTCTGCGCGGCGAAGCCGACCATCATCAGGTTGGTGAAGATCGAATCGCCCAGCAGCCGCGCCGCCAGCGCCCCGGCGCGCAGTGTGGCGATGTTGCCGGGTGCGACCCGTCTGCCGATCGCCGCGATGAAGCGGCCGGCGGTCAGGTCGAGATTGCGGTTGGTCTGGAACTCGCCGGTCGGCGTGACATCCTCGTTCGCCAGAACCTGCGTGTCGGGCCGCGCCAGCGCCAGCGTTTCGGGCGCCGAGCCGACGATGAGATCGCAGGCGATGATGACATCGGCCTGGCCGGTGCCGAGCCGTGCCGAGGGGATCGCGTCGGTATCCCGGCCGATGCGCAAGTGGCTGGTAACCGCACCGCCCTTCTGCGCCATGCCGGTCTGGTCGAGCACTTTTGCGGCCTTGCCTTCGAGATGCGCGGCCATGGCGAGAATCGCGCCGACAGTCAGAACGCCGGTGCCACCGATGCCGGTGACGAGCAGCGCCTGCGGCTGCTGCGAAACATCCAGCACCGCCGGCTCGGGCAGGTCGGCCACAAGCCGCGCGAGCGCCGCGTCATCGAAGCTGCGCTTGACCAGCGTGCCGCCCGAAACTTCGACGAAGCTTGGACAGAAGCCTTTGACGCAACTGAAATCCTTGTTGCAGGTCGATTGGTCGATCGCGCGCTTGCGGCCGAACTCGGTCTCGACCGGGATCACCGACAGGCAGTTCGACTGCACCGAGCAATCGCCGCACCCCTCGCAGACAGCGGTGTTGATGAACAGCCGCCTGTCGGGGTTGGGATACTTGCCCTTCTTGCGGCGCCGGCGCTTCTCGTTGGCGCAGGTCTGCTCATAGACGATAGCCGAAGTGCCCTTGAACTCGCGCAATTCGCGCTGGACCGCGTCGAGCCGGTCACGGTGAAGCACGCGCACGCCCGCGGGCAGGCTGCCGGCCGGGAAGCGCGAAGGGTCTTCGCTGACGAGCACCACCGGCTTCACGCCCTCGGCCACCAGTTCGTGAACGATCTGTTCGGGACTGAGCGCGCCTTCGGCCGGCTGGCCGCCGGTCATGGCGACCGCGTCGTTGTAGAGGATCTTGAACGTGACGTTGCTTTTCGCCGCGACCGAGGCGCGGATCGTCAGCAGGCCCGAATGGGTATAGGTGCCGTCGCCCAGGTTCTGGAACATATGCGGCGTCTCGACGAAGCTCTGCGCGCCGACCCAGGGCATGCCTTCCTGCCCCATCGAGACGGTCTGCATCGTGCGCCGTTCGGGCATGAAATGGGCAAGGCCGTGGCAGCCGGTCGCGCCCATGGCGTTCGAGCCTTCGGGCACCAGCGTACTGGTATTGTGCGGGCAGCCCGAGCAGAAATAGGCCGCACGGATCGCGGTGCGCTGAAGGCCCTGCGCGCTGCTTTCCAGTTCACGCAGCGCAGCATCGCGCGCGGCTGCCTCGTCGGTCAGCATGCCCAGCGCCGATAGCCGCCGGACCAGCGCCTTGCGCACCGAACCCGGATCGAGCACGCCGACCCCGGAGATGAGCGCCGTCCCGTCGGGCTCCGCCTTGCCCGAAAGCGCCGGTGCATCGGCGCGGCCGTAAAAGGCACGGGCAAGCTGCTCCTCGATGAAAGCCCGCTTTTCCTCGACGACGAGCACCTCACCGCCGCCGCCGCAGGCTTCGCGCGCGAAAGCCGTGTCGATCGGCCAGACCAGCCCCAGCTTGACCACGCGCAGCCCGATCGCCCGGCATTTCACCGCATCGATCCCCAGGTCGGCCAGCGCCTGACAGACATCGAGCCAGGCCTTGCCCGCCGTAACGATCGTCAGCCGGCGCGTCGGCGCGTCGTGGCTGATCCGGTCGAGCCGGTTGAGGCCGGCGAAAAGCGGTACGATCGGCAGGCGATGCTCGATCACCGCCTCTTCCTGCTGCAACGCCGACATGCCGGGCCTGAGGTTGGGCGACGGCCCCGCGATCTCGGGCATGTGGATCGGGAACCCGTGCCCCGGCAGAGTCACCGTCGTCGTCAGGTCGAGCGTGTCGGTCACTGCCTTCATGCCGACGTAAAGCCCGCTGGCCCGCGACAGCGCCCAGCCCAGTTGCCCCATCGTCAGGATCTCGTCAGTGGTCGCGGGATAGAGCATCGGCGCCATCGCCGTGACCAGCACATGCTCGGACTGGTGCGCGGTCAGCGAGGATTTGGCGGCATGATCGTCACCGCAGAGCAGCAGGGCGCCGCCGTTGCGGTGCGTGCCTTCGAAGTTCGCCGCCTTGATCGCCTCGCCCGCGCGCTCGACGCCGACGCCCTTGGCGTACCACAGCGCAAAAACGCCATCGACGCGCGGCCTGCCGTACCAGCCGAGCTGCTGCGTGCCGCGGATGGACGTTGCCGCCAGTTCCTCGTTGAGCCCCGGCTCGAAGCGGATGTCGTTGGCCTGGAGCAGCTTCTCCGAAGCCCATAGCTGCGCATCGAGCGTAGTGATCGGTGATCCGCGATAGCCGGTGACATAGCCCGCCGTCTTCAGCCCGGCCGCATGATCCCGCCGGGCCTGGTCGAGCAGCAGACGCACCACGCCCTGCAACGACGAGAGCATGACCCGGCCATCTTCCTGCACATATTTATCATCGAGCGTGACGACCGTTTTGGTCACGATTTTCCCAATTCTGCCGGTATCCGGTCCGCTTTTTCCGCAAAGGGGCCGGACGATGCAAGCGGCAAGCACGCTTGCGCCGCAGCGGTCAAGCCGGCTTGCCGATCGTCCTTCCCGGCCCGGCCGGGCAAACGATAGCTTGCAATTGCCCCGCCCCCGGCAATGATGCGCCGGGTAACGCCGCGATTCCATGCGGCCTGACGGGGAAGGTGTGCATGACCAAGGTTATGGAAGGCGTGCGCGTTCTGGAAGTCGCGCAGTTTACTTTCGTGCCGGCCGCCGGCGCAGTGCTGGCAGACTGGGGCGCGGATGTCATCAAGATCGAGCATCCGGTGCGCGGCGATGCACAGCGCGGGCTGGTCCGCGTCGGCGCCGAGCCGATCAATCCCGAGCGCAACACGGTCATGGAGCATCCCAATCGCGGCAAGCGCAGCGTCGGTGTCGATATCGCCACTCCGGCCGGGCTCGACCTCATCTACCGCATCGCCAGAACCGCCGATGTGTTCCTGACGAACTTCCTGCCCGACGCCCGCCAGCGGCTGAAGATCGATTTCGAGCACATCCGCGCGGTCAATCCGAACATCATCTACGCCCGCGGCAGCGCTCACGGCGACAAAGGCCCCGAGCGCGAGATGGGCGGCTATGACGGCACCGCCTTCTGGACGCGCGGCGGCATCGGCTATGCCCTGACTCCCGAGGAACTGCCCGGCGTGATGGCGCAAGGCATCCCCGCATTCGGCGATACGATCGGCGGCACCTTCATCGCCGGCGGCATTGCCGGCGCGCTGTTTCACCGCGAGCGCACCGGCAAGGCGGTCGAACTCGACGTTTCGCTGATGAGCACGGCCGCCTGGGCCTATGGTTCGAGCATGGCGATGAACATGGAATACGGCTTCCAGATCCGCTCGCCCTGGCCGCGCTCGGGCGCGACGCCGGGCAACCCTTTCATGGGCAACTTCCTGACATCGGACGGCGGCACGATCAACCTCTGCCACTTGCAGCCGGGGCCTTATATCCGCGACACGTTCGAACATCTGGGCATGCCCGAACTGGCCGACGACCCGCGCTTCTGCGAAGTCCACGCCCTGATGGAAAACTGGGAGGCCGGCGGCAGGCTGATCGCCGCCAGGATCGCCGAAAAGCCCTTTGCCTGGTGGCGCGAGCATCTCAAGACGCTGAAGGGCCAGTGGGCGCCCGCGCAGAGCGCGGCCGACCTCGCCGCCGACGAGCAGACCCTGGCCAACGACATGATCGTCGAGGTCGAGGGCTCCGGCGGCAAGCCGATCAGGCTGATCCGCAGCCCCGTGCAGTTCGACCACGAGCCGCTGGTGACCACCCGCGCACCCCAGGCATCCGAGCACACCGAAACCTTCCTGATGGAATTCGGCCTCGAGTGGGAGGAGATCGAGAAGCTGAAAGCCGAAGGGGCAATCGCCTAACCTGAATCCCCGCGAACGGAGCAAACGGAGCGAACAGATGCAACTGAGCGACTACCAGACCGGATACGAAGGCATCCGCTTCGACCGCAGCCCGGACGGGGTTCTGGAAATGACGCTGCACACGCGCGGCGGGCCGGCCAAATGGGGCGCCTCGCTCGATTGCCTGCATGCCGAACTGCCCCGCGCGTTCCTCGATATCGGGCGCGACCCGGAAAACCGCGTGGTGCTGCTCACCGGCACCGGCGACAGCTTCATCGACAGTTTCGACCCCGGTTTCACGCACCACGAAGACAGCCTCGCGGCCATGTGGCCCCGCATTTACGACGAAGGCGTCGGCCTGCTCAACAACCTGCTGGCCATCCCGGTGCCGATGATTGCCGCGGTTAACGGCCCGGCGCTGATCCATGCCGAACTGGCCGTGCTCTGCGACATCGTGCTGGCGTCGGAAACCGCCGAATTCGCCGACCTCGCGCATATAGCGGGCACCGGCTCGATTCCGGGCGACGGCGTGCATGTGGTATGGCCGATGCTGCTCGGCCCCAACCGCGGGCGCTATTTCCTGCTGACCGGCGAACGGATCGCCGCGCAGGAAGCGCGCCGGATCGGCGTCGTCGCCGAAGTGCATGCCCCCGACAAACTGCTGCCCCGCGCCCGCGACCTGGCAACCTGGCTGGCCAGGAAGCCGCTGCCGGCATTGCGCCACACGCGCATGCTGCTGATCAGGGAATTGCGCCGGCGGATGTTCGACGAACTGCACAGCGGCCTCGCGCACGAGGCGCTGGCGACGATGGTGCCGCAGGGTTGAACCGGCGGGGGACTAACCCGCCGCCACGCGCAGCCGCTCGATCGCCGCGTCGCGGCCGATGAGCGGCAGCAGCGCGGCCATGTCGGGGCCATGGTCGCGGCCCGTGAGCGCCTGGCGCAGCGGCAGGAACAGCGCCTTGCCCTTGCGCCCGCTGGCCTGCTTGAGCCTGCCGGTCAGCGCGTGCCAGGCGTCCGCTTCCCATTGCAGCACCGCCAGCGTATCGGCGGCAAGTTCGAGATAGCCGCGAGTCTCGTCGTCGAACACCGGCGGCGCGACCGGGCCTGTCACCACCTGCCACCATTCCGCCGCCTCACCGATATGCGCAAGATTCGGCCGGATCGCGTCCCAGGCCGCTTCGCTCATACCCGTGGGCAGCAGTTTCACCACCCGATCGAACGGCAGGCGATGGACGATCGCGGCGTTGACCCGGTGCAGTTCCGCCTCATCGAAGCGCGCGGGCGCGCGGCCGAAATGCGCAAGCTCGAAGCTTGCCGCCAGCGCCCCGGCATTGAGCGCGGGGTCGACGGGATCGGACGTGCCGAGCCGCGCCAGCAGAGCCAGCAGCGCTTCGGGTTCGATCCCCGCCGCGCGCAGTTCGGCCATGCCCAGCGAGCCGAGTCGCTTGGACAGCTTGCCCTCGGCGCCGACCAGCAGCGCCTCGTGCGCGAAATCGGGAGCCGCCGCGCCGAGCGCCGCGAACATCTGCAATTGCGCCGCGGTGTTGGAAACGTGATCCTCGCCGCGCAGCACGTCGGTAACGCCCATGGCCACGTCGTCGATCGCGCTCGGCAGCATGTAGAGCCACGAGCCGTCGGCGCGGCGCACCACCGGGTCCGACATCTGCCGCGGATCGAAATGCTGCGGCCCGCGAATGCCGTCGGTCCATGCGATCGGCCTGTCGTGGTCCAGCAGGAAGCGCCAGTGCGGCATCTCGCCCGCTGCGGCCTTCGCCGCGTGATCGGCTGCCGACAGCCGCAGCGCCGCGCGGTCGTAGATCGGCGGCAAGCCGCGCCCCAGCAGCACCTTGCGCTTGAGATCCAGTTCCTGCGCGCTTTCGTAGCAGCGATAGACCCGCCCCGCCGCGGCCAGCCGCGCGAACTCGCGCTCGTAGAGATCGAAGCGCGCCGACTGCCGCTCCTCGCCGTCGGGCACGAGCCCCAGCCAGGCAAGATCGGCGCGGATCGCCTCGACGCATTCCTCGCGGCTGCGCTCCCGATCGGTATCGTCGATCCGCAGCAGGAAACGCCCGCCGTGCTTCCTGGCCAGCAGCCAGTTGTGCAGCGCCGTGCGGATATTGCCGACATGAAGGTTGCCCGTTGGTGACGGGGCGAAGCGGGTGGTGACGGTCATGGCGATAGTGACTCTGGCTCAAGCCGTGCGGAAAGCGTGGCTGATCGGGTAGCGCCGGTCACGGCCGAAATTGCGCGAGCCGAGCTTCACGCCCGGAGCAGCCTGGCGGCGCTTGTATTCGGCGAGGTGGAGCAGCCGTTCGATCCGCGCCACGGTTTCGCGGTCGAAGCCCTCGGCAACGAGCTGGGCGACGCTCCTGTCGTTTTCGACAAGGCCGAGCAGGATCGGGTCCAGCACTTCGTAAGGCGGCAGCGAATCCGAATCCTTCTGGTCGGGGCGAAGCTCGGCGCTGGGCGGCTTGGTGATGATGTTCTCGGGGATGACCGCACCCTCCGGGCCGAGGCCGATCCTGGGGCGGTGCCGGTTGCGCCATTTCGCGATCGCGAACACCGTCGTCTTGTAAGCGTCCTTGATCGGGTTGTAGCCGCCCGCCATATCGCCGTAGATCGTCGCATAGCCGACACTCATCTCGGACTTGTTGCCCGTCGTCATCAGCATATGGCCGAATTTGTTGGACAGCGCCATCAGCGTCACGCCGCGGATGCGCGATTGCAGGTTTTCCTCGGTCAAGTCCGGCTGGCACCCGCTGAACGTCCCGGCCAGCATCTCCTCGAAACCGGCAACGGCCGGCTGGATCGGGATCACCTGATGCCTGACGCCGAGCGCCCCGGCACAGGCGACGGCATCGTCGAGGCTCTCCCGGCTGGTGTAGCGGCTCGGCAGCATCACCGTCCAGACCCGTTCCGGGCCGAGCGCATCGGCGGCGATCGCGGCGCAGATCGCACTGTCGATCCCGCCCGACATGCCCAGCACGACGCCCGGAAAGCGGTTGCGGTTCACATAGTCGCGCAGCGCCACGACCATGGCGCAGTAGATATCCTCGGGATGATCGGCGAGGCGCGCGATATCGCCGCGGTCGCAGCGCCAGCCCTGCGCCGTCCTGGTCCACCGGGTTGCGACTTCCTGCTCCTCCCAGTCGCGCATCTGCACGGCAAGG
>JAITWR010000051.1 GCA_031285165.1 Novosphingobium sp.
TACAGCTTCGGCAAGTAATCGAAAAAAAGCCCGCGGCGCCCAGGCGTCGCGGGCACCGTTTCCCGAAGGAAACGCACTCAGGCCACGTCCAGCAGGGCGTGGCTTTCGTGTCTCATAACGGCGCGGCCGAGGCGGTCGGTGAACTGGGCGGTGATGTCCGGGGCGACGCGGCGGGTGATGCCCCACATGTAATAGCCGTACATCACCGATTCGCGGTATTGCCGCCAGGCTTCCTCGGCGCCGGGCAGAGTCAGGCCGTGGCCGCGCGCAAGATCGAGATAAAGACCCAGCAGGCGCCGCTCCTCCTGCTCGGCAAGCTCCACCGGCAGCACGGCGCAGAGGTGATAGGCCACGTCGATCGCCCAGCCGGCGCGTTGCAGCACCTGCCAGTCGATCAGCCCCGAACCCTGCGCCGTGCGGAAGATGTTGCCGGCATGGGCATCGCCGTGGACCAGGAACTGCGGCCGCCCGGCATCCCTGTCGGCCAGCGCCCGCATCCCGGCGATCAGCCGCGCGCCGTTCCTGACCGCGGGCGAAAGATTGTCGCCGCGCGGCCCGTCGAGCAGGCCTTGCAGGATATCGGCGGTCATATGCGGCATCCGCGCCAGCTCGGCCGCGCGCGGGCGAATCCAGCCGGCGCCGTCCAGCAGCGCGCTGCCGGCATGGAGCCGGGCGATCTGCGCCAGGCTGCTTGCCGCATCGTCGACCGTGAAAGCCTCCAGCGCCGAGCAGAAGCGCCCGCCGCCGGCGATCAGGTCGCGCATCAGCAGCACGCTCTGCCCGGCCGCGCGATCGGTGATCACCGCCACCGCCTCGGGCACCTGCACGTCCAGTTGCGGCGCGAGCCTGAGATAGAAATCGCCTTCGAGCACGCAGGTCGCACCGCCCAGCCGGGTCATCTCGTCAACATCGAGCAGGCCCTTGAGGCAGAACGCCTGGGTGCCGGCCGCACCGTCGAACGTGACCGTGAAGCGGACCTTGGTGGCCACCGTCCTGATCACCTCGACCGTTTCGACCGAGCGCACTTTCGCCCCCTGCCCCACCGAAGCCAGCGCTTCACCCAGCCAGGCCGGATCGAGCGCCTCGTCGAGCGTCGCCGGCACGCGCAGCGCGGGCTCGGCCGGAATCGGCCTTGTCGATTTAACGTCGGTCATTCACTCTCCCCTTCGTCCGGTTGGTCGCGCGGCATATTGACGCAATTCGCCATTTCGGTCCATGCGTCGCAATAGAGAATTTTAATGGCGATTCCCTGACGGAAAAGCCTTGGGAGAATGGAAAACGCCATGTCGAAACCGCTAGACGGCATCAGGATCGTGGAAGTGGCAATGTGGGCCTTCGTGCCCGCCTGCGGCGGCATGCTGTCCGACCTCGGCGCCGAGGTGATCAAGATCGAGCCGCCGACGGGCGATCCCCTGCGCGGTCTCTCGATCGGCGCGATCGGCGGCGGCGGCGGGATCGACCTTTCCTGGGAAAGCTACAATCGCGGCAAGAAGTCGGTAACGCTCGACCTCAAGCAGCCCGAAGGCCGCGCAGTGCTGATGAAGCTGTGCGAGGGCGCCGACGTGTTCCTCACCAACCTGCTGCCCCCGGCCAGGCTGGCCATGGGCATCGATGCCGATACCATCCGCGCAAGGTTCCCCGGCATCATCTATGCCAGCGGCAGCGGCACCGGCCCCAATGGCCCGGATGCGGCCAAGGGCGGCTATGACGCGATCACTTTCTGGGCACGCGGCGGCGTGTCCTCCGCCGTGACCGACGACGAGGCCGATTTCCCGGTCGGCCCGCCGGGACCGGCTTTCGGCGATACGCTTTCGGGCTCGATGCTGGCCGGCGCCATCTGCGCGGCGATCGCCAAAAAGGCGCGGACCGGCGAGGCATCGACCGTCGACGTTTCGCTGCTGGGCACGGCGATGTGGTCGATGCAGCGCTTCATCGCGCAATCGACGATGGACGGGATCGACAAGTTCCCCCGCCCGCGCGACCGCAAGCCCTACAACGTGCTGGTGCACAACTACCGCACGGCCGACAACCGCTTCCTCGCGCTGTGCATGCTCCAGGCGGACAAATACTGGGCGCCGTTCTGCGAAGCGGCCGGCCGGCCCGATCTGGCGGCCGACCCGCGCTATGCCAACGCCAGGCTGCGCGCCGAAAACGTCGATGCCTGCTTTGCCGAGATGCAAGCGCTGTTCGCCAGCAGGACGCTGGCCGAATGGCGCGAGATCCTGAACCGCCAGGACGGCCAGTGGGATGTCGTCCAGCACGTCGGCGAAATCCACAAGGATGCGCAGGTCCGGGCCAACGACCTCGTCCAGACAGTCGACTACGGCGACGGCAGCACGATCCCGCTGGTCGCAGTGCCGATGCTGTTCGACGGCGCCCCCATGCCCGCACGCCGCTCGCCCGATCTCGGCGCGAACAGCGACGAGGTGCTGGCCGCCCTCGGCTATGACGAGGAAGCGATCATCGACCTCAAGGTGAAGGGAGTGGTGTTTTGACGGCACCCGAACCACCGCGCAAGCTGCCGGCGCTTACCCCGGAAACCGAAGCCTTCTGGACCGGCGGCAAGGATGGCCACCTGCTGATCCGGCGCTGCACCGGCTGCGGCCGCTATCAGCACCCGCCGACGCCGCTGTGCCCGGTCTGCCGGACCGAGACGATGGAACCCGCCCCGGTATCCGGCCGCGGCACCGTCAGGACTTTCACGGTCAACCACCAGCAATGGCTGCCGGGCCTCAGCCGGCAATATGTCTTCGCCGCGGTCGAACTGCCCGAGCAGGCGGAGCTTTACGTCTTCAGCAACATTCTGGCACCGCCCGAGGCGGTGCATGGCGGCATGCCGGTGACGGTCTGCTTCGAACACCAGGAGGATGTCTGGCTTCCCCTGTTCCGCCCGGAGAACACCCCGGAGACCCCCGATGCGGCGTGAAGACTACCCGGAAAAGCAAGCCCGCATCACGGGCATCGGCCAGTCGCAAGTCGGGCGGCCGTCCGACCGCACCTCGCTGCAACTCACGCTCGATGCCTGCCTCCAGGCCATCGCCGATGCCGGCCTTTCGGTCGATGAGATCGACGGCCTCACCTGCCATTTCGGCAAGGTCACCGAGGGCGGCGGCATCTCGCCGGTGGGCACGATCGATACGATGCTTGCGCTGGGCATCCGCCCGGTCTGGACCAACCCCTCGTCGGCCGAAGGGCCGGGCCACATGGGCGCGATCTTCCAGGCGATCATGGCCGTGGCGACCGGCCTCTGCCGTCATGTGCTGGTATTCCGCACGGTCGGGCAGGCCCGCGCGCGACTGGCCTCGCGCGCTTCGACGCTGCTGACCGGCAGCCGCGAGCGGGTCGACGGCGGCAACGCCTTCTTCGTGCCCTATCACGCCCATTCGCCGGCAAATATGTGGGCTCTCTATGCCCGGGCCTATTTCGACAAATACGGCGTCGGCGCGGAACAACTCGGCTGGGTCGCGGTCAACGGCCGGCGGATGGCGGCGCACAACCCGAATGCCATCTACCGCACGCCGATCACGCTCGACGATTACCTGTCGTCGCGGATGATCTCGACCCCGCTGCGGCTCTACGATTGCGATTCTCACATCGACGGCTCGACCGCGCTGATCGTTTCGCACAAGGACGCGGCGAAGGATCTGAAGAACCCGCCGCTGGCGATCGAGGCGATGGGCATGTCGGTCGGCGGCATCGGCGAGGGCCTGCACGAAGGCGATTTCACCGCGATCCCCGCGACCCGCGCCGGCGAGATGCTGTGGAAGCGCACAGACCTGACCCGCAAGGACGTGGACTGCGCGCAGATCTACGACGGCTTCTCGATCCACGTGCCGCTCTGGCTCGAAGCGGTCGGGCTGCTCGACCCCGGCGAGGCGCTGCGCTTCATCGAAGGCGGCACCCGCGTTGCCCTGGACGGCGAACTGCCACTGAACACCAGCGGCGGGCAGCTCTCCGCCGGGCGCTTCCACGGCTATGGCCACACCCATGAAGCCTGCCTGCAACTGTGGGGCCGGGGCGGCGGCCGCCAGGTCAGGGATGCACAGACCTGCATGGTGGTCAACGGCGGCTATGGCTACGGCGCGATGCTGCTGCGGCGCACGTGAACGGCGCGAAGCGGCGGGGAGGATCGGCAGCGGGCACGGACTTGACTCATTCGTTCAGAATTGCGATAGTGCGTTCACTATTTCGAATTATCGAAAAGCAGTTCGGGAAGGAGCCTGGAAGATGAGCGAAGCTGATCCGAAATTCGGCAGTGCCCTCAAGGACGACTGGAAATGGGGTCCGATCTTTGACGCCGACGCGCATATCGACCCGCCCCATGATATGTGGAAGGAATACCTTCCCGAGTCCCAGAAGCACAAGGCGCCGGTCATCGAAGCCGGCGAGGACTGCGACTATATCGTCTTCGAAGGCAATCGCCGCCCGGTGATGATGATCAACAACCAGGCCGGCCGCGAAGGCAAGGACTTCAAGATGAAGGGCCGCCTGTCCGAGCAGCGCAACACCTACGATCCCGCCAAGCGCCTCGCCGACATGGACCTCGACGGCATCGACCAGGCGATCATGTTCGGCGGCGGCCCGCTCGGCAGCTTCGACAACGACCTCTACATCGCCAGCTTCGAAGCCTACAGCCGCTGGGTTATGGAATGGGCGTCGAACGCCCCGCACCGCCTGTTCCCCGTCGGCCATGCGCCGATGCGCGACATCGACGAGACGATCGAGCATGTCCATCGCCTCGCCAGGATGGGCTTCAAAATGCTCCAGCTTCCGGCCTTCCCGCAGAACCCGGACGCCTGGAAGACCTCGTCGGAAATCAGGAACATGAAATCGGGCCAGGTCTCGGCCCAGACCGGCGATCCGAAAGGCGCGCTGCAATACTACCAGCCCGAATTCGACAGGCTGTGGAAAGTGCTGTGCGACTATGGCATGGTCATCACCTTCCACCTCGGCGGCCGCGTGCCGCGCTTCGGCGAAAAGCAGTTCTTCCTGCCCGACATGCCGATGAGCAAGCTGGCGATGGCGGAACCGATCGGCATCTTCATTTTCAACGGCATTTTCGACCGCTTCCCCGACTTGCGCATCGGCAGCATGGAATCGGGCGTGGGCTGGTTCGCCTGGTACACCGAATACATCACCCGCACCTGGGAGAAGCAGCGCTTCTGGGTGCAGCCGCCGAACAGGGAATCGCCGGGCGTCTATATGGACAACAACGTCTGGGGCTCGTTCATCCAGGACCGCACCGGCATTCTCAACCGCGGCCTGCCGGGCGGCCGGAACATCATGTGGTCATCGGACTATCCGCATTCGGAAACGACTTTCCCGCGCAGTCACGAAATCATCAGGCGCGACTTCGCAGGCGTTCCCGACGAGGACATCAGGGACATCATCTGCAACAACGCCAAACGGCTGCTGCGCATCTCCTGACGCGTAACAACCGCATAAGAATACCATAAACGGGAGAAGGGCGTGGCGACGATTGCGGAGGGCGTGGAAACCGTGGCGGGCCGGAAAGCGGCAATCCCCAAGGCGGCCTACTACGCTCTCGCAGTCCTCACCGCCGCCAATGTCCTCAACTACCTGGATCGCCAGATCGTCTCGATCCTGGCACAGTCGATCAAGGCGGACCTGCGGCTCGACGATGCCCAACTGGGCTTCCTGCTGGGCACTGCCTTTGCCGTGTTCTACTCGGTCGTCGGCATTGCCATGGGCCGGATTGCCGATGGGCTCTCGCGCAAGAAAGTCATGGCGTTCGGCCTGACACTGTGGTCGCTGATGACCGCGCTGGGCGGCGCGGCCAACAATTTCGCCACGCTCGGCCTCGCCCGCATCGGTGTCGGGGTCGGCGAGGCGGTGGCCAATCCCTGCGGTCATTCGCTGGTGGCCGATATGTTCCCGCCCAAGAACCGCGCCGTGGCGATGAGCGTGCTGCTGTCGGGCGTGTTCATCGGCGGCACTTTCGCCATGTTCATCGGCGGCCTGTTCCTCACCCAGTACCAGCATGTCTGCCAGGCACTGCCGATCGCCGGGGCTTGCGCGGTGGCGCCGTGGAAAGCGGCGCTCGTTGCCGTCGCCCTGCCCGGCCTGCCGCTGGCGCTGATGCTGCTGGCGATCAGGGAGCCGCCGCAGGCACCGCATGACGCGGGCTCCGCCATCGGCCTGGTCCTGCGCGAAATCGCCACCGCCCTGCCCCCGTTCACCATGCTGACGCTGCTGCGCATCGGCGGGAAGCGCGCATTCACCGGCAACATCGCGATTGCCGCCGGCATCGCCGCGATCGCCGCCGTGCTGATCCACCTGACCCGCGATGCCGCGCAATGGGCCGCTTTCGGGCTCGGCGCCTATGCCGTGATCACCTGGGGCCATATCCAGCGATACCGCGACCGGCCGCTCTTTGCGCTGACGTTCGGCGACCCGACTTTCGCCTGGGCCACCGCAAGCTGCGCGCTGATCGCCTGCATCGGCGGCTCGGCGGGCGTCTGGTCCGCCCCTTATGCGATGCGCACCTACCCGGAAGTGCCGGCGCACGAGATCGGCCTGACCATCGGCCTCACCCATATCGCCGGCTCGCTCATGGGCGTGCTGCTCGGCGGACAGTTGGCCGACCGCTGGAAACTGCGCGACAGGCGCGCGCCGATGTGGATCTGCGCAATTGCGCTGATCGGCACGATTCCGTGCCTTCTGCTGATGCTGCTGGTGAAGGATTTCCACACGTTCCTCGCCGCGATCTTCCTGCTCGGCATATTCTCCGGCAGTTGGAGCCCCGGCGGCGCGGCGATGGTCCAGGATCTCGTGCTGCCGCGCATGCGGGGCTCGGCCGCCGCATCCTATTCGCTTGTCGCCATCGTCATCTCCTCGGGCACCGGGCCGTACTGGGCCGGCAAGGTCAGCACGCTGACCGGATCGCTCACCGCCGGCCTTCTCAGCATGCTGCCGCTGGCGCCGCTGGCTCTCATCATGCTCTGGCTCGCCGCCCGGCGCCTTCCTTTCGAAACACCCGACGCCCGCCGCGCCCGCGCCGCCGCGGCCGGCGAAACGGCCTTGCAGGAATCCCTCCCATGAACGCCGCAACCGATGTCCTCACCGCCGACGATCCGCTGTACGAACAGCTCTACGATGTCCGCCGCGAGGCCGAGGACATCGGCAATTTCATCGATGTCGGTGCGGTGATGCCGCAGGTCCACCGGCTCCGCGCCCAGGCGCCGGTACACAAGGGGCGCCTGCGCGAGCTTCTCGGCCTGCCGCACCACGACCGGCATGTGCGGGCCAGGGGCCGGCAGCACTGGACGGCGCTGACTTACGACGCCTGCGAAGCCGCCTTGCGCGATCCGCAGACGTTCTCGAACACGGTCCAGGGCAACGACAACCCGGCAAACGAGAAGACGATGGGCATCCTCGAAATGGACCCGCCGATGCACCGCGCCTACCGCCGCACGATCCAGCCCAGATTCCTGATGCCCGAAGCGATGGGCTGGTGGCGCACGCATACGATCGACGGCATCGTCGACCGGCTGATCGCGCGCATGGCGAAAGCCGACCGGGCCGAGCTGAATCTCGATTTCTGCGCGCGCATCCCGGTCTATACGATCACCACCGCGATCGGGCTCGACGGGGACGAGGCGCTGCGCTTCCGCCACGCCTATCTCAACTCGACCAGTTCCAGCCGCAACGTGACGATGGAGGATCGCATCCGCAACGGCCGGATCGTCGAGGAAACGCTGCTCGGGCTGATCGCATCGCGCCGCGCCGTGCCGCAGGACGATCTCATCAGCTTCCTGCTCAGGACCAGGCTGATGCTGCCGGGCGAGCCCCGGCGCCCGCTGACCGACCGCGAGATCATGGCCCATGCCCGGCTGGTGATGGTCGCCGGCGGCGGCACTTCCTGGCGGCAGATGGGCATCACGCTGTACGCCCTGCTCTCGCATCCCGAACAGTTCGCAGCGGTGAAGGCCGATCGCGCGCTGCTCGCCGACGCGGTCGAGGAAGGGCTGCGCTGGAATCCGACCGCGCCCTATTTCTACCGCATGGTGATGCACGATGTGGAATTCTACGGCCATCACATCCCCGCGGGCTCGGTGCTGGAACTGGGCCTCGGCCCGGCGAACCGCGATCCCGCGCGCTGGGACCGCCCCGACGCATACGACATCCGCCGCGACAGGCTGACCAACATGGCCTTCGGCCTCGGCACGCACCGATGCCTGGGCATGAATGTCGCGCGGGTCGAAATCGAAACGGGGATCAACGCCCTGCTCGACGCCTTCCCGAACCTGCGGCTCGATCCCGCTGCCGCAGCGCCGTTCATGACCGGCGGGCTTGAGCAGCAGGGGGTTTCGGGGCTGCCCGTGCTGTTGCGTTAGAGCAAGCTGC
>JAITWR010000119.1 GCA_031285165.1 Novosphingobium sp.
TCCTCGCGCGGCGGACGCCTGGTGCGGGCGGAATGCCCTTCCCGCGCATCGCCCGCTTCCGGCGTGACCTCGAACAGCGGAATCGCGCCGCCGGTCAATTTCTCGACGTTCTCGATCGCCTCGGCATCCTCGGGCGCCACGAACGTAAAGGCGCTGCCGGTGGCGCCGGCGCGGCCGGTGCGGCCGATGCGATGGACATAGTCGTCGGGGTGCCAGGGCGTGTCGAAGTTGAACACATGGCTGACGCCCTTGATATCGAGCCCGCGCGCGGCGACATCCGATGCCACCAGGATATTGATCGTGCCGTCCTTGAACCGCTGCAACTCGGCCAGGCGCGCCGGCTGATCCATGTCGCCGTGGATTTCGCCGGCGGAAAAACCATGCTGCTTCAGGCTCTTGGCCAGCTCTCTCACGGTTGTCTTGCGATTGCAGAAGACGATCGCCGTCGTCACGTCGCCGGTACGCAGGAAGTGGCGCAGAACCCCGCGCTTCTGCCTGGCCGCAACCATGACCTTGTGCTGGGCGATATTGGTGTTGGTCGTCGCCGGCCGGGCAACCTCGATATATTTCGGATTGGTCAGGAACCTGTCGGCCAGCTTCTTGATCGGCGGCGGCATCGTCGCCGAAAACAGCAGCGTCTGACGGTTCGGCGGCAGCTTGGTGCAGATGTTCTCGATATCGGGGATGAAGCCCATGTCGAGCATACGGTCGGCCTCGTCGATGACGAGAAGGTCGCAGCCGGTGAGCAGGATCTTGCCGCGCTCGAACAGGTCCATCAGGCGGCCGGGCGTGGCGATCAGCACGTCGACCCCTTCGGACAGCGCCTTGACCTGATCGCCCATCTGCACCCCGCCGATCAGCAGCGCCATCTTGAGATCGTGGTTCTTGCCGTACTTCTCGAAGTTCTCGGCAACCTGGGCGGCCAGTTCGCGCGTCGGTTCGAGAATCAGCGAACGCGGCATCAGCGCGCGGCGGCGGCCATGCGCAAGGATGTCGATCATCGGCAAGACGAAGCTCGCCGTCTTGCCCGTGCCGGTCTGGGCGATGCCGATGATGTCCTTCATCATCAGCACCGGGGGAATCGCCTGCGCCTGGATCGGCGTCGGCGTATCATAGCCGGCCGCGGCAACCGATTGCAGCAATTCGTCTGACAGGCCGAGATCGGCGAAATTCATAGGCTTGGGCTGATGTCCGGGGAAACAGATGGGCCGGCAGTTGCGTGCCATCCCTTCCTCCGCCCCGGTTGCCCGAAGCGAAGATTGGCCGCGCCCTAGGCGCAATCGGAACGTAAAGTCAAGGAAATGCGAGGATGAGGCCGGATCAGTCGTCGGGGTCGATCAACTGGCTGAGTCGGGACAGCCGGCAATTGGCGCCGCTGCGCGAAAGCAGCGTGTCGCGATCGACGCAGATTCGTCCGTCGGGCGTGCGCGAGATATAGAAGCCCGAATAGAAATCGCGTGCCCGGCAGGTCCGTTCGAGCTGCGCGCCGATCATGCGCCGGTCGCGCATGAACAGGATCAGCCGGTTGCCCCGGTCGGGCTGGACGCGCGCAATACCCGAGGCCGGCACGCAGCGGCCGATGTCCCGTTCGATCAGGCGCGACGGGATCTCGCGCGGCAGCCTGTCGAACGGAAACTCGCCCGGAAACGGCATCGGCCGCGCCGGAGTGATGCGGATTTCCATATGCCGCTCGATCCGCACCTGATTCTGCGATTCGGCGCGAAAGCTCCCGGCCATCTCGCGGAACACCCGGCCCGGCCGGACCGGCTCGGCACCCGGCGGCATGGCGGACTGCCCCGGCGGGATGTCCACGGACACGGCCGCAGCCTGCGCCGGTTCGTACAGATCGGGCGTCCCGATCACCCCGGCGGCCGGAAACAGCAGCACGAACGGAGTGAACAAAACGGTGGCAAAGCTCATCGGTCGGTTCGGCTCATAGTGGCTTGAGGCTCCGCAAGCGTCCTTACCCCTGTGCCCCCGATACCTTGTGAATTTGAACCATCGCTTAACCGGGCGCATCGGCGGGCGCGGGGGAGCGAGCTTTGCGGATGCAACCGCGGCGGCGCTGTGCCATAACGGCGGCATGACCGCCCGCGACACTTTTCTGGCCGAGGCCGAAGCCCTGCTCGGCCCCCGCGGCCTGACTCGCGATGCCGGGCTGATGGCCCCCTGGCTGACCGACTGGCGCGGGCGCTTCACCGGCCGGGCGCTGGCCATGGCCTCCCCCGCGACCACCCGGGAGGTGGCCGCCCTGATACGGCTCTGCGCGGCCCACGGGGTTCCGATCGTTCCGCAGGGCGGCAACAGCAGCATGTCGGGCGGCGCGACGCCGTCGCCGCAGGGGGACGCGCTGTTGCTTTCGCTGCGCCGCATGAACGCGATCCGCGAAATCGACAGCGAGGCCCGCCGCGCCACTTGCGAGGCCGGTCTGGTACTCCAGTCGCTGCACGAGGCCGCGGGGGAGATCGGGCTGCGCTTTCCGCTGACTCTGGGCGGCAAGGGCTCGGCGACGGTGGGCGGGCTCATTGCCACCAATGCCGGCGGCAGCCAGGTGCTGCGCCACGGTCCGATGCGCGCGCTGGTGCTCGGGCTCGAGACGGTGCTGGCCGATGGCAGCGTACTCTCGCAACTGACCCCGCTCAAGAAGGACAACCGCGGCTTCGATCTCAAGCAGTTGTTCATCGGTTCCGAAGGGACGCTCGGCATCGTCACCGCAGCGACGCTGCGGCTCGTGCCGGCAGTGGCCGACCGCGTGGTGATCTGGGCCGGCGTGGCTTCGCTCGCCATGGCCCGGACGCTGCTGCTCTATTGCGAAGATGCCGCGGGGCAGGCGCTCGAAGGCTTCGAAGTGCTGCCGCAGCGCTGCCTCGCAACAGTGCTCGACCACTTGCCCGCCGCGCGCGCGCCGCTGGCCGGACCGCATGCCTGGCATGTGCTGATCGAGGTGGTGGCCGATGCCGCCGGCCGCGAGCCCCTGAACGAACACTGCGAGGCGATGATGGCCGGCGCTTTCGCGCGCGGCCTGCTCAATGACGCGGTGATCGCCGCCAGCGAGGCCCAGGCCGAAGCCTTCTGGCTGCTGCGCGAATCGATCGCTCCCGCCGAACGGGCGCACGGCCCGGCGGTGCAGCACGATATCTCCGTCCCGGTCGAACGCATGCCGGAATTCGTCGCGGCGGCCGTGCCGGCGATCGAGGCGGCCTGGCCGGGCACCGAGGCGGTCGCTTTCGGCCATCTCGGCGACGGCAACGTGCATTTCCACGTCATCGCCCCGCCCGGATCGGCCCCGGACTGGATGGCCGGCGACGGCAAGGCCATCAGCCGCGAGGTCCACGATCTCGTCACCCGATGGGGCGGCTCGATCTCGGCCGAGCACGGCATCGGCCAGCTCAAGCGCGAGGAACTGGCCCGGCTGGGCGATCCGGCAGCGCTCGACATCATGCGCCGGATCAAACGGGCGCTCGACCCGGCAGATCTGCTGAATCCCGGCAAGCTGGTCCAGGTATTTGCTCCCGGAGTATAAGGTGCATCATTGATCCTGCCGCATCAGGAGGAGGGTGCCCTATGGCAAGCGCTCTTCACGACAGCGCCCCCACGACGCCGGATCTTCGAACCGAACAGTTACAATGTGAAGGCAAACCCGTTGGAGTGACCTCAGGGCCGTTCGCGGGCGGGGAGTGCCTGGGCTTCTTCGGGGGGCAGTGCCGTGATCGATCGGATGGCGCAGCGCTGTTTGCCACCGGGTTCTCTGGTGACGATCGACGTTCCAGGGCCCGACCCGGCGCAGACGGTCGGGCTGCCGGTCGTCAAACGTCGCGGCCGGCGCGTGCGTTGACAGTGCTGGCTTCGGCCGCCCTCTGAAATTGCCCATGTCTTTCGCCCGGAAACGCCGCCGCCGCTGCCGCGCGGCCGAAGGGCCGGGCCGAACCCGCACAATCTTCTGGCCGGCATGGTCCTGCAAGAAGCCTCAGGCCTTGCCCGGCTTCTTTGCGGGCGCCTTCTTTGCTGGCGTCTTTTTCCCGGCCGGAGCCGCTTTCTTCCGCCCGCCCTTCTTCGCCGGCCCCTTGCTCGCCTTCTCGTCGATCAATGCCACGGCCTCCTCGAGCGTCAGTTCCTCGGGCTTCCTGTCGCGCGGGAGCGTGGCATTGGTCGTGCCGTCGGTGACGTAAGGGCCATAGCGCCCCGCCATCAGCTTCATCTCGCCGCCCGAGGTGGGGTGCGGGCCGAACGTGTTGAGCGGCTCGGCCGCAGCGCGCTGGCCACGGCCGCCGCCGCTCGCCGCGTCGGCCAGCCGCGCCACGGCCGCGTTCATGCCGGTGTCGAAGACCTCGGCGGTGGACTTGAGCCGCGCATACTTGCCCTCATGCGCAAGGTAAGGGCCATAGCGGCCGATGCTGGCGGTGATCGGCTTGCCCGTCTCGGGATGCAGGCCGATCTCGCGCGGCAGGCCGAGCAGTTTCACCGCCCAGTCCAGAGTCAGTTCACCCCCCGGAATATCCCTGGGAATCGACGAGCGCCTGGCCTCCTTGCCCTCGCCCATCTGGATATAAGGACCGAAACGGCCGACCTTGCGGGCGATCTCCTGCCCGGTTCCGGGGTCGGTGCCGAGCACGCCGTCGCCCTCACCGCCGTCCTCGCCCTCGCCGCCCGGCTGGGCGAATTTGCGCGTGAACCGGCATTCGGGATAGTTCGAGCAGGCGATGAAGGCGCCATAGCGGCCGCCGCGCAGCGACAGGCGCCCTCCTTCGCATTTCGGGCAGAGCCGCGGGTCGGTGCCGTCCTCGCGCGGCGGGAACAGGTAGTCGGACAGGAATTCGTCGAGTGCCCCGGTGATTTCCGAGGGCTTGCGCTCCATCACCTCGTCGGACTTGGGTTTGAAATCCTTCCAGAATGCTTCGAGCACGCTTTTCCATTCAGCGCGGCCGCCCGAAACGTCGTCGAGTTCCTCCTCCATGCCGGCGGTGAATTCATAGGCGACATAGCGCGGGAAAAAGCGTTCGAGGAAGGCGGTCAGCAACCGTCCCGTTTCCTCGGCGAAGAAGCGGTTCTTCTCGGTGCGGACATAGGCGCGGTCTTTCAGCACCTGCAACGTCGAGGCATAGGTCGAAGGCCGGCCGATGCCGAGTTCCTCCAGCCGCTTGACCAGCGAGGCTTCCGAATAGCGCGGCGGCGGCTGGGTGAAATGCTGGCTGGCCTCGACGCCCTTTTTCGCCGGCATGTCGCCCCTGGCAAGCGCGGGCAGCAGGGCGCTTTCATCCTCCTCGCCCTCTTTGCCGGTCTGGTCGCGGCCTTCCTCGTAAACGGCAAGGAAGCCGGGAAACTTCACCACCTGGCCGGTGGCGCGCAATTCGTGCTGGCCCGTGCCGTCGCGCAGGGTGACGGTGGTACGCTCGATACTGGCCGAGGCCATCTGGCTTGCCAGCGCGCGCTTCCAGACCAGCTCGTAGAGCCGTGCCTCATCGCTGCTGCCGAAACGATCGCGCGAGAAGTCGGTCGGGCGGATCGCCTCGTGCGCTTCCTGCGCGTTCTTGGCCCTGGTTTCATAGTGGCGCGGCTTTTCGGGCAGATAGTGCCCGTTATAGCGGCTGCTGATCTCCGCCCGCGCCGCCGAAATCGCCGACGGGTCCATCTGCACGCCGTCGGTACGCATATAGGTGATCGCGCCCGCCTCAGAGAGCGCCTGCGCCACGCGCATCGTGTGGCTGGCCGAAAAGCCGAGCTTGCGCGCGGCCTCCTGCTGCAAGGTCGAAGTGGTGAACGGCGGCTGCGGATGGCGCCGCTGCGGCCGGACCTCGACTTCCTCGACGCGGAAGGCGCCCGCCTCGACTGCCGCCCTGGCACGCAGGGCGATGCCCTCGTCGCCGAGGCTCAGGCGTTCGAGCTTCTGTCCTTCGAACTTGACCAGGCGGGCCGGGAACTGCGTGCCGCCCTGCTCGAGCCGGGCGATCACCGACCAGTATTCCTGTGGACGGAACACCTCGATCTCACGCTCGCGCTCGACGATCAGGCGCAGCGCCACGGACTGCACGCGGCCCGCGCTCTTGGCGCCGGGCAGCTTGCGCCACAGCACCGGCGAAAGCGTGAAGCCGAACAGATAGTCGAGCGCGCGGCGGGCCAGGTAGGCGTCGATCAGATCCTGGTCGAGCGCGCGCGGATGCGCCATCGCCTGCGTCACCGCGTCTTTGGTGATGGCGTTGAAAGTCACGCGCTGAACGTCTTTGGGCAGCGCCCTGCGCTTGCCCAGAAGCTCGCGCACGTGCCAGCTTATCGCCTCGCCCTCGCGGTCGGGGTCGGTAGCGAGAATCAGCCGGTCGGCCTCTTTGGCAGCGTCGGCGATCGCCTTCACCTGGCGCTGCTTGTCGCCATAAAGCTCCCAGTCCATAGCGAAGTCCTCGTCCGGGCGCACCGAGCCGTCCTTCGCCGGCAGATCGCGGACGTGGCCATAGGACGCCAGAACCCTGTAGTCCTTGCCGAGATACTTCTCGATGGTCTTCGCCTTGGCCGGCGATTCTACGATAACGAGCTGCATTGCAGTCCTGATGTCCCCTACACACATGCGTACACGCGCGAGGGTGGCGAAACGACGCCCGATGCGTCAAGATGTCCCGCGACTGGAAAACATGGGAGTGATCATGACCCCGGCAAGGTTCGTCGCAGGGATTGCCGCATTTGCCGTGCTGGGAATGCCGGCATCCGCTCAGGCACCGGCCGCGGGCGAGCGGCTCGTCTCGCCCGCGCTTCCGGGCTTCGTGCCCGGCTACCGGGCCGCCAGCGCCGCGCAGTCGATCCGCGAGGAAGTGCCGCGCGGCGAGACGGTTGAACGCTGGAGCCGGATGGTGACGACCCAGCGCTTCACCGGCCTCGCCGCCCGGTCGACACCCGCGGCCTATGCCCGCACGATCACCGGCAGCCTGCCGCGAGCCTGCCCCGGCGCGGCCATATCGCCGATCGCAAGCCTCACCGTCTCGGGCCGGCCGGCAGCGCGCTTCCAGGTCGACTGCCCGCGCAACGAGGCCGGCCAGCCGGAAACCTTC
>JAITWR010000134.1 GCA_031285165.1 Novosphingobium sp.
TCGGCGCGCAACTTGCCCTGTCTCCCAGGAACCGGGTGACCGTCAGCGGCACCTACACCTTGCCGCTCGACAAGAGCATCGGTGAAATCTCGTTCGGCGCGACTTTCACGCACACGGACAAGACCCCGGCGGTCAGCCAGGCGATTTCGCCCAACTTCTATGTCCTGAAGGCGTCGAACCTGCTGGATCTGAACGCCAACTGGCGCAACATCGCCGGCCGCCCCATCGATCTCACCTTCTTTATGACCAACGTTACCAACGAAGAGCGGGTTCTGTTTCCGGGCGGCGCCTACGGCACGATCGGCGCCGACGGCGGCCACCTCAACCAACCGCGCATGTGGGGCTTCCGCCTGCGCTACAGCTTCGGCAACTGACCGCACCGCATTTTTGCGCGGCACGGCTGAAATAGACGGGCTGCATGGACAAATTCCGATGCGCCTCCAGCCTCGCCCGGCGAAGGGGGATTCTGTGGCCCTACTCTGCCGCCTCGCGGCCGCGTTCGAGTAGCGGGGCGAGGTGGCGGCCGGTGAAGCTGCGCGGGTTCGCCGCAACGGTTTCGGGCGTGCCTTCGGCGACGATCTCGCCGCCGCGCACACCGCCCTCGGGGCCGAGGTCGATGATCCAGTCGGCTACCTTGATGACATCGAGGTTGTGCTCGATCACCACCACGCTGTTGCCCTGGTCGACCAGCCGCTGCAACACCTCGAGCAGCTTGCGCACGTCCTCGAAATGGAGGCCGGTGGTGGGCTCGTCGAGGATGTAGAGTGTCTGGCCGGTGGCGCGGCGGCTCAGTTCCTTGGCCAGCTTCACCCGCTGCGCCTCGCCGCCCGAAAGCGTGGTCGCCTGCTGGCCGACCTTGACATAGCCGAGGCCGACCTCGTTCAGCATGTGCATCTTGTCGCGGATCGGCGGGACGGCCTTGAAGAACGCCTCGGCGTCCTCGATCGTCATGTCGAGCACGTCGGCGATCGAATGGCCCTTGAACTTCACCTCGAGCGTCTCGCGGTTGTAGCGCTTGCCGCCGCATTCCTCGCAAGTGACATAGACGTCGGGGAGGAAATGCATCTCGATCTTGATCAGGCCATCGCCCTGGCACGCCTCGCAGCGGCCGCCCTTGACGTTGAAACTGAAGCGGCCCGGCTTGTAGCCGCGCGCCTCGCTTTCCGGCAGGCCGGCGAACCAGTCGCGGATCTGGGTGAAGGCGCCGGTGTAGGTCGCCGGATTCGAGCGCGGAGTGCGGCCGATCGGCGACTGGTCGATCTCGATCACCTTGTCGCAGAATTCGAGGCCGGTGATGCGGTCGTGCGGGCCGGCAATGACACGCGCACCGCTCAACTGACGTGCGGCGCCGGCATAGAGCGTATCGATCGTAAAGCTCGACTTGCCCGAGCCCGAAACGCCGGTGATGCAGGTAAACGTGCCGAGCGGAATGCTGGCGGTGACGCTGCGCAGATTGTTCGCCCGCGCGCCTTCGACCGTGATCTTGTGCTTGTTGCCCTTGCGGCGCCTGGCCGGCACCGCGATCGCGCGCGCGCCGGTCAGGTACTGGCCGGTCAGACTGTCCTTGCTGGCGAGGATATCGGCAAGCGTGCCCTGCGCGACGATCTCGCCGCCGTGGACGCCCGCACCGGGGCCGAGATCGACGATATGGTCGGCCGTGCGGATCGCGTCCTCGTCATGCTCGACGACGATCACCGTATTGCCCAGGTCGCGCAGCCGCTTCAGGGTTTCGAGCAGCCGGTCGTTGTCGCGCTGGTGAAGCCCGATGGAAGGTTCATCGAGCACGTAGAGCACGCCCGACAGCCCGCTGCCTATCTGGCTGGCGAGCCGGATGCGCTGGCTCTCGCCGCCGGAGAGAGTACCTGAAGTCCGGTCGAGGTTCAGGTAATCAAGCCCGACATTGTTCAGGAATCCAAGGCGTTCGTTGATTTCCTTCAGAATGGCATGGGCAATCTGCTGCTGCGTCGGAGTAAGCTTTTCCGCAAGGCCGGAAAACCACGCATAGGCATCCGCCACCGAACGGCGGGTGGACATCGAGATGTCCTCGCCGGCGATCCTGACGCTCAATGCCTCGGGCTTGAGGCGCTTGCCCTCGCAGACCTCGCAGGGCTGCGCGGTCTGGTACCTGGACAGTTCCTCGCGCATCCAGGCGCTCTCGGTCTGGAGCATGCGGCGGTTGAGGTTGCCGATCACGCCTTCGAAAGCCTTCTCGACCGTGTAGCTCTTCTTGCCGTCGATGAAAGTGAGCGGGACTTTCCTGCCGCCGGTGCCGTGAAGGATGATCAGCCTCACCTCGCCCGGCAGATCCTGCCAGGGGGTGACGACATCGAAGCCGTATTCACGGGCCAGGCTGGCGAGCACCTGCATGTAGTAAGGGCTCGGCGGGTTGCTCTTTGCCCAGGGCACGATCGCGCCCTGCTTGAGCGTCAGGGCCTCGTTCGGGACGACGAGCTGCGGGTCGAACAGCAGCTTCTCGCCGAGCCCGTCGCAGGCCGGGCAGGCGCCCTGGGGGGCGTTGAACGAGAACAGGCGCGGCTCGATGGCTTCCAGAGCAAAGCCGGAGACCGGGCAGGCGAACTTCTCGGAGAAGACGATGCGGTTGGGGGGCAGGCCCGCACCCTTGAGGTTACCCTTGCTCCCGGTTCCCCCCTTGTCCCCACCTCCGTTCGTGGCGAGGGGCCGCGAGGCCCCCCGGGGGGGGGGCTCCGCAGCCCCCCCCAGTTGGGTGGGGCCGGGGGCGACCGGCGGGTGGGGGGGGGGCGCCAATG
>JAITWR010000187.1 GCA_031285165.1 Novosphingobium sp.
TGAGCTACGGGTGCGGGCCGGGTGCGGTTAGCAGAGCGGGAACCGGCTTGCTAGAGTGATTTCGAGTCGGACGACATCATCCGGTGACTTGTGAACTTACAGGACACAAAAGACTTTCCGGATTCGTTCCGGTTCAGCCCGAATCGGAACGAAGCGATGCCGTGGCGTGACAATGTACAGAATCCGCAAATCAGGCCGGCTCGCCACCTGCGGGCGCGGTGTCGCGGGAGGCTTCGACCGCATCGGGCTGCGGATAGGGGCCGAGCAGCAGGAACAGCAGGGCGGTGCCGAGGCAGGCCGGCACTTGCGCCCAGAGCACGATGTCGTAGCTTCCGGTCACGTCATAGACATGGTTTGCCAGCACCGGAGCGATGCCGTTGCCGAACAGCATCAGCCCGTTCATCGTCCCGAAGAGGGTGCCGAAGCTCTTCAGGCCGAAATGCCGCGCGGCAAGATAGGCGCAGCAATCGACTTCCGTGCCGACAGAGAGCCCCAGGATCAGGCAGGCGGCCGCCGCGACACCCGCACCGGGGAAGGCGAGCAGCAGCGACACGGTCACCACCGGCATCAGCACGCTGACCGCGCCGACCCTGGCCGCATCGAAGCGGTCGAGCAGGATGCCGCCGACGAGTCGCCCGGTGATCGAGCCGATGCCGAGAAGCCCGGCGACCCATGCCGCCGTCGCCGGTGTCATGCCGCGCGCCAGCAGCACGGGCACGAGATTGGTCGTCAATGCGCAGATCGTGATCGAAAACAGCAGGGTCGCACCGGCGAGCTTGAGGAAGCTCGGCCTGGCGAAGCCTTCGCGTACCGAGATGCCTTGCGGCGGCAGGCGCGACGCAGCCGGCGCGGCCCGCCCGGCCGCTTCCGGGCGGAACAGGAACCAGGCGATCGGGAAAGTGATTCCCGCGCCGATCAGGCCCAGGCCGATATAGGCGCCGCGCCAGCCGAAATGTTCGACCAGCGCATTGGTCAGCGACGGCACGAAAGCGGCGGTAACGCCGGTGCCGCACAGCGCCAGCGCCAGCGCGATGCCGCGGCTGGCATCGAAATAGACGTTTATCGCCTTGGTCCAGACAGTCGGCAGGATCAGCATGTTGCCGGCGCCCAGCAGCAGCCACAGCAGCCACCACGAGCGGATGTCGGCAGTGGCGTTGGACAGCATCGCCAGGGCGAAGCAGAACAGCAGGATTCCGGTCAGCGCGATGCGGCGGGGGCCGAAACGGTCGATCGCCAATCCGACGAGCGGAGCCGCGAACAGCGCGATCACCGAGATGAACATGAGCCCGAGCGATATCTCGGCGCGCGGCCAGCCGTATTCGCGCTCGATCACGGGGATCATCACGCCGAGCGAATAGCCGTGTACCGAGCACAGCGTGATGCCGGCGAGACAGGGCGGCAGGATCCGCCAGTGGCGGCGAAGCTCGCCTGAACCCGATCCGTGACTGCGGCTTGCCATTCCTCTCCCTCTCCCCCCCGGCGCGCTTCTCCGGGCGCCGCCTTGCCCGCACTTGACAGCGCTTTGCCGCCCGGCGCAAGCGGATGTTCCGGCGCTGTGTCGCCTGAATGGCCAATCCCTTGAAAGCTCCCGATATGTTCCGGCAATGGGGCATCGCCGGCAAGGCATGGAGGCTGGCGTCGGCGCTGAACCGGCATCTGCCGCAAAGGCTCGGGAATGCGCGTGTTTCGCCTGTTGCGGAGCGGGTTCCGCGCCGGGCCGGGATGAGCGCGGCGGCAGGGGCGGGCGCATCGCGGCGCAATCGCGTCACTATCCTTGCAGAATCCGCTTGCCTTGGCGGTATAATGATACGCATAAGTGGCCATTATTTTTCGAATCGCTCCAGGGAGAGATGACGATGGCTACGGTTGTGGAAAACAGTGCGGTCGAGCGGCTGACGCGATTGGTCGATGCGCCCGATCGCTATGACTATTCGGCCGATGATCTGCGCGCCTTGCAGATCGAGGCGATGAACGAGCGGTTTCAGGACCGGGTCGGCAGGATCAAGCTGCTCAAATTGCGGGCCGAGGAAGCGGGCATCACCGAGATCCGCAGCCTTGAGGACGTGGTGCCGCTGCTGCTGCCGCACACCGCCTACAAGTCCTATCCCGAAAGCTTCCTGATGGAAGAAAAGTGGGACAAGCTGGCCAAATGGCTTGATTCGGTTTCCACCTATCGCGTCCCGCCGATGAATGCGGCCGAGATCGCAGATGTCGATGACTGGATCGCCAGGTTGCAGGAAAGCGGGCACCACGTTTCCTGTTCCTCGGGCACCACCGGCAAGTCGGCGATGCTGGTCGCTTCCGATGCCGACATGGAATGGTGCAAGCGCGAGGCGCCGCAGGCCTATGCCTGGGGCTCGGGCGTGAAGCTCGACCGCAGCCGGCGCATGTTCGCCCTGGCGCCGGTCGCCAAGGTTCCGCGCAACGAGGCGACCGGCGAAGCCTATACCGCAGCATTGCAGGATCCGAATTCCGAACGCTTCGTCTATCCGGTGCCGCCGATCACCGTCGGCAGCCTGACCCAGATGGTAGTGGCGCGCAAGAAGATCGCCGACGGCACGATCCTGCCCGAAGAACTGGCCGAATTCGAGCGTATCTCGGCCGAGCGGGCGCAGGCGGTCGAGGATGCCGTCGGGATCACCGCGAAAGCGCTGGTCGAGGCGCGGCACGACAAGCTGCATGTGACCGGGCTGTGGAAGGGCCTTTACGATGTTGCCAAAGTGGTGCGCGAGATGGGCTACAGCGCCAAGGACTTCAACCCGGAGAACTCGATCTACGTCGGCGGCGGGCTGAAGCGCGCCAAGCTGCCCGACGACTATCGCGAATTCGTCTATGAAACTTTCAACATCTCGCCGACGCGCAATTACCAGAATTACTCGATGCAGGAATTGCAGTCGGGCATGCCGCGCTGCCAGAAAGGCGGCCGCTATCACCTGCCGGTCTGGCTGGTGCCGCTGATCCTCGACAAGAGCGGCGACAACCTGCTGCCGATCGAGCAAGGCGAGTACGAGGGCCGCGCCGCTTTCTTCGACCTGTCGCTCGACGGCCGCTGGGGCGGCGTGATTTCGGGCGACAAGGTCTCGATCGACTTCAGCCCCTGCGCCTGCGGTGCCAAAGGGCCATCGATCCGCGACAACGTCATGCGCTTTGCCGACCTCGATGGCGACGACAAGATCGGCTGCGCCGGCACGGTCGACGCCTATGTGCGCGGCCTGTCCTGACCGGAGCAGGTAGGAAAATGTTCCATGTGGAACATTTTCCTACATCGTGCACCGTCAACGCTCTTTCCGCTTCGCTCCCCTTCATCGTCACCCTGAACTTGTTTCAGGGTCCATGGTGCCGCCCAACCCGGCGGCAACAGGTGTAAAACGCCCGATGGACCCTGAAACAAGTTCAGGGTGACGATGGGGGTGGAGGGTGAGGTTTCGTTCCGAAAATGTTCCACGTGGAACACTATCCGGCATCCGCCGCCCTCAGGGCCTGCGCGTTGCTGTCTTCTGCCGGATCAGCCGCAGATAGGTATCGGCGACTTCCTGGTTGATCGCATCCCAGGAAAAATCCCGGCTGCGCGCCTCGCCGGCGGCGCCGTGGCGGGTGCGCAGATCGGGCTGTTCGGCATAGGCTTTCAGCGCCTCGGCGAACTGGTGGATCGCGCCCGGACGAATCAGCCGGCCGGAGACATGGTCGTCGACCAGGCTTTCGCTGCCGGCGGCGCTGGCGGCGACGACGGGCCGGCCGCAGGCCATGGCTTCGAGCGTGACATTGCCGAAAGTCTCGGTGACCGACGGATTGAACAGCACGTCCATGCCGGCCACCGCCCGCGCCAGATCGTCTCCGCCCTGGAAGCCGGTGAAATGCGCATCGGGCAGGCGTGCCTCGAACCAGGCGCGGGCCGGTCCCTCGCCGATCACCAGCACCCGATGGGCAACACCGCGGCGCTTCAGTTCATCGACCGTGTCGGAAAAGACATCGAGCCCCTTTTCCATCACCAGCCGGCCGAGGAAACCGATCACGACCTCGCCATCGCCGATGCCGATCGCGCGGCGCCATGCGAGCGAGCGCTGGCCGGAATGGAAGATGTCGCGGTCCACCCCGCGCGACCAGATGCCGATATCGTAATTCATCCGCTGGCTGCGGAGCACCTGCGCCATGCTTTCGGCGGGTGCGACCAGCGCATCGCAGCGGCGGTAGAAGCGCCGCAGGATCGCCTCGACCAGCGGCTCGCCCCAGGCCATGTTGTAATAGCGCAGATAGGTTTCGAAACGCGTATGCACCGATGCAAGGGTCGGCAGCCGGCGATGGCGCGCCCAGGTCAGCAGGCGGTGGCCGCTGACATCGGGCGATGAGACGTGAACGACATTGGGCGCGAAAGCCTTGAGATCGCGCCGCAGGCGGGGCGACAGGCCGAGCGAGAAACGGTATTCGCCGCGCCCCGGAATCGGCATCGCCGGCACGTCGACGAGATCGCCGACAGGCGGAAAGGCCGGGCTGTCGGTGGTCGGCGAATAGACCCGCACCGCCGCGCCCTGGCGCAGCAGATAGCCCACCAGCCGGTTCAGCGCCTGGTTCGCGCCGTCGCGCACATAGTTGTAATTGCCGCTGTACAGCGCGATGCGAAGGTCTGCGGTCTGCATACCGGGCGTGCCCCTTGGCAGGGGCTATGCCGCTTCCTTCCTGCGCCCTGCCTTCTTGCGCTCGTGCGGGTCGAGCAGTGCCTTGCGCAAGCGGATCGACTTCGGCGTCACCTCGACCATTTCGTCGTCGTCGATATAGGCGATCGCCTGTTCGAGCGTCATGATTTTCGGCGGGGTCAGGCGGATGGCATCGTCCTTGCCGGTCGAACGGAAGTTCGTGAGCTGCTTGGACTTCATCGGATTGACTTCAAGATCGTCGGGCTTGGCGTTTTCGCCGATGATCATGCCTTCATAGATCTTGTCCTGCGGGCGGACGAACAGGATGCCGCGATCTTCAAGGCTGTTGAGCGCATAGCCCACCGCTTCGCCGGTGCCATTGGAGATCAGCACACCGTTGAGGCGACCTTCGATCTGGCCCTTGTAGGGGCCGTACTTCTCGAACAGCCGGTTCATGATGCCCGTGCCGCGCGTGTCCGACAGGAATTCGCCATGATAGCCGATCAGGCCGCGGCTGGGCGCGGAGAAAGTGATGCGGGTCTTGCCGCCGCCCGAGGGGCGCATGTCGGTCATCTCGGCCTTGCGCTGGTTCATCTTGTCGACGACCGTGCCCGAATGCTCGTCGTCCACGTCGATGACGACGGTTTCGTAAGGCTCGGTGCGGTTGCCGTTCTCATCGCTGCCGAACAGCACGCGCGGACGGCTGATGCCCAGCTCGAAGCCTTCGCGCCGCATCGTCTCGATCAGCACGCCAAGCTGAAGCTCGCCGCGGCCGGCCACTTCGAAGCTGTCCTTGTCGGCGCTCTCCGTCACCTTGATCGCGACGTTGCTTTCCGCTTCGCGCATCAGGCGGTCGCGGATCATGCGGCTCGTCACCTTGTCGCCCTCGCGGCCCGCCATCGGGCTGTCGTTGACCGCGAAGCGCATCGACAGCGTCGGCGGATCGATCGGCTGCGCCTTGATCGGCGTTGTCACCGTGGTGTCGGCGATCGTGTTGGAAACCGTGGCGACAGTCAGGCCGGCGAGGCTGATGATGTCGCCCGCCCTGGCTTCGTCCACCGGCACGCGGTCGAGCCCGCGGAACGCCATGAGCTTCGACGCGCGGCCGGTTTCGATCACCTTGCCGTCGGCGTCGAGCGCGTGGATCGGCTGGTTGACCTTGACCGTGCCCGACTGGACGCGGCCGGTGAGCACGCGGCCGAGGAAGTTGTCGCGGTCGAGCAGCGTGACGAGGAAGCTGAACGGCGCGTCGGCATCAAGCGTCGGCGGCGGCACGTGGTCGACGATCTTGCGGAACAGCGGTTCGAGCGTGCCCGCGCGCAGGCTCGGTTCCTCGTTGGCATAGCCGTTGCGGCCGGAAGCGTAGAGTACCGGGAAATCGAGCTGCTCGTCGGTCGCCTCAAGCGTGACGAACAGGTCGAACACCTCGTCGAGCACTTCCTGAATGCGCTCGTCGGGCCGGTCGACCTTGTTGACGACGACGATGGGGCGCAGGCCCAGCGCCAGCGCCTTGCCGGTGACGAACTTGGTCTGCGGCATGGCGCCTTCGGAACTGTCGACCAGCAGGATCACACCGTCGACCATCGAGAGGATGCGCTCCACCTCGCCGCCGAAATCGGCATGGCCGGGGGTGTCGACGATGTTGATGCGCACCGGCCCGGATTCATGGCCGTTCCATTCGATCGAGGTCGGCTTCGCCAGAATGGTGATGCCGCGCTCCCTTTCCAGATCGTTCGAATCCATCACGCGCTCCTCGACGCGCTGGTTGTCGCGGAACGTGCCGGACTGGCGGAACAACTGGTCGACAAGCGTGGTCTTGCCGTGATCGACGTGCGCGATGATCGCGATATTGCGAAGGGGAAGCGGGGCTGACATGCGGGCGGTTTTCCAGATCTGGCAGGGGCAGGCAGCACGCTGCACTGCAACATGGCGCGCCCCCTATCCCAATCCGCGTTTTGCGGCAAGCATCGGATTGCAGGCGGGCTACGGGTGAAGCCGCGCATATCGGCGCAAGACATACTCGAAGAAGCTGGATTTTTGTGGTTAAATGGGCTCGGTGGGTTGTGGGTACGCGCAGGAATCATGTGTTGCCGCAGCCGCAAAGGAGGTATGCTTACCCATGATTTCATCTGCAACCGGCCTGGTCGCCTCGCCTCGTGCACTCTTTCTTGCGACCGTCGCCGCGTTCGTCCTGGCGCCGTCCGGTGTGGCCATGGCGCAGGATGATCAGGATAGTGAAGCGGCCTCACCCGCCGATGAAGCCGAGCCCGCGGGCGACCCGCCGCCCGCGGAATACAGCAACACCAGCGAAATCATCGTCACGGCCACCAAGCATGAGCAGACGCTTCAGGACGTACCCGTCGCGGTGACTGTCGCCACCGCCGCGATGATCGAGCGCGAACATATCCGCGATCTCAAGGCCCTGGGCTCGATCGTACCGTCGCTGCGCATCAGCGAATATCAAAGCTCGGAGAATACCAATTTCCTCATCCGTGGCTTCGGCAACGGTGCCAACAACGTCGGCATCGAGCCATCGGTCGGCGTGTTCATCGACGGCGTCTATCGTTCGCGCACGGCTTCCCAGATCGCCGACCTGCCCGATATCGAGCGGATAGAGGTGCTGCGCGGGCCGCAGTCCACCCTGTTCGGCAAGAATGCTTCCGCCGGCGTGATCTCGATCATCACGCAAGCGCCGAAGTTCGATTTCGGCGGCAATGTCGAAGCGTCCTATGGCAACTACAATGCCGTCGTGGTCAAGGGCATGGTCACCGGGCCGGTCAGCGACACGATCGCGGCCAGCCTGTCGGGCGGTTACAACCGGCGCGACGGTTATATCCGGGATCTGAATACCGGCGAGCGGATGAACGACCGGAATCGCTGGTTCCTGCGCGGGCAACTGCTCTACCAGCCCGACAGCCAGCTCAAGGTCCGCATTATCGGCGATTATGGCAGGATCGACGAAAATTGCTGCGCGGTTGTCAATTTCACGCAATCGGACGCGACCGATGCGATCCGCGCGGTCGGCGGCAATATCAACGATCCGGCCGACCGCTTCGGCGACAGGGTTTACAACAATCTGCCTTTCGTGAACCGGATCAAGAACTACGGCGTCTCGGGCCAGGTCGACTATGAGATCGGGCCGCTGTCGCTGATCTCGATCACGGCCTGGCGCCGGACCGGCTCGTTCAATGATTTCGATGCCGATTTCACCAGCGCCGACATCCTCAAAACCACCAGCACCGACACGAATATCAAGACCTTCACCCAGGAATTCCGCGCGACGGCAAGCATCGCCGACAAGCTCACCGCGCTGTTCGGCGCTTATTATTTCAACGAGAAGATCCGGCAAAACGGCTCTATCCAGTGGGGTGAGGACACGCGCGCCTATGCCGACCTGCTGATCCAGGGCGCTTCCGGCGGCGCTCTCGGCCTGCCGATGCTTGAGCAGACTTTCGGCGCGCTGGAAGGGGCGCCGGGGAAATATGCCGGCCGGTTCTTTGCTCCGGGTCAGGGGCTGGACGAGCGCTATGCCCTGAAGAACGAGGCCATCTCGGTCTTCGCCCAGATCGATTTCAAGGTGACGAACCGCCTGACGCTGACGGGAGGCGTCAACTATACGCACGACAGCAAGCGCTTCTCGGCGAATGTCACGTCAAGCGATGTCTTTGCCGCGATGAACTTCAATGACCTGCGCTATGCGCCGTTCCGCAACCAGTTGCTTCTCGGCGGCCTGATAGCGCAGGGCGTTCCGGCGGCCCAGGCGCAGGCCTATGCCGACGCGCACCAGAACGATCCCGCAGTGAACCCGCTCAACGCCTTGCGCGCGTTGCAGTTCCTGCCGCCCTTCCTCAATGTTCCCAACGCGGTCGAGCCGGGCAGGACCGGCGACGGCAACGTCTCGTGGACGGCGCGGGCATCGTTCAACCTGACAGACCGGATCAATCTCTATGCCGGCGTCGCCACGGGCTTCAAGGCCAGCTCGATAAACCTGTCACGCGACAGCCGGCCGGCGGCCGGCGACGCGGCGGCGATCGACAATGCAGGCATTGCGGTCGTCAATCAAACCTACGGCAGCCGGTTCGCCGGGCCGGAAAAGGCAACCTCCTTCGAAGCCGGCATCAAGGCCAACTGGGGGCTGGCAGCGGCCAAGCTCGCCGTGTTCAAGCAGAACATCCGCGGTTTCCAGTCGAACATCTTCACCGGCACCGGCTTTTTCCTCGGCAATGCCGGCAAGGAATCGGTTTTCGGCATCGAGTTCGAAGGCACCGTGCGGCCGGTGCCCGAACTGACACTGGGCGTGGCCATGACCTATCTCGATCCGAAGTACGACGACTTCAGGAATTCGGCCTTCGGGGATGAAAGCGGCATGACTCCCGCGGACATTCCGCCGATTTCGGCGACGTTCACCGCGCAGTACGATCATCGCCTGCCCAATGACGATCACCTGATCCTCTACGGCAATTTCCATTATGAATCGGCGGTGCAGGTGGTCGACGGCCTGCCGGGCTTCATCCGGAAGGATGCGGTCACCGGCACGGTGCTGGACTATCAGCCGGGGCTCGACGCGGCGCAGCCGTTCAGGCGCGAAGTCAACGAACTCAACGGTTCGATCACTTACGCGATGCACAACGGGCTCGAATTCTCGGCCTGGGGGCGCAACCTGCTCGATGCCCGCTACATCAGCTCGATTTTTGATTCCGTGGCCCAGGCGGGTTCGATCTCAGGCTATACCAACCAGCCGCGCACTTACGGCGTGTCCGCGCGGTTCCGCTGGTAGGAAAGGCGGGCGCGGGCATCGGCCGGAAAGGGGATTCGGCCTTTTTTGTTTGCCACCCGCACCGTTTTATGATGCTCTCTCCCACCTCTTGAGAGGTGATGTTCTGAAAGGGGGAACAGTATGGAATGGATGCTCATGCCATTGAAGCGCTACGCCGATTTCAGCGGTCGGTCGCGGCGCAAGGAATAAAGGAATATTGGATGTTTCTTCTCGGTGTGGCGATCGCCGCTTTCGTGATCAGCATCGTCGAGGGAATGCTGGGTCTTTCCGGCATGGTCGCCGGTCTTTACGGGCCGCTCACGACGATTTTTCTGCTGGCGATCCTCATTCCGAGCATTGCCGTGCAGATCCGCCGCTTTCACGATCAGGACAAGTCGGGCTGGTTCGTCCTGCTCGCCTTCATCCCTTTCGTGGGCGGGTTGATCGTGCTCGTCTTCATGTGCCTCGAAGGCACTAGGGGGGCGAATCGTTTCGGGGCCGACCCGAAGGATCCCGCCGGGACGGAAGCCTTTTCCTAGAATGAAGGCAAGCCGGCCGGAAGCATCCGGCCGCTTGTGAAATCATGCAGAAATAAAAGCTTGTCTGGCATCATTCCGGTTCCATCCGAACCGGAATGATGCCAGGCCTGCTTTGCCGGCCGCGACATGGCGCGTGCCGGCTGGATGATCCCGATGAGGTGCAGGGGGTGTGATGGCGCAATATGGCGGTTTCTGGCGCAGGTTTCTCGCCTATTTGATCGACAGCATAATCCTCAATGTCGCGTTCGGTTTCGTCAACTTTGCGATCGGCATTTTCCTGGGTATGGCCATGGGCGGCGGACCGGAGATCGCGCTTGTCGTGAGCCTGTTGGGCGGCCTGATCGGCCTCGTGGGAGGGTGGCTCTATTATGCGATCCTGGAAAGCTCGTCGCGTCAGGCGACATTCGGCAAGCAGGCCCTGGGGCTGGTCGTGACCGACGAAGCGGGCCGGAGAATAAGTTTCGGACGGGCAACCGGCCGCCATTTCGCCAAGCTGGTTTCAGCGCTTATCCTGATGATCGGCTATTTCATGGCCGGCTGGACCCGGCGCAAGCAGGGGCTGCATGACATGATGGCCGGAACGCTGGTTTACAAGGCGGGCAATCCCCAGGACGTTCTGATCGATGTCGAGGCCTTCCGCTGATCGGCACGACGATGCCGGCAGGCCCGGTCCGGTTCAAGGAAGGGGCTATCGCGCCGGCCATGCACGGCCCCTCGTCCCGCGCCTGTTCCCTCATCCCGCACCGTCACCCTGAACTTGTTTCAGGGTCCATCGGGCATTTTGCCCCTGCCGCCGCGGTGTTGGCGGCACCATGGACCCTGAAACAAGTTCAGGGTGACTAAACAGGACGATGCGGTTCCGGTTATCCGCAGCCTGCTCTAAAGCTCCCGCAGTGCCTGCGCCGGTTTCGCCCGCAGCAGCGGCAGTGATCCGGCCAGCGCGAAAGTGAGCACCAGGCCGGTGCCGGCGCCGAGCACGGTCAGCACGCGCGGCCAGTCGGGCAGCCAGTCGAACCCGAACAGCAGGGTGATCACCGCCCGGCCGAGCGCGCTGCCCAGCAGTAGCGCGACGAGTGCCAGCACGGCGGCCAGCAGGCCGTATTCGGCCAGGAGCAGCAGCAGCAACTGCCGATGGCTCGCTCCCAGCACGCGCAGGATCACATTGTCGTAAGTCCGGCTCGCGCGTGCCGCGGCGATGGCGCCGAGCAATACGGCAAGGCCCGCGAGCACGGCCACCGCAGCCGCCGCCAGAATCGCCGTCGACAACTGCGACAGCAGCGCGCGGGCGTCCCTGAGCAGGCTGCCCGTTTCGACCACCGAGCTTGCCGGGAAAGCGCGGACCAGCTTGCGCAGCAGCCCGGTTCCGGTCGCGCCCGGCGGCAGGTCGATCGTCGCGGCCAGATTGTGCGGGGCATCGGCCAGCGTGTTGGAGGAAAAGACCAGAACATAGTTGAAGCCCATGCTGTCCCAGTCGATGCGCCGGAACGAGGCGATCGTCGCCACCCGTTCGACGCCGAGCACGCTGACGGCGATCCGGTCACCGAGCCGGAGGCCGATCGCATCGGCCAGCTTTTCATCGACCGAAACCAGCGGCGGGCCGGCATAGTCTGCCGGCCACCACCGGCCGGCGGTCAGCCTGCTGCCCTCGGGCGGCATGGCGGCATAGGTCAGGCCGCGCTCGCCGCGCAACTGCCAGGCATTGTCGGGAATGTCCTTGAGATCGGCGACGCGGATCATGCGCCCTGCCGGCCCATAGGCGAGGATCGCACCGCGCAGGGCGGGGACGATGCGGACCATTGCCCGCGGCGCGACCGTTCTGACCGCCTGTTCGAATGCGGCAACCTGGCCACGCGGCACGTCGAGCACGAAATAGTCGGGGGCGCGCGCTGGAACGCGGGCCGTGATATTGGCGTCGAGGCTGGTCTGCACCACGGCCAGCAGCACGAAAGCGGAAAGGCCGAAGCCGAGCGCTGTCACCAGTTGCCCGGTCTGCGCGCCGGGGCGGTGGAGATTGGCCAGACCCGCGCGGAGCAGCGGATCTCCGGGGCGCGGCAGCCGGGCGGCGATGCGGCGGATCACCCACCCCAGCGCGCCGAGCAGCGCCAGCACTGCGGCCGTGCCGACCAGGAACAGCGCGGTCACGGTGAACTGCGACGCGCTGGCCAGCGCCAGCGCGACGATCATGGCGATGCCGGTCCCGGCGGGCAGCAGCAGCGCCCGGCGCGACAGGGCCAGCGGCGCCACCCGCGCGCGCATCAGCGCCATGGCCGGGAAGGCACCGGCCCGCGCCAGCGGCGGCGCGGCGAAAACGAGAGCCACGAGCAGGCCATAGAGCGCCGCCCTGACAAGCGCTCCCCCGTCGAACACGAAGCCCGGCGTCACCGGCAGCAGCCTGCCGAGCGCGCGGCCGAGCAGCGGCGTTACCAGCACGCCCGCGGCCAGTCCGGCGATAGTGCCGACCAGCGCTGCCGCGCCGATCTGGAGCAGATAGATGCGCGCGATATCGGCGCTCGCCGCGCCGAGCACCTTGAACGTGGCGATGCTCGTACGCCGCGCTTCGAGATAGGAAGAGACACCGCCGCCGATGCCGATCCCGGCGATCGCCAGTGCCGCCAGCCCGACCAGCACGAGGAATTCGCCCATGCGCGAGACAAAGCGCTCTGCACCGGGCGCGGCATTGTCGCGGGTGCGGAAAGTGAAGCCGGCATCGGGGAAGCGCTGCCTGATCCGCTCGACCGCGCGGGCCGGATCGCGGCCCGGCGGCAGCGCGACGCGCACCTTGCTGCGATACATCGCGCCCGGAGCCGTCAGGCCGGCACGAGCGGGCAGGTCATCGCGGACGATGGCCACGGCGCCCAGCGAAAGGCCTTCGCCGAGGCGGTCCGGCTCGTCGGCGATGATCCCGCCGACTTTCAGCGGCTGCCCGCCGATGACGATGGCATCACCGGCTTTCACGCCGAGCCGCTCGGCCGCGCCTTCGGCGATCCAGGCCGCGCCCGCGGACGGCGCCCCGACCGCGCGGCCGTCCTTGAGCATGAGCCGCCCGACCAGCGGCCAGCGCGCATCGACGGCTTTCAGCTCGACCGGGGCGGCATTGCCGCCGGCGCTCGCCATGGCCTGCATGCGCGTGCCTGCGGACAGCGTGCCGAGAGCGGCGAAAGCGCGCTGTTCCGCATCCGTCAGCCCGCGCTGCCAGACTTGCGCCTCGATGTCGCCGCCGAGGATCGTGCGCCCGCGCGTTGCCAGCTCGCGCTCGATCGATCCCGTCAGCGTGCCGATCGCCGCAATCGCGCCGACGCCGAGGAACAGGCAGACGAGCAGCAGGCGAAGCCCGCGAAACCGCACCGAAAGATCGCGCCGGGCGATGCGCCAGGCGGTGAGCCAGGGAAGCGCACCCCTGTTCACCCGGCGCTATCGCTGGCGATGCGCCCGTCGGCGATGGTCACCACACGCTCGCAGCGCCCGGCGAGCGCGACATCGTGCGTGATGATCACCAGAGTCGCCCGGGTTTCGGCGCGGCGGGCAAAGAGAAGGTCGATAATCGCGCCGCCGGTTGCGGCATCGAGATTGCCGGTAGGCTCGTCGGCGAAGATCAGCGAAGGGCGCGGCGCGATGGCGCGGGCGATGGCGACGCGCTGCTGCTCGCCGCCCGAAAGCTGCGCGGGATAATGCGACAGGCGGTGGCCGAGGCCGACCGCCCGCAGTTCGGCCGCGGCGCGCTCCTGCGCTTCGCCGAGCCCGGCGAGTTCCAGCGGGGTCGCGACGTTTTCCAGCGCCGTCATCGTTGGCAGCAGATGGAAGGCCTGGAGCACGATGCCGATGCGGCCGCGCCGGGCGCGGGCGAGTTCGTCCTCGCTCATCGCGGTGAAGTCTTCGCCGGCAACGGTGAGCCTGCCCGATGTCGCGCGTTCGAGGCCCGACAGTACCGCCATCAGCGAGCTTTTGCCCGAGCCCGAAGGGCCGAGCAGCGCCAGCGTCCGGCCATGCGGGACGGTGAGGTCGATGCCCCTGAGAATCGCCACCGCGCTTTCGCCGCTGCCGAGAGTCAGGCTGAGGCCCTGCGCCGAAATGGCCGGAGATGAACCGGGGGAAGGACTTGTCACGGCGCGGGGATGGCATAGCTATGGACCGTCCGACAAGGAGGCATCTGTATGAAAGTGTACGCAGGCGTGATTCTCGGAGCACTGCTGCTGACGGCTTGCGACAGGCGCGCGCCGCCGCCCGCGCCGCCGACGCAGAGCGCCGAGACCCCGCCCGAGATTCCCGTGATGGGGCCGGAACGCCGCATCCTCGCGCTCGGCGACAGCCTGTTCGCCGGCTACGGGCTCAGGATGAGCGAGAGCTATCCGGCCAGGCTGGAGATCGCGCTGCGCTCGCGCGGGATCAACGCGCGGATCGGCAATGCCGGCGTTTCCGGCGATACCAGCGGCGACGGGCTGCAACGCCTGGCCTTCACGCTGAACAGCCAGGAACGCCCGCCCGACCTCGTCATCATCAGCCTTGGCGGCAACGACATGCTGCGCGGGCTGCCGCCCGGGCAGACGCAAGCAAACCTCGATGCGATTCTGACCGAACTCGGCAGACGCAGGATCGGGGCACTGCTGATGGGCATGCTGGCCCCGCCGAACATGGGGCCTGAATATCGGGCGAAGTTCGATTCCATCTATCCGGCGCTGGCCAGGCGGCATGGCGCGGCACTGGTGCCTTTCTTCCTTCAGCCGGTGATGGACCGGCCGGACCTGGTGCAGCAGGACCACATCCACCCGACAGCGCCAGGCATCGAAAAGATCGTCGC
>JAITWR010000197.1 GCA_031285165.1 Novosphingobium sp.
GTGGCCCAGCCGGGCGTTGCCGAACAGATCGCGCAGCACACCGTCGATGAATCGCAGCTCGGCAATTATGACGGCAAGTTCCTCAAGATTTCGCGCAAGACCCGCGCTGCGCTGATGGACATCATCCATGACAAGTCGGTCGGCGTGATCGAGGAGGATCGTGAGCGCCAGATCGTCAAGATCGCCAAGCCTGTCGGCGTGATCGGCGCTCTCTCGCCCTCGACCAATCCCGAGGCGACGCCGGTGATCAAGGCGATCTGCGCGGTCAAGGGGCGCAATGCGATCATCATCGCGCCGCACCCGCGCGCCAAGATCACCAACCGGATCATCTGCGACAAGATGCGCGAGGCGCTGGTCAGGCTCGGCGCACCGGCCGATCTCGTCATCCCGATTGAGACGCCTTCGGTGGAAAAGACCAACGAAGTCATGCGCCAGTGCGACCGCGTGCTGGCGACCGGCGGCGGTCCGATGGTCCATGCCGCCTACAGTTCGGGCACGCCCGCGCTCGGTGTCGGTGTCGGCAATGCGGTGATCACCGTCGACGACACGGCCGATCTCGACGATGCCGCCGAAAAGATCCGCATTTCCAAGACGCTGGATCTTGCCGCATCGTGTTCATCGGACAATTCGGTGATCCTGTTCGACGCGATCTACGATGCCATGCTCGGCAAGCTCCAGAACGAGGGCGGCTTCATCATCGAGGGTGAGAACAAGCAGAAGCTTCAGGACACGATCTGGAAGGACGGCGCGCTCAATACGGCGATCGTCGCCCAGCCGGCGGAAAAGATCGCCGGCATGGCCGGGATCGATCTGCCTGCGGGCAAGAGCTTCTTCATCGTGCCCGAAACCGGCTTCGGTGCCGATCACCCGTTCTCGGGCGAGAAGCTGTCGGTGACGATGGCGCTCTACCGTGCCAGGGACATCGACGAGGCCATCGCGCTGACCAACGGCATCCAGGGCTATCAGGGCCGCGGGCATAGCTGCGGCATCTATTCGCAGTCCGACGCCAACATCATGAAGCTGGCCGAGAACACCTATACCAGCCGTGTCATGGTCAACCAGCCGCAGGCGCCGTCGAACTCGGGCAACCTGTGGAACGGCATGCGCCAGACTTTCTCGCTCGGCTGCGGTTCGTGGGGCGGCAACGCCACCAACAACAACATTTCCTGGCGCGATCTGATCAACGAGACCTGGGTGTCGAAGCCACTGCCCCAGGCCAAGGTGATTCCGAGCGACGAGGAACTGTTCGGCAAGGATATCATCGAGGCGCTGGCGTAAATCGGGCCGATGCTTGCGGCGGCCCGGAAGATGGCGCGACGACCGGAGCGCGGACATGCTGGCCGGCGCGTCCCGTGCCGGGGGCTTCCTGCCGTGCCGCTGCTGCTGGCGATGTCCGCGGGGGCCTGGGCCGGCGTGCCGCCGCCGGATGCCAATTTCGTGCCGTCCGTCACCGGCTATACGGGGCCGGGGATTTTCTGCCTGTCCGGGTTCAGCGTGGAGCTTGGCCGGGGGGAGCGGGCGTCTCTCCGGCAACGGGCACCCTGGGCCAGCGAAGCCCGGATCGTCCTGCGCGAAGGAACCCTGCTGGTCAGCGAAACCGCCGGCGGCTATCCGGCGGGGCAGCGTGTCCGCCGCGCCGGGCGGGGCTGGCTGCGCAAACCCCGCGGGGCGGAGCGCAACGAATACCAGTATGACGACGGCTTGCCCGGACGTACGACCATCGCCGTGCCCGCTGCGAAAAGCGGGCGGGAAGCGGCGCGGTTGCTGGGCAGAATCAGCTTCGTGGCGCCGCGATCCGGCGTAACGCAGTGCATCAGGGGTGACAGAGTGCCATGACCGAACAGTTCCAGCTTACCGACGACCAGCTTGCCATTCAGGACATGGCCCGCCGGTTCACCGCCGACGCGATCACGCCCCATGCCGCCGAGTGGGACGAGACGAAGCATTTCCCGCGCGATGTCGTGCGGCAAGCCGGCGAACTCGGCTTCGGATCGATCTACATTTCCGAGGAGATGGGGGGGATCAATCTTGGCCGGCTTGAATCGGCCCTGATTTTCGAGGCGCTGTCCTATGGCTGCCCGTCGACGGCGGCTTTCATCTCGGTTCACAACATGGCGAGCTGGGTGATCGACAAGTTCGGCGGGGCGGAAATCCGGCAGCGCTATCTGCCGCAACTTATCGGCATGGAGAAGCTGGGCAGCTACTGCCTGACCGAGCCCGGCTCGGGCTCGGACGCGGCGGCACTGCGCACCACCGCCCGGCTTGAAGGCGATCACTATATCGTCAACGGCTCCAAGCAGTTCATCACCGGCGGCGGCGTCAATGATTTCTATGTCACGATGGTCCGCACCGGCGAGGACGGGGCGAAAGGCATTTCCTGCCTGGTCATCGAGAAGGAGTGGCAGGGCGTTGGCTTCGGCGCGAACGAGAAGAAGCTGGGCTGGAACTCCTCGCCGACCGCGCAGGTCAATTTCGATAATGTCAGGGTGCCGGTGGAGAACCGCGTCGGCGCCGAGGGCGACGGCTTCCGCTTCGCCATGGCCGGGCTCGACGGCGGCCGCCTGAACATCGGTGCCTGCTCGCTGGGCGGGGCGCAGCGCTGTCTTGACGAGGCGCTGGCCTATGTGAAGGAGCGCCGTCAGTTCGGCCGCCCGATCGCCGATTTCCAGAACACCCAGTTCACTCTGGCGGACATGGCCACCGACCTTGAAGCGGCGCGCGCGCTGCTCTATCTCGCCGCCGCCAAAGTCACCGCCGGAGCGCCCGACAAGACGCGCTTCGCCGCCATGGCCAAGCGCCTCGCCAGCGACAGCGGCTCGCAGATCGTCGACCAGGCGCTTCAGATGTTCGGCGGCTACGGCTATCTCAAGGACTATCCGATCGAACGCTTCTGGCGCGATCTGCGCGTGCATCGTATCCTCGAAGGGACGAACGAGATCATGCGCATGATCATCGGCCGGGATCTGCTGCGGTGATGACACGAACGGAGACAGGCGTGACCGATGAATTGCTGACCCGGCGTGAGGGGGCCGCAGGCTTCCTTACGCTCAACCGCCCCAGGGCGATCCACGCGCTCACCGCGGCGATGGTCGAGGCGATGACCGCGGCGCTGCTGGCCTGGCGCGACGATCCCGCAGTCAGGGCGGTGATCGTCGAGCACAGCGAGGGCAGGGGCTTCTGCGCGGGCGGCGACATCGCTTTCCTGCGCAACTCGGCGCTCACCGATAACGGCGCGTCGGGCGTCCGCTTCTTCCACGACGAATACCGGCTGAATCACCTGCTGTTCACCTATCCCAAGCCGGTCGTCGCTTTCATGGACGGCATCACCATGGGCGGCGGCGTCGGCATTTCGCAGCCCGCGCGCTTCCGGGTGGCGACGGAGAATACGCGCTTCGCCATGCCGGAAACGGGCATCGGCCTGTTCCCCGATGTCGGCGGCGGCTGGTTCCTGTCGCGGCTGCCGGGGCGGCTCGGCCAGTTCCTCGCGCTTACCGGCGCGCGCATCGACGGGGCGGAATGCCTGTGGGCGGGGCTGGCGACGCATTACCTGCCGGCCGACCGGCTGGCCGAGGCCAAGGCCCGGATCGTCGCCGGGCACGAGATCGGCGGCGTGCTGGCCGCTCTGGCGGAAACCGCGCCTGAGCCCGGGATCGCCGCCCATGCCGGCGAGATCGCCCGGCATTTCGCCCCGGACAGCTTCGAGGACATCCTGGTATCGCTGGCCGCGGCCTCCGGCGAATGGGCGGCGAAGGAACTGGCGACGCTGCGCACCAAAAGCCCGCAGGCCTGCAAGGTGGCGCTGCGCCAGCTTGCCGACAGCCTGACGCTCAACGATTTCGCCGACAATATGGCGATGGAGTACCGCATGGCCGCGCGCGTACTGACCCGGCCCGATTTCGCCGAGGGGGTGCGCGCCGTGATCGTCGACAAGACCGGCGATCCCGCATGGAACCCGGCCACGCCGGAAGGCGTCACCGACGATCTGATCGCTGCGATTTTCGCCCCGCTGCCTGCGGGTGAGGAGTGGCGGCCGCTGTAGGTCCGGTTCTGATCAGGACGGAATCACTTTTTCTCCGTTCGTGCAGATCCTGCCCCCTTTGAAAAAAAAAAAATCGCCGCCGGACCGTCGCTCGGTTGCTGTCAGGACGGGCCGGCGGCGCCTGGCCGGATCGGGTTTCGGGGGGGAAACCGTCCGGCCAGGAAACAAGATCAGAACTCGCAGCCCATAGCCTTGTAAGAGGCCTTGGCGGCTTCGGTGGCCTGCTTGCAGGCGCTGGCCAGCGCGCCCTTGTCGCTGATCGCGGCCCAGGACTTCTTGGTCTGTTCGAGAGCCGAGGCCACCTGTTCGCGCGCAGCGGCCGGAACCTTGTTGTCGATGCAGGCTTTCAGCTTGGTCAGGTAATCGTCGCACTCGGCAACGCCGGTGCCGCCGGCGCTCGTGCCGCCGGCTTCGCCGCCGGCCGCCGCGGTTTCCTCGGTGGCGGGCTTTTCATCGCCGCCGCCGGCCGGCTTGTCGCCGCCCTTCGAGCAGGCGCCGAGGGCGAGCGTGCCGAGCAGGATGCCGGCCAGAACAGGGGTAAGTTTTTTCATCACGCAAACTCCTTGTCATAACGATGGGGGAAAATCAGGCGTCGCCAACCCTGCCGTATGCCGAGCCCCCGTGGCGGATGCCTGCTTCAAGCGAAGCTCCTGAAATCGGGGGCGTCAAGCCTCCCTGGGATCGGGGCCGTACTGGTTCGGTCCCTGCGTGCCTTCGAGGCACATGAAGACGAGCACGATCAGGCCGCCCAGGAAAGGGATCAGCGAGAGCGCGGCGAACCAGCCCGACTTGTCCTGATCGTGAAAGCGGCGGATCACCGCGGCGATCGACGGCACGATGGCGGCCAGCGTGAACAGTGTCGACAGCGGCCGCATATGGATGCCGAAAACCGCGGCGATCAGCGCGTCGATAATGCCGAGGCCGATCGATACCACCACCACGCCGGCAACGAACATCCAGTATTCCCGGCGGCCCGAGCGGCCGGAAAAGTCGGCATAGCGCCGCCATCCCGCCAGCGCCGCTTCGATTTCTTTTTCCATGCTTGTTCCTTCCTGTGCTGCCCCGCCCATTGCACCGGATGCCTGTTCGCTGATGGGTGAGAGGTGAGATGCCCTTTCCCGCAATGTCAAGCGGAAACGATGCCCGCCCCGCCGGCGGGAATATCACCGGCGGGGCGGGGCAGGGGACTGTTCAGAATTTGACGCTGAAATTGAGGCGGGCGCCGTTGTCGGTCAGGCCGTTGCCGTACTGGCCGTTATAGCGCAGCCCGAGGTTCGCCCGCTGGCTGACGGCGAAATCGATGCCGGCATCGACCACCACCGTATCCTTCGCGATCGGCACGCCGGCCACGGTGAAGGCATCGCCCCCGGTAAGAAAGGCCATGGTGGCCAGCGGTGCTTTCTGGTCCACGAAAGCGTGCCGCCAGCCAGCCATGCCTTTCAGCGTCGTGCGCCCGCCCAGTCCGGCCGCGACGCGCGCGCCCAGCGTGGTGAAGGTCACGTCCGCCTTGGCCCCGTTCGATGTCAGCGCGGCGATTCCGCCCTGTTCGGTGAAGCTGCCGGTGTCATAGGTCACATGGGCGACATTGGCGAAAGGCTCGACATAGCCCGATGCGCCCATCATCGCGCGATAGCTGGCTTCACCGAACACCTGCCAGGTGCGGGCGTCGTAATTGGCTTTCAGGCTGTCGTTGAAGCCCGCGAAGGTCACTGTACGCGATGTCGTGATCTTATGATAGGTATAGGACGCGCCGGCGCCCAGGGCAAAGCCGCCCCACACCCCGCCGATATAGGCGCCGGCGTGGATATTGTCGCTGATGCCCGACGATGTCCGCGCTTTCACGTTGAAATCGGTGCGGCTGTAGCCGAGCACATAGCCGATCCGCACATTGTCCGCGATCAGCCCGTCCGCGCCGACGAAGAAGCCGCCGATCGATCGTTCCAGCCGGGCGGCATTGCCGTCGCTGTTGGTATGGCCCCACGATCCGAAAGCCCGGCCCCACACGGTTGCCCGGCGATCGCCGTTGGCGGCACAGGCGGCCGCGGCCCGGTCGCGGTCCTCGCCCTTGCGCCAGGTTTCGTTGTCGGCAAAGTCGCAGTCGGTAGCGCGCATCCGGTCCAGCGCCGCCTCGCGCACGAAGCGGCTGTCCTCGATCCCCATGGTGATCATCGATGCGTGAACTTCGCCCGAAACCTGATCGAAAGCGTCGCAGGCGCTTTTCTGGTTCATCTGGAGCACGGCATTGTAGATGGCATTGCCCGATCCCAGCGATTCCGTGCCGCCGCCGGCCGCCTTTTCGTTGAACGTGCCGCACGGATCGGGGAATTTGACCCGGTTGCGCTGGAATTTCAGATAGACGTTGTAGGTATCGTAATCGAGATAGGGGTTCATATAGGCAAGGTCGGTCGTGATGGCGAGCGCGTCGAACGTGCCGCTCCGGCCTTCATCGGCGGTTATCAGGGTATAGATTTTCGAAACCGAATAATTGCCGTTGCCCGCCAGCACGTTCACCGTGCCGCCCTGGATATCGGCCGAGCCTCCGGCGTGGATCAGGTCGGCCTGGCCGGCGGCATTGATTTCCGCTTCAAGGATCGATCCCTTCTCGAACACGAGGTCGCCCGCTACGTTGAGCGTGCCGATCGAATTGCCCGGCGCCGCCGTACCGCCTTTCTCCACGGTCAGCCAGCCGACCGTGCCGGTGCCCTGGATGCGCGCGGTGTCCTGCACCGTGACGGCGGAACCGGCGATCGCGCCGTTGACGGCCAGCGTGCCTTTGCGCACCGTGGTCGTGCCGGTGAACGAACTGGTGCCGGTCAGCACCAGTTTGCCGAGATCGGTCTTGGCGATATCGCCGCTGCCCGAAAGGGCCGATTTGATCTCGGCGGTGAAGCCGGCGCCGGCGCTCGTGCCGTCGCCGACGCGGATTTCAACGTCTCGCACGCCGAAGTCCAGCCCGTCGCCCTGGATGACATAGCCGTCCTTGGCGAACTGCATCCCCTGGCCCACTTCCAGCACGCCGTTGCTGCCGGCATCCACGGTGACAGTGCCTTTCGTGCCCATGAAATACAGAAATGCCATCCGGTCATAGGCGGCGTTCGTGACGCCGCCCTGATCGGTCCAGTTGGTATTGCTCACGTCCCAGACATAGGTGCCGCCGTCGATCTTATTGTTGGCAACGGTGTTCGTGCCGTCCCAGAAGTTGAGATACCGCGGTGCGGGCTCGGGATTGTTGGGGTCATCGGGCGGCGGCGCTGCTTCCTCGACGATCAGATTGACTTCCTTGGCCCCCGTCTCATCCTGCACCGATGCGACATAGCCGGCGGGCGCGGTGTCGACTGCGAGCCCGTTGTCGGTCAGATCACCCTCATAGCTGAACACACGGTACAGGCCCTTGCCGAAAGTGTTATCCAGTTTCGTCACACCGATCTTCGTGCCATCGGCGAACGTCAGATCGCCGTTGACCTTGAACAGCACGTCGGCGTGGGGATTTTCGGGTGCGCCTAGCGCCACTTCGATCCTGGCGTCCTTGGTGAATTCCACCAGCTTCGCGTCGAAGAACAGTTGCGCGCCGCTCACGCCCTGCAACACACCAGAGTCGCCGATATACACGGCCGGGAGGACGTATCCTTCGGCGGCCCTGATGGTCGCTGTGCCCGCGGTGATGGCAAGCGTGCCGCCGCCCGAGCCCTGGACCGCGCCGACATACATCGAGCCGATCAAGCCCCCATTGATGTCGCGATTGGACTCGAACGTCACCGCGGCGTCGTTCGACAAAGTGAGCGAACCGACGCCGCCGTCGGTGCCGCTGGTGTTGCCGCCGACAATCATATTGCCGGTTACTAACCACTCCGAAAACCGGCCATCGATCGTGACCGTGCCGGTTGCACCGGCATTGGCGCCGATTGTGGCCAAGCCGCTGCGCACCCAGCCGCCGCCCTTGATATCCAGAACGCCGATGCCGTTGCGCCCGACATCGAAACCACCGCTGATACTCAAACTCGAACCGACGTTTGAACCGTTCACGCCGCTCACCACCACCGTGCCGGTGGACTTGGCATCCCGGGCGATGACGCCGGTGAAGCTGCCCGCGATGCCGCCGTCAAAGATATTCAACGTGCCCTTGCCGGCCGCACCGACAACCAGATCGCCGTAGCTCCACCAGCTCGAATCCGTGCCCGTGACCTTGACTGTGCCTTCGGAATTGGCCTCGTTGCCGATGAAGCCGTCAGCGTTTTCAACGAGGCCGCCGGCTTCGATGTTCAATATGCCTGTGCCCTTGTGGCCGATATACAGGCCGCCGCTATTCAACCACTCCGAAGCCGTGTTGTTGGGGTCGCTGGTGCCGGTGACAGTCACCGTGCCGCTGATGCCGGCGTCGAAACCGACATAGCCTTCGGAACCCGCAACCAGGCTGCCGGTGGTAATGCTCATCGTGCCTGTAGAGGTGTTGCCGACACGGAGTTCGCCGGTGTTGGGAATATTCCAGGGGTCGCTCTGAGTACCCGGCGGAACTGTGGCGCCGTCGGCGGTGACGTTGCCCGTCGTCGTGTTCGACGCCAGCGCCGGAGTGGCGAGGGCGAGGCAGGCGAGGGCGGTGGAGCCGAGCAGCGCCGGGGCCAGCCGGCGCGGAAACGAAGATGAAACGATCATGTAAACACCCCTTTGCGGTTCAAATCCGCCGGAACAACCCATCACCCTTTGCACAAGGTGCGATTCACCACCCCGGCGAATCTTACGATGAACTCCGACAGCATTACGGGGGCGATTCCTATCGTCATATTTCACCGATTCAATCCATACAGACGAATAAAGATGTGCGATTATGCGAACCGATCCCGTCGATTTTCCCCGCCACGAACCGTTCCCCGCACACGACGACCCGTTGCCGCCCCCCGCGGAAAATGCATCCATTTCGGACCCACCCCGCCCGGCATTCCGCATCGCAGCCGTGCCGGATAATGCTCCACGCGGAACATTTTCGGAACGCGGTCCCTTCGTCCTCCTGCTTCGTCACCCTGAACCTGTTTAGCTGCGCTGGCCTGCGGCTCAGGGTCCATCGGTCGTTTTACACCGGAGGCCGCCGGGTTGGTGGAGGGAGGGACCCTGAAACAAGTTCAGGGTGACGGTGCGGGAGGGCGAGCGGGGGAGGGTGCAGGAG
>JAITWR010000037.1 GCA_031285165.1 Novosphingobium sp.
CCCTCGCACGGCCGCATCCAGACCGTGCCATTCCTTCAGCGCGACGGGAAGAAAGCAGAGTTCAAACAAGGTCTTCGAGCTTGACCGGAAGCGCCGAAGCCAAAGCGTCCAGACGCGCATCGAGCAGCCCGGCATCCTCGCGCTCTTCAAGCATGTCCATCACCGCTTCCCAGACCGATGGCGAAACGACGTAGGCGACGGGCCTGTTGCGGTTGAGGATCGCGACCTGCCGGTTCTGCGCCTCTGCTATCACTGCGGCGGGATTGGCCTTGAGAGTGCTGATGCCAACGCAGGCATTGGCCAGCACCTCCTCGATCACGGGTGGTTTCAGCAAGGCGTTCATAACCTTTTAATAGGGCCGTAAACCAGTCTCATCAAGTGCCGCGTCTATCGCCCCGGAGCGCCCCCCGGCATCTCGACCGGCACCGCCTGCGCCCCATCTTCTGCACCAGCCGTGCCGCGCGATTGCGCGGGCAAGCCGCGTCCATCGTCGGCAACAGCGGCTTCAGAGATCGCGCCGCTCAACTGATCCATACCCTCTGATCTCCCGTGACGGTCCATGATCCATTGCGCCGTTCGATTCTATAGATGTTCCCCGAAGCACTTAGATTGCCTTCTTGATAGCCGCCCATCGCCTCGCAAGTCTCACGACCGCATTTGAGTTCGCTGACATAGAACACCAGGGCATGCCTCCCGGTCGACTTCTCGACGTAGTGCCCCTCGCGAAATTCACATGCACTGGCTGCCCGCACAGGTGGCATCACTTGTTTGAAGCGATTCAGGAATGCCGAAGGCAAATCCCAGTGCCCTTGTTTCAGACAGAATGCCGCGACGGTTCCCTGACCTCCTGATGCATTGTTCAAAAACTGATGTCGAAAGATCGCCTCCAGAATCTCCAGACGACTGCGCGGATCAACGATTTCGACTTTGTCAGACCAAGGCATTTGCCCGCAACCGGCAACAAATGCGAATATCGCAACAACAAATGCTCCTTTCACACCCCCTCCAGCAGCCTGTCCGCCTGCGCCCTTGCCTCCGCCGTGATCTCCGCGCCGGAAAGCATGCGTGCGATTTCTTCCTGACGGCCGGCGCTGTCGAGCAGGACGACCGAAGTGCGCGTGACGGTGCCTTCGTTCGATTTGGCGATGACATAGTGCTGCTGCCCGCGCGCCGCGACCTGGGGGGAATGTGTTACTGCCAGAAGCTGCCCGCCCCCGGCCAGCCGCGCCAGCCGTTCGCCGATCGCGCTCGCCACCGCGCCGCCGACGCCGCGGTCGATCTCGTCGAAAATCACCGTCGCCGCGCCGCCTTCCTCGGCCAGCGCCACTTTCAGCGCCAGGATGAAGCGCGACAGTTCGCCCCCCGAGGCGATCCTGGCTAGCGGCGCGAAATCGGCGCCGGGATTGGTGGCGATGAGGAACTCGGCCGCGTCCATGCCCGCCGGCCCCCAGCGCTCTTCGGGCAGGCGGACAATCGCCGTGCGGAAGCGCGCGGTATCGAGTTTGAGCGGGGCCAGTTCGCCGGCCACCGCCTTGTCCAGCCGCGCCGCCGCCTCGGCCCGCACCGCCGACAGCGCCCCGGCGCGCGCGCGGTAGTCGTGCCCGGCGACACGCGCGGCCTGTTCAAGCCCCGCGATTTCCGCCTCGCCGTTCTCGATCGCATCAAGGCCGGCGCGCATGGCGAGCATGCAGCCGGGCAGGTCGTCGACCCGGCAGCCGTGCTTGCGGGCGGCGGCGCGCAGGTCGAACAGGCGCGTCTCGATACGGTCGAGCGCGGCGGGATCGTGCGCCAGCGCCTCGGCCGCGCGGGCGATGCGGTCCTCAGCCTCGCCCGCCTCGATCACCGCACGGTCCAGCGATGCCAGCGCCTCGGCGAGCAGCGGATGCTCGGCGGCGATGCGGTCGAGCCGGCGAGCCGCAGCGCGCAGGCTGGCCAGCGCCGAATCCGAGCCGGCCCAGAGGTGCTGCAACTCGGCCAGATCGCCCGACAGGCGCTCGCCCTTCTGCATCGTCGCGCGCGCTTCGGCGAGCTGCTCCTCCTCGCCGGCCTCGGGCGCCAGCGCGGTCAGTTCGGCGAGATGGGCCAGCAGCAAGTCCCGGTCCGCCGCCGCCTGCGCGACACGCGCCCTCGCCCCGGCCAGCGCGTCCTCCGCCGCCCGCCAGACACGCCATGCCGCCTCGACCCCCGCCGCGTCCGAGCGGGCATAGCGGTCGAGCAGCGCACGATGGCCGCGCGGATTGACGAGGCCGCGGTCGTCGTGCTGGCCGTGCAGCTCGACGAGATGCCCGCCCAGTTCGCGCAGCAATGCCACGCCGACCGGCTGGTCGTTGATGAAAGCCTTGCTGCCGTCCGCGCGAAGCTGGCGCTTGAGAATCAGCGGCTCGCCCGGCTCCAGCACCACTTCCGCATCGTCGAGCAATGCCGCGACCGGCGCCGGCAGCGCGGCGAACCCGAAGCTCGCGGTGACGCTCGCGCGGTTCTCCCCCGCACGCAGCAGCCCGCCGTCGGCGCGATTGCCCAGCACCAGCCCCAGCGCATCGAGCAGGATCGACTTGCCCGCGCCGGTCTCACCCGTAAGCACGCCGAGGCCGCCGGCAAAGTCCAGGTCCAGCGCCTCGATAAGCACGATATTGCGGATGGAGAGCCGGGTAAGCATGTTCGCACCAAGTCTAGCCGAACCGTTCCGGCGCGTCACCCGGCTTCGAAATCGGGTTCCACAGCGGCGAAAGGCGGCACCAGCGCGATCGCATCGGCAAGCGTCACCCGATCCAGCATCGCCGCCATCTCATCACGCAGCGTCAGCATCAGGCCACGCAGCCGGCATTCGGCTTCGGGCAGGCAGTTGTTGCAATGCTCGTGCGCGTTGCGGCTGGCGCAGGGAACCAGCGCAAGGCTGCCGCGCGTCAGCCGGATGATGTCGCCATAGCGGATATCGATGGGCGCCAGCGCCAGCTCGTAGCCGCCCTCGCGGCCGCGGTGCGAGATGACCAGTCCCTCACGCACCATTTCCGACAGGATGACGGTGAGGAACTTGCGCGGGATGTTCTGCGCCGTGGCGATCGCGTCCAGCCGGACAGGCCCCTCCTCGCGCCAGTTATCCGCCAGGTGCTGCAACGCGCGAATGGTATAGCGGGTTTTCTGCGACAGCATGGTTGCAGGCGACTCAGCGCTTCCCGCCGGGGAATGTCAACCTGCATGGTAGAAAAGAACGGAGGAAAGCCCGGCCCGCTCTCGCACCGGGCGGCGGAAATCAGGCCGCGGTGCTGCCCGGAGCGTGCTTGCTCATCAGTTCATAGGCCCGCTTGTACCAGTCGCTGTCCGGGTAGTTCGCACGCAGCACCGCGGCGGCCTTCTGCGCTTCCTCGGGAACGCCGAGCGAGAGGTAGCTTTCGACCAGGCGATAGAGCGCTTCGGGCGCGTGGCTGGTGGTCTGGAAATTGTCGATGACGTTGCGGAAACGCAGCGTCGCGGCAACCCATTTTCCGCTGCGCTCGTAATAGCGGCCGATCGTCATTTCCTTGCCGGCAAGGTGATCGTTGACAAGGTCGAGCTTGAGCCGCGCATCGGCCGCATAGCGCGTGCCCGGATAGCGGCGCTCCACCTCGGTCAGCGCCTGCCTGGCCTGCTGGGTGATCTTCTGATCGCGGGTGACATCGCTGATCTGTTCGTAATAGCTGAGTGCGATCAGGTAATAGGCATAAGGCGCATCGCGGTTGCCGGGGTGGATCGAAAGGAAGCGCTGGGCCGACTGGATCGCCTTGTTGTAATCGCGCGCGACGTAATAGCTGAAAGCGCTCATCAACTGGGCGCGGCGCGCCCAGGGCGAATAGGGGTGCTGGCGCTCCACCTCGTCGAACAGCGCGGCCGCCTGCCGGGCGTCGCCACGGTCGAGCCGCGACTTGGCGGCACTGTAAAGCGTATCGACATCACGCGCGACATAGGCGGTGTCGCGGTTCTTGCCGCCCCGGCCGCCGCAGCCCGCAGTGAGCACGAGCGCCGAAGTGGCAAGGGCTAGGACGGCGAGCTTCAGTGGCGATCGATCGAGCATGGCGGTGTCTATAGCCAGCACGCTCCTGAACGCCAAGTGAAGTTGCAAGGGGTGTTTACAACCTGTGCGATCGAGGCGGAACGTGCGCCGCCCTACTTCACCTTGCCCTACTTCACCTTGTAAGCCGCGAACTCCGCCGGCACGATGCCCGTCTGTTCGCGGAACGAGGGGGCGAATTTCCCGCCGATGTCCGTGATGCCATAGCTTTTCGCCGCGTCCGCGCCGATCAGCGTCCTGCCGTTGCTGTCCATCATCCGCGGGTCGTTGAACAGCGCCCAGGCAACGTGGCCGGTCAATCCGGTGGATTCGAGCTGGCCTTCGAGATGTCTGAACTTCCCGGGCTCTGCCGCCATCATCTCGAGCAGCCGCTCGGAAGTCAGCGCGCCCATCCAGACCGAGACGGCGGCGACATTCACTCCGGCATCGGCAAAATCGACGCCCATGTCGAAAGCCATCTTGTCCATGCCCGCCTTGTGCGCGCCATAGGCGGGGCCGAAGCAGTAATGCGCGGCCCCCGGCGAGGAAGTGAACAGAATCAACCCGCGGTTCTGCTTCACCATATGCGGCGCGACATACCAACTGGCAACGAAGCCGCTGCGCACGCCGACATTGATCATGTCGCCGATCTTGAGCGGCTTTTCCCAGAAATTGCCCGGCATCGATAATTCGTCATAGATCGCGCAGGCGTTGTTGATCAGGATGTCGATGCGGCCCTGCTCGGCCATGACCCGGTCGACCAGCGCCCTGACCGCATCGTCGTTGCCGCTGTCGCAGCATACCGCGATGCCCTTGCCGCCGGCCCTGGTCACTTCCCCGGCAGTGGCGTGGATCGTGCCCGGCATGGAGGCGTCGCCTTCCTTCTGCGAGCGGCCGGTGACATAGACCGTGCATCCATGCGAGCCGAGCGCGACGGCAATGCCCTTCCCCGCCCCGCGGCTTGCGCCGGTGACGATCGCGACTGGCGCCTCAGCCATGGACTCTCCCCCCTCGAACTGGATTTCGTCGGCTTGTTAGCGAAGCCTGTGCAATGCCGTCAACGCATAACCGCCCCGCCCGTCATGGCGGGAACCGGACAGCCGATCAGGCGAAGGCTTCCTCGCCTTCCAGCTTGGTACGGTGCATCAGGCGGCCCGACTTGTGATCATAGGGCAGGGCGCGGTGCATCGTGCCGGTGTTGTCCCACAGCACCATGTCGCCGAGCGTCCAGGTGTGGCGATAGGAGAACTGCGGCTGCGTCGCCCAGTCGCGCAGCTTCACCAGCAGCGCCTCGCTTTCCATGATGTCCATGCCCTCGATCTGCAACGCGGTCGCGCCGAGGACGAGCGACTGGCGGCCCGAGCGATGCTTCCAGACGAGCGGCAGCGTGTTGGCCCCGCGGCCCATCCACGCCTGGAATTCGGCAAAGCTCGGCTCGGGCTTCCAGTAGAGCTGCGAGCGCCACATGGCATGCACCACCTGGAACTTCTCGATCTTCGCCTTGTCGGGCTGCGGCAAGTCGTCCCAGGCGGCATAGGTATTGCAGAAGTCGGTTTCGCCACCGACCGGCGCGAGCGCGCGGGCGCTCATGATCGAGGCCAGGATCGGCTTGTCCGACATCGTGCCGTCGATATGCCAGAAGAAGGCGCCCTTGAGGTAATCGGCGATGGGATTGATGCTGGCATCCATCGTGATCGGATAGACCGTGTCCTTCCCGGCTGCACCTTCGCCTTCCTCGTGCGCGAAAGTGCCGAGCGTGTGGGTGAAAGCGATCTGCTCCTCGTCGGTGAGATCGATCCGGGGGAAGACGATGACCCCGCGGCGCTCCATGATCTCGCGAATCTCCCCGGCCCGCTCGCCGCTCAACAGCGTGGCCTTGTCGGTGCGGATCGACGAGCCGATTTTCGGCGCGACATCGGTGACTTCCCAGCGAGACGAAACGGCTGTGGCCATCGGACCTGTTCTCCCCAAAGTGATTGCGAGCCGGGCGGAATCTCCCGGCGACCGGCGAAATCACGACAAACAAAGTTTTTTGAGAATCGTGCGCGTTTCGATCCGACCCGCGAACGATTCCGGCAAGCGCCGGAGCGCCAAGCCTGAACAAGTGTACAGCACTCCCGGCGCAGGGTCAACGCGGGGCCGCGGCCCCGACAGGGAAAGCCCGGCGCTCGTCTGGCGAGGCCGGGCCGGAATCCTTGCAATGAAAGGCCGTTTCGCAACAGGCCCCGGAGGCGAATGCCTATTCGAAAGGCTCTTCGCCTTCCAGCTTGGTGCGGTGCATCATGCGGCCGCAGGTCGGATCGTAGGCCTCTGCGCGGTGCATCGTGCCGGTGTTGTCCCAGACCACCAGATCGCCGACCGACCACTCGTGGCTGTAGGTGAACTGTTCCTGCGTCGCCCATACGCGCATTTCGTTGAGGATGCGCGCGCTGTCGAAGTGGCTCTTGCCGGTGATGGTATGCGCGGTATTGCCGATGACCAGGCTCTTGCGGCCCGAACGGTGATTCCAGACCAGCGGAATCTCGACATCGCCGATGCCCTGCATGCGTTCGAGCAGTTCCTGATCGGGCTCGGGCGACCAGTAGAACAGCGTCGCCCAGGCGCCGTGGCGGACGCGATAGCCGGCATATTCGGCCTTCTTTTCCGCCGGCAGCGCTTCATAGGCGGCATAGGTGTTGGCAAAGCCGGTGTTGCCCGTGCCCTTCGGCGAGGGAACCTTGCACGACAGCAGCGAGGCCAGGATCGGCACCTGGTTCATCGTGCCGTCGATGTGCCAGTACAGCGAGCCCTTGAGGTAGATCGCCGAGCTGGGATTCACGGCCTCGTCGATCGTGATCTTGTGGACCTTGTCGCCATCGCCCGTGTCGGAAATCTCCGGCGCGAACGTGCCCAGCGTCTTGGTGAAGGCGACCTGCTCATCATCGGTGAAGTCGATTTTCGGGAAAACGATCACGCCGTGCTGCTCAAGCAGTTCGCGCAGCTCGCCGGTGAACGCGCCGCTCAACAGATCGGCCTTGGAATTGAGCACCCGGGCGCCGATCTCGGGCTTGATCCTTTCGACGGAAAGACGGGTCTTGGCGGCAGTGGCCATGGCGGAACTCCGATAAAAACAAACTGCCGCCAATTGACGCCACAGAAGGCGCAGCGTCAAGCACGCCGTGGCGATAAGTGTGGCTGGCGCGTCGAAATCCACGGCGGCCCGCATCGGCGCTACGGCGCTTTCCCGTCAGGTGTCGTGCCCGTCCTGCGTAACGGCAGGCGCCAGACGGTCGAGCCATTGCTCGACGAAAGCGCGCGCCGCGTCGTGGCCGGCGGTGACGCCCAGCCCGCCTTCCATGACCAGCGCCCGGCCGATCCCGGCCAGAATCACGCTCAGGCCCTCGGGCGCGATGCCCTCGGCCGCGGCGAGCCTTTCGCCCAGGGCCTTGCGGAATATCGCCACCTCGCGCTCGCGCATCGCCTCGCAATGCCCGGCCATATGCACGCGCACGGCCTTGCGGTGATTGGCCAGCGCCATGAATTCAAGCGCGACCGCGATGCGGCTGGGATCGGCAAGATAGCGCCAGAGCGCGCGCAGCGGATCGTCCGAACGCAGCGCCTCGTCGATCATGCGGTCGCTTTCCTCGGCACCGCGGCGCGACATCGCCAGCAGGAGGTCGTCCGTCGTCGGGAAATAATAGTGGACCAGCGACGGCTTGAGCCCGGCCCTGGCCGCCACCCGGCGCGTGCTGACGGAAGCATAGCCTTCCTCGCGGATCAACTGTTCGGTCGCATCGAGGATCAGCGCGCGTGTCGCCGAATTTTCCGCTCCGACCCTGCGCGGCGCAACTGCCATCCAACTCCCCCGGCTGCGAGCTTCATGCCCTTAGAGCATCGTGCGCAAAAGTGGGAACCGCTTTTGCGCAAAAAACGACGCGGCGCCAAAAACCCGGAGCAAGATGCGGATAACCGGAACCGCTTCGCCCCGCACACGCCCGCACCGGGGCGGTTAAATCCGCACACGGGCGATTGACAGGCCGTTGCCCAATTGGGACGAAGGAAAATCGGAAATGGGGAGAGTGACTTGACGAACGATCGAGCCGATTCGGCCACAGGCGAATGGCGCGCGCACTGGACAGTGGTACTGGCCGCCGCTGCCGGCGTGTCGCTGTCGGCGGTCAGCATGTCCTCGCTCGGCGTGATGATGGAACCGCTTGAGCAGGAATTCGGCTGGAGCCGCACGGAAATCTCGCTCGGCACCTCGCTCGTCTCCTTCATCGCAATGGCGCTGGCGACCGTGATGGGCCTTGCCATCGACCGTCTCGGCGCGCGCTTCGTCGCCATCGCCGCGGCAACGATGATGTGCGGCGGCGTGGCGCTGATGTCGGCGGTCGCCGGCAGCCTGTGGCAGTGGTGGGGGCTGTGGATCATCGTCGGCCTGTCATCGTCGGCCATGCCTACGGTCTGGCTGACGCCGATTTCCAGCCTGTTCCGCTCCGGCCGCGGCCTGGCCGTGGCGCTCACCCTGAGCGGATCGGGCATCAGCACCTCGCTGGTGCCGATCGTCGCCAACCAGTTCCTCGCGCATTACGGCTGGCGTGGCGCCTATATCGGGCTCGGCGCGGTGTGGGCCGTCATCGTATTGCCGCTGGTGCTCCTGTTCTTCCGCAATGCGGCCCCGGCGCCCCGGACGGCATCCGCCGCGCCGGCCCCCTCCCGGCAGCAGGCGCAAGCGCCCCTGCCCGGCCTGACCGCGCGCCAGGGCTTCGCATCGGCCAAGTTCTACAAACTGGCCCTCGCCGCTTTCTTCAGCATGTCGGCGGGGGTCGCGCTGATTCTCAACCTCGTGCCGGTGCTGCGCTCGACCGGGCTGACACCGGAAACGGCCGCAGGCGTGGCCGGCATCATCGGCATATCCACGATCACCGGCCGCATCATCGGCGGCTGGCTGATGGACCGGATGAGCGCCGGCACGATCGCCGCGCTGTCCTGTGCCGGGGCCATCGCCCTGCCCGCAGTGCTGCTCGTGCTGCCCGGATCGGCCCTCGCCGCCGCGGCGGGGGTGGCGATCTACGGGCTGATGGGCGGCGCCAAAGTGCCGGCAGTGGCCTATCTCGCCAGCCGCCATTTCGGCGCGCGCGCTTTCGGCGTGCTTTACGGCGCGGTCAACACCGCGATCGCGCTCGGCGTCGGCCTGGGGCCGCTGGTCGCGAACTATGTCTATGACCTCACCCGTTCCTATACCCCGGTGATGTGGACCGCGGTGCCCTTCCTGGCAATCGCGGCCCTGCTCTACCTGTCGCTGGGCGCCTATCCCGATTTCGAGAAACGGGAAGCGCAGGCGTGACATGAACACCACTGGCGCAAGGGCGACCTGGTGATCTGGGACAACCTCGCAGTGCAGCACGCCCGCTCGGCCACCGGCGATGCCGCCCGCACGCTGCAACGCGTGACGATCGCGCATTTCGGTTACTGGGAACAGGTGCCGACCGACCGCTATCTCCACGATGCGTTGCAGCAGATGGGCGGCCCGGCCGGAAGCTGACCCCCGGCTTCAGTCCCCGGTCAGGATACGGTCGGCCGTGTTCCGCCCAGATGTTTCTTGATAAAGAGGATTTCCTCTTCCCACACTTCGCGGTCTTCAGGAGCATCGGCCCCGAAAAAGCC
>JAITWR010000115.1 GCA_031285165.1 Novosphingobium sp.
TCCTCGATCTCGACGGCGATGCACGACCTTGGCGTGCGCGCGAAGGAAGGCAAACTGCTGCCGAGTGAGTACCAGGGCGGCACTGCCAGCATTTCCAACATGGGCATGATGGGGATCAAGCAGTTCACCGCGGTCATCAACCCGCCGCAATCGACCATCCTCGCCATCGGTGCGGGCGAGCAGCGGCCTTATGTGATAGACGGCCAGATCGGCGTGGCGACGGTCATGTCGGCTACCGGCAGCTTCGACCACCGCGCGGTCGACGGCGCCGACGGTGCGCGGCTGATGGCGGCGTTCAGGGAACTGGTCGAGAAGCCGCTGGGGATGCTGGTTTAGAAGAACGGATCAAGGTGACGGGAGCGGTCTTCACTTTCGTTGCAATCGATGCAGCGGGGAAGCCCCAGCCGGTCAAGCAGGAGAATTGAGCAAGTGTCTGACCAATACGACGTGATCGTCCTCGGTTCCGGCCCCGGCGGCTATGTCGCGGCGATCCGCGCCGCGCAACTGGGTCTGAAGACCGCTATCGTCGAGCGCGAGCTGCTCGGCGGCATCTGCCTCAACTGGGGCTGCATTCCGACCAAGGCCCTGCTGCGCTCGGCCGAGGTGTTTCACCAGATGAAGCACGCCGGGGACTATGGCCTGGCGGCGGACAACATCACCGCCGATCTCGCTGCCATCGTCAAGCGCTCGCGCGGGGTCGCGGCCCAGCTCAACAAGGGCGTCACGGGCCTGATGAAGAAGAACCGGATCGACGTGCATATGGGCACCGGCAAGATCACGGCGCCCGGCAGGCTTTCCGTCACCGATGCCGACGGCAAGAGCAGCGATCTCATCGCGAAGCATATCATCGTCGCCACCGGCGCCCGCGCGCGCGAACTGCCCAAGCGCACCGGCAAGGCCGATGGCAAGCGCATCTGGACCTATCGCCATGCCATGACCCCGTCTGAAATGCCGGGCAAGCTGCTGGTCATCGGTTCGGGTGCGATCGGCATCGAGTTTGCCAGCTTCTACAACGATATCGGCGCCGATGTCACGGTGATCGAGATGCTCGACCGTGTCGTTCCGGTCGAGGATGCGGACGTATCCGCCTTTCTCGAGAAGGCGCTGAAGAAGCAGGGCATGAAGATCATGACCTCGGCCAGGCTCGAGGATATCCAGCCCGGCGATGCCGGGGTCGCGGTGAAGATCAAGACCAAAGACGGCACGATGGTCGAGGATACCTTCAGCCATGTCATCGTCGCCATCGGTATCGTGCCGAACATCGAGAATATCGGCCTCGAGGACATCGGCGTCGAGCCCGACGAGCGCTTCAATATCAGGACCGACGAATACGGCCGCACCAACGTCAAGGGCGTCTGGGCGATCGGCGATGTCACCGCCGGCCCCTGGCTGGCGCACAAGGCGAGCCACGAGGGTATTACCGCCGCCGAGGCGATCGCGCAGGAACTGGGCAACACCGAGGTCCATCCGCACCCGCTCGATCGCAGCAATATCCCCGGCTGCACCTACTGCCACCCGCAGATCGCCAGCGTCGGCTTGACCGAAGCTAAAGCCAGGGAAGCGGGCTACGAGGTGAAAGTCGGCAATTTCCCCTTCATCGGCAACGGCAAGGCGATCGCGCTCGGCGAGTCCGAGGGCTTCGTGAAAACGGTGTTCGACGCCAGGACCGGCGAACTGCTCGGCGCGCATATGATCGGCGCCGAAGTGACCGAGCTGGTCCAGGGCTTCGTCATCGGCAAGACGCTGGAAACCACCGAGGCCGAACTGATCCGCTCGGTATTCCCGCATCCGACCCTGAGCGAAATGATGCACGAATCGACCATGGCCGCGTTCGGGCGGGTGGTTCACCTCTGAACAGGCAGTAAACAAAAGATTTTCTGGAACCGTTCCGGTCCAATGCGGGCCGGAACGGTTCTTAACGCCGCAGTTCTTCGTCCAGGAATGCGGCGATGTCGCCCAGTTCGACATCCCTTGCCAGGAAAGTCTCGCCGATCCCGCGCATCAGCAGGAAGGGGAGAGTGCCTGCGTCCATTTTCTTGTCGTGGAGCATGTGCGCGGTGAGTTCGCTGCCGTCGCAATCGAGGCGAAGGGCGGAAATCTCGCTGGGCAGGCCCACGGCGGCGATATGGGCGGCAACGTGGTCTGCGCCGGCGCGGGGCATCAGGCCGCGCCGGGCCGAATAGCGCGCCGCCAGCACCATGCCGAGCGCAACCGCCTCGCCGTGGAGCAGGAAGTCGGAGAAATGGGTCTCGGCTTCGAGCGCGTGGCCGAAAGTGTGGCCGAGGTTGAGCAGCGCGCGTATGCCGGTGGTCTCGTGTTCGTCCTCGGCGACGATCTTCGCCTTGGCGGCGATGCTGTAGGCGACGGCATATTCGCGCAGCGCCGCATCGCCCGCGAGCATCGCCGCTCCGTTCATATCGCACCAGGCGAAGAAATCGGCATCGCCGATGAGAGCGTATTTCACCACTTCGGCATAACCGGCCCGCAACTCGCGCTCGGGCAGCGTGTCGAGTACGGCGAGGTCGGCCAGCACCAGCGAGGGCTGGTGGAAGGCGCCGACAAGGTTCTTGCCGGCCGGCGTATTGATCGCGGTCTTGCCGCCTACCGACGAATCGACCTGTGCCAGCAGGCTGGTCGGCAACTGGATGAACCGGCAGCCGCGTTTGGTGATGGCTGCGGCGAAGCCGGTGAGATCGCCGATCACGCCGCCGCCGAGCGCCAGGATGTTGTCGCCGCGCTCGACTTCCTCGGCGAGCAGCCAGTCGACCGTGGCCGCCAGTTGCTCCCAGCTCTTCGTTCCCTCGCCCGGCGGCAGGATGCGCCAGTGCGGTTCGTGGCCGGATGCGGTCAGCGCGGTCTCGACGACGGCGCCCCAGGCGGCATGGACATTGGCATCGGTGACGATCGGCACCGGCCGCTTGCGCAGCTGCCCGCGGCAATGCGGCACCAGTTCGGCGAGCAGCCCTGCGCCGACGCGCACTTCATAAGGCCGTCCGGCAATATCGACGGGGATTACAGCCATTGTCCGATTCCCTGGAGCACTTTCGCCACCGTGCGGCCGTGCGGCCCGTTGCTGCTCAACACATGGATCGGTGCCTGTGAATAGGCCGGGCGCCGTTCATCACGCAGCCGCGTGAGCGTCTCGCGCGGGTTCCCCTGCCTGAGCAGCGGGCGGTTGTCCTTGCGCCCCGTGCGTTCGAGCAGCGTCTCGACATCGCTGTCCAGCCAGACCGCGATCGCGCGGGAAAGGATCAGCGCGCGCGTCTCTGCGTTGATGAAAGCGCCGCCGCCGGTCGCGATCACCTTGCGGCCGGTCCCGGTGCCGGCATCGCCCTCGATCAGCCGGGCGATCACGCGGCGTTCACCATCGCGGAAATAGGGCTCGCCATAGGTGTCGAATATTTCCGGAATGGTCATTTGCGCCGCTTTCTCGATCTCGTCGTCGGCATCGATGAAAGGGCAGCGCAGCAGCGCGGCAAGGCGCTTGCCGACGCTGGACTTGCCTACGCCCATCATGCCGACGAGCACGACCGGCCGATCGATCCGGCGCACAAGCGCTTCAATCTCGTCGCTGGAGGGCCGGTGCTCGTCAACATCCATTGCAGCCCCGCCTATAGTTGGGCTAATCCGCAACGCAAGCTTCCGGGGAAGGTACGCGAGTGACGGTGACGATGCGCAAAGGCTGGCTGTTGGCAGGCAGTGCCGCAATCGTGTTTCTGCTTCTCGCCTATGCGTGGGTCGACGGCGGGCGTGAGCCGCTGCACACGATTTCCCAACCCGTTCCGGTGCCGGAGATGACGCAGTGAAGCCGCGGCACTTGCTGATCGGCACGGCGCTGGCGCTTACTTCCGGCTGGGCTCTGGCGCAGAAGGCGCCCGAATCGCTGTTGCCGCCGGGCTTCGACGATCCCGCGCCCAGGGCGCCCTTGCGTGCCGAGCCGGCACTGCCGCGGGCTTCTTCACCCAAGGCGCGCCCCGCGAGCGGCGATGCCCGCGGGGCACCGCCGCCGTCCGCGCCTGTGGTCCAGCCGCTGCCTGATGCAACGCCGCTTCCTGCGTCGCCATCCGCGTCGATCCCGGCCGCCACCGGCAAGTTGCCGTCGCTCGACGAACTCACACGGATGTCTCCCGACGAGATGGAGGGGGCGCTGGGGCTGAAGCCGAAGTTCGATATGCCGCCCGCGGCGCGGCGGGCAATGGAGCATGTCGGTATTCTCGATGAGAGCGAGGGCGGCATGTCGTCCACGTCGCTCGCGGGTCAGAACATCTCGCTGGTGCGCGCGGCGCTGGCCGGCAACCGTGGGACGATGGTATCGCGCTGGGGGCATATCCTGCTGCGCCGCGCGCTGGCCTCGCGGCTCGATGCGCCGGCAGGGATGAACCCTGCGGATTTCACCGCCTTGCGTGCCGCCTTGCTCGTCCGCATGGGCGAGGGTGAGGTCGCACGCGCGCTGGTGCAGGATATCGATACCGGCAATTATACGCCCGATCTCACCCGGGCGGCATTCGATGCCTATATCGCTACGGCCGATTTCACCGGCGTCTGTCCTGCCGTCTCGACCCAGGGCGATACGCTGGACGATCCGCAATGGAACATGGCGAAAGCGATCTGCACCGCTTTTCAGGGTGATGCCACTTCCGGCCTGGCACAGCTCGGCCGCATATCGTCGCAGGGCAAGCAGCCCGGGATCGATGTGCTGCTCGCCCAGAAATACGCAGGCGCCGCGGGCAAGGCGAATCAGGCGGTGACGATCCAGTGGGACAATGTCGACGGCATGACGCCCTGGCGATACGGGCTTGCGATTGCAGTCGGTCTTCAACCGCCTGCGGCATTGATGCGGGATGCCGGCGCGCGCTATGACTATGTCGCCGCGACCGCACCGATGCTGGCTCTGCCGGTTCGTGCCGCCGCCGCCGATCGCGCGGGCAGCGCGGGCATCCTGTCCAGCGCGGCGATGGTCGATCTCTACAGCCAGATCTATGCCGACGAGGACGTGACCGGGGAATGGGCGGATCGCGCCTCGCTGCTGCACGATGCCTATGTCGCGGCCGAGCCGGGCGCGCGGTTCACCGCGATGGAGCAGTTGTGGAACAGTTCTGCCGGGGCCGAGCAACGCTATTCGCGGCAAGTTCTCACTGCCTATGCCGCGGCCCGCTTGCCGGTCGAGGCCGATCTTGCCGCCGAAGCTCCCGATCTCATCGCCTCGATGCTGGCTGCGGGGCTCGATGCCAATGCCATGCGCTGGTCGGGCCAGGCCGATGCCGGCAGCCCGGCCTGGGCATTGCTGGCGCTGGCGGCGCCGTCACGCTCCCAGATGGTGTCATCGGGCGAGATCGAGACTTTCCGCGATGCCGACAAGAGCGCGGACAAGCGCAAGTCTGCTTTCCTGCTGGCCGGGCTCGCGGGTCTCGGCCGCATCGCGCCCGAGACTGCCGGCAGCCTCGCCCGCGGCATGGAAGTCGATATCGCGCGCCAGACGCGCTGGACCCGGCTGATCGACCAGGCGGCGGCAGTCGGCAATCCCATGCTTGTCGCCTTGCTGGCCGGTGTGGGAATGCAGGGTGACAGTTGGGCCAGGATGACGCCGCTCCACCTCTATCATATCGTCTTATCTCTCGAACGTGTCGGCCTCGATGCCGAAGCGCGCATGATCGCTGCCGAGGCGGTCGCGCGGGGGTGATGCGATTTCCGGCGCGATAGACGCCTTCCTGGCCATGCTCTTCGCCGAGCGCGGTGCGGCTGCCAACACGATCGCGGCCTATCGGCGCGACCTCGAAGCCGCATGTGAAGCGATAGGGGATATCGAGCGGGCCGATGCTGCGGCGCTTGCCCGGCTCGGTCCGGCCTGGAGCGATCTCGCACCGTCGAGCCTCGCGCGGCGCTGTTCGGCGCTGCGGCAGTTCTACGGCTTTCTGGTTGACGAAGGGTTGCGGCAGGATGATCCGTCTCCGGCCTTGCCGCGCCCTGCCACGCGCCGGCCGCTGCCACGGCTGCTGTCGCATGGCGAGATCGGGGCATTGTTCCGTCGCGCCGAGGATGAGGCTGCCGGCGACCGGCCGGAAGCGGTGCGCACGCTGACTCTGCTCGAACTGCTTTACGGTTCCGGGCTGCGTGCCAGCGAACTCGTCGCCTTGCCGCTCGCTGCGGTTCCGCGCGATGCCCCTTTCCTTACGATCACGGGCAAAGGCGGGCAGCAGCGCATGGTTCCGGTCAGCACGCGGGCCAGAGCGGCGCTGTCGCGCTGGCTGGCACACCGCCCCGCAGGCGGGCGCCGCCTGTTCCCATCGCGTGCAAGGCAGGGATACCTCACGCGCATCCGCCTGTTCCAGCTTTTGCGCGAACTGGCGGCGCGCGCCGGGATCGATCCCGCAAAGGTATCCCCGCATGTCCTGCGCCACGCATTTGCCACCCATTTGCTCGAAGGCGGCGCCGATCTGCGCGTCCTGCAAATGCTGCTCGGTCATGCCGACATCAGCACGACGCAGATCTACACCCATGTCGATAGCGCGCGGCTGGTGAAGCTGGTCAACACGCGGCATCCGCTTGGTGGAGGTGCCTGGGCCGGGTTGCAGGAGCCGGCCGAAGCGCCTTGATCTCATTTTGCCTTGCAGTCCGGCCGCCGCCCTGCACGGTGACAATGATCGCGATTACGATCGGGCTGCCTGGAACGGAGCATGTTGTGGAAAAATTATCGCTACCCATGCTGGTCGTCGCGGCGGCACTGATCGATTCCGGCAACCGGATTTTGCTCCAGCGGCGGCGCCTGGGAAGCGAGCATGGCGGCCTGTGGGAGTTTCCCGGCGGCAAGGTGGAAGCGGGCGAGACGCCGCAAATCGCCCTTTTGCGCGAGATCGAGGAAGAACTGGGCGCGCACCTCGATCCCGCCGCGCTGACTCCGCTGAGTTTTGCAAGCGATACGATCGCTCCGCCGCCACCGCGTCGGCCGGTTGTCATACTGTTTTACACCAGCCGCATCTGGCGGGGCGAATTGGTATGTCGGGACGGCGAGGAGATCCGCTGGTTCGGCATCGACGAGCTTTCCGCGCTGGAGATGCCTCCGCTCGACTATCCGCTCGCAGAAGTTTTGAGCAGGACGATTTAGGCGCTTGCCAAGCCGCCCCCTCCTCCCTAAGAGCCCCCTTCCAACGCGCCCGTAGCTCAGCTGGATAGAGCATCAGACTACGAATCTGAGGGTCGGACGTTCGACTCGTTCCGGGCGCGCCAAATTTTTCAAAGACTTACGGGAAAATCGGCGGCTTTTTGAGCCGCCGATTTTCGTTTGCGTAATCGCCACTTAATCGCTGCTGCGCCCCTTGGTGAAGCGTCCCGCTGAGAACGCCATCGGCCGCGAGGCGGATGATTCGCTCCACGAGCACGAGCGAGGCGGTATGCGCATCCC
>JAITWR010000116.1 GCA_031285165.1 Novosphingobium sp.
GCTTCGTGCCGCTTATGCACGCCCCCTCATCCCACACCCGTCCCCTCGCCCCACACCGTCACCCTGAACTTGTTTCAGGGTGACGAAGAAGGTGATGAAGGGTGACGGGTGCGGGTAACGGGTTCGGAGTGAGGGAGCTTGCAAGGGCGCTGGCCCGGATACAATCGGACAGGCTTTCCGATTTTCGCGAACTTCGCCCATAGCGGCCATGGCGAACTTTTTGCCGCAGCCGGAAAAAACTGCTGTCAATCAAGGGCTTCAACGGTGAGAAAGAGCCCGGCCTGTTTTGCGCTTCCGGCCCGTGTAGGAAAGCGGATTCTGCACGGGGGAAGGCGCAACGCTGCGCGGGCGGGAATGGGGGCCGGGGCTTGTCTTCGGCCTTCCTTGCCCCCCGCCCCTGCCCGGCGTGCCTTCAGAGGCCGGCTCTGGTCAGCGCCCGGTCGAGATCCTCGATCAGATCGTCCGTGTCCTCCAGCCCGACGTTCATCCGCAGCATGCCCTCGACGACGCCCATCGCCTCGCGGCCCTCGGCGCCGACCGAATGGTGCGTCGTCGTCGAGGGGTGGCAGATCAGCGAGCGGGTGTCGCCGATGTTGTTTGAAATGTCGATCAGTTCGAGCGCGTCGAGCAGCGCCCAGGCCTGTTCGCGGCCGCCGTCGAGGACGAACGAGAAGATCGCGCCGCCCGCCGCCATCTGCTTCATCGCCAGATCGTGCTGCGGGTGGCTCGGCAGGCCCGGATGGATGATCCGCGGCACGCGGCCTTCGAGGAAGCGCCCGACCCTGATCGCATTCTCGCTCTGCCTGAACGCGCGCAGGTCGAGCGTTTCGAGCCCCTTGAGCACGACCCAGGCGCTGAACGGCGCCAGCGTCGGGCCGGTGTTGCGCTGGAACGGCAGCAGCTTGTCCTCGATGAATTCCTTCGAGCCGCAGACCGCGCCGGCCAGCACCCTGCCCTGCCCGTCCATCAGCTTGGTGGCGGCATAGGCGACGACATCGGCGCCCAGGTCCAGCGGACGCTGCAACGCACTGGTGCAGAAGGCATTGTCGACCACGGTGGTAATGCCGTGCGCCTTGCCGAGCGCGCTGATGAAAGCGATATCGGCAATGTCCATCGTCGGGTTGGCCGGGGTTTCGAAGAAGAAGACTTTGGTGTTCTTCCGAATCGCGGCTTCCCAGGCGGCATTGTCGCGCGCATCGACCACGGTAGTCGTGATGCCGAAACGCGGCAGCAGGTTGTCGATCACCCACCGGCAGGGGCCGAACAGCGCGCGCCCTGCAACCATGTGATCGCCCTGCGAAAGCTGGCACAGCATCGCCGCAGTCATCGCCGCCATGCCCGATGCCTGGGCGCGGCAGGCTTCGGCGCCTTCCATCATGGCAATGCGCTCTTCCAGCATCTGCACGCTGGGGTTCTGCGTGCGCGAATAGGTCATCCCCGCCTCGGTGCCGGCAAAGCGCGCGGCGGCCTGGGCCGCGCTCTCGTAGCTGTAGCCCGAATTGAGGAAAAGCGCCTCGCTCGTTTCACCCTGCTCGGTACGCCAGGTGCCGGCGCGCACGGCATGAGTCGCAGGGCGCCATTGCGAAGTGATCGCGCGGTTCTGTCCGGTGGTTCGTTTCATGGCCGGGCTTTAGGATTCACCGGCCGGCGAAGCAAGCACGTCGTCCCGGTGAAAGCCGGGGGGCGCTTGCTACAAGACTGTCCGGCCGAAGCGGAGGCCGGCGTCGACGATCAGGGTTTCTCCGGTGATGTGGCGGGCGGCGCGGGAGCCGAGGAAAAGGGCTGCGTCCGCCACGTCATCCGCGCCGGACACGGCCTCGAGCGCCGTGGACTGGCGGATATGGTCGCGCAGGCCGTCCCTTGCGTCCGAAGGGCCGTGCCGGTCGAACCATCCGGTGTCGATGAATCCGGGGCAGATCGTGTTCACCCGTATGCCGGGCGCAAGCGTCATGGCCAGCGCCTTGCCCAGCGTGTTCAGAGCGCCCTTCGACGCCGTATAGGCGAGCGAGGAGCCCTTGCCGGTGACGCCGGCCAGCGAGGACGTGTTCACCACCGCCGGCATTTCCGCCGCTTCGAGCAGGGAGCGCGCCGCGCGGATCATCTGGTATGTCCCGACGACATTGACCCGATAGACTTCCAGAAAGTCCCCGGCGCACAGATCATCGAAACCGCCCGCGCGGCTCACGCCCGCATTGTTGAACAGCGCGTCGATGCGCCCGAACGCATTCGCCGCCGCGGCTATGCGGCGGCAATCCGCCTCATTGCCGACATCGCCGCGGACCAGCACCGCTGCCGCGCCCGCTTCGCGGACGAGGCGGGCCGTGATTTCGGCCTGATCGGCACTGCGGGCGAAATTGATCACGACCGCGCGGGCGCCCTGCCCGGCCGCGCCGTGGGCGATGGCACGGCCGAGGCCGGTGGAAGCCCCCGTGACCATGACCACCGCATCGCTGTAACCCGTTTGCATCGATCGTAATCCTGTCATCTCAAGGGGTGCTTGCCGACGGGCCGGGCGGGATGTCGCCGATCCGCCATGCCGCGATGAAAAAGCCGTCCATGCCCCCATCCACCATGCCCGGATCGGTGCGGAGCCAGCCTTCGGGCATCGCCGGAAAGCCGGGCAGGCCGATCGGCTCCGGCGTGAGCGCAAGGCGCGCGGCCTGGGCCTCGCCCTCCTCGCGTTCGAGCGAGCAGACAGCGTAAACCAGCCGGCCGCCCGGCTTCACCCAGCCCAGCGCGCGGTCGAGCAGGCGCGCTTGCAGTTCGGCCATTTCCGCGATCCGGCGAGGGCCGATGCGGTGGAGCACATCGGGATGGCGGCGGCAGGTGCCGGTTGCCGTGCAGGGCGCGTCGAGCAATACGGCGTCGAACGGCCCGGCGGGCTCCCACGCGAGCGCATCGGCCGCCACCACTTCGGCCCGCAGGCCGGTACGTGTCAGGTTCTCGCGCAGGCGCTCCAGCCGCCTGGCGCTGATGTCGAGCGCGGTAACCTGCCAGCCGGCCGCCGCAAGCTGAAGCGTCTTTCCGCCCGGCGCGGCGCACAGGTCCAGCACGCGCGCCCCCTCACCCGCCCCCAGCAGCCGCGCGGGGATGCCCGCGGCGAGATCCTGCACCCACCAGGCGCCCTCGGCAAAGCCGGGCAGCGTCTCGACCGCCTGGCCCCGCGGCAGGCGCAAGTGGCCGGGCAGAAGCGAAACACCGCCCAGCCGCCCGGCCCAGAGCGCGGTCCCGGCCGGATCGCGCAGCGTCAGGTCCAGCGGCGGCGGCACGGCCAGCGCCCATGCGATCGGGCCTGCCCGCTCGCCCCAGCGCGCGGCAACGGCGGGCGGCAGCGAGGGCACCCCGGGCAGCGCCGCCTGCCGCTTCACCAGCGTCGAGAAAACGCCATGCGCCAGACGACGCGGCCCGCCCGCAAGCAACGGCAGGCCGGTCGCGATCACCGCATGCGGCGGCGTATCCAGCCGCAGCCATTGCGCCAGCATCAGCCGCAGCACGGCGCGCGGCTTGGCATCGTCCGGCAGGCGCTGGCGGGTAGCGCTGTCGATCAGCGCATCGAGATCGGTCAGCCAGCGCAGCACTTCGGCGGCAATCGCGCGGACCAGGGCACGGTCGGCCGGGTCGGCCAGGCCCTGCATGGCATTGTGCGCGGCCTGGTCGAGCGTCTCGCCGCGCCGGAGCACGGCATCGAGCAGGCGCAGCGCGGCGCGGCGGGCGGGAAGACCGGGAACATCGTTATCCATCGCTCGCCCGTAAGAGTCCGCCGCGCAATTCGCAAAGAACGAATTTCGCGGCGGGCATCGGAACGGATTGCAATGCCCGGCCGGCGGCGCCACATGCTTCCCATGACCCGGCAAGCAGAGAAACGGCCCAGGCCCTTCACGAAACCCGCCTATTGGACCGACGAACCGCCGCCCGTGCCCGAAGCGCCCAAAGCAGAGCGCGATCCGGCAGGGCTTTCCCCCACCCGCTACGGCGATTGGGAAAAGAACGGCATCGCAGTCGATTTCTGACGCGCCGGATCAATCCACGAAAGGATCGCGCACCAGAATCGTGTCCTCGCGCTCGGGGCTGGTGGAAACCAGCGCGACCGGCGTGCGGATCAGTTCCTGCACGCGCTGGATATATTTGATCGCCTGCGCGGGCAGTTCGGCCCAGCTTCGCGCGCCGGCGGTGGTGGCCTGCCAGCCGTCCATTTCCTCGTAGATCGGCTCGACCTTCGCCTGGTCGGCGGCATGGCTCGGGAAATAGTCGAGCACCCTGCTTTGACCATTTGGGCCGTTCAGGCGATAGCCCGTGCAGATGCGCACTTTCTCGAAACCGTCGAGCACGTCGAGCTTGGTCAGCGCGATGCCGGTGACGCCCGAGATCGCGCAGGACTGGCGCACCAGCACCGCATCGAACCAGCCACAGCGGCGCTTGCGGCCGGTGACGGTGCCGAATTCGTGGCCGCGCTCGCCCAGCTTCCGGCCGACTTCGTCCTCCAGCTCGGTCGGGAACGGCCCGGCGCCGACGCGCGTGGTGTAAGCCTTGACGATGCCCAGCACGAAGCCGGTCGCGGCGGGGCCGAGGCCCGAACCCGAAGCGGCCGTGCCGCTGACCGTGTTCGAGCTGGTGACGAAAGGATAGGTGCCGTGGTCGACATCGAGCAGCACGCCCTGCGCGCCTTCGAACAGGATGCGCGCACCGGCCTTGCGCACGGTGTTGAGCCGGCTCCACACGGGCTCGGCATATTGCAGCACGAACGGGGCGATTGCGCGCAGCGCGTCGAGCAGTGCGGCACGGTCCACCGGCGGCTGGCCGAAGCCGGCGCGCAGCGCATCGTGATGCGCGCAAAGCCGGTCGAGTTGCGCATCGAGGCTGTCGAGATGGGCCAGATCGCAAACCCGGATCGCGCGGCGGCCGACCTTGTCCTCATAGGCCGGGCCGATGCCGCGGCCGGTGGTGCCGATCTTGCCGGAACCGGCCGCGCTTTCGCGCAGGCCGTCCAGTTCGCGGTGGATCGGCAGGATCAGCGGGCAATTGTCGGCGATGGCGAAGTTCTCGCGCGTGATCGATACGCCCTGCCCCTCGAGCCTGGCGATCTCGTCCCTGAGCGCCCAGGGATCGAGCACCACACCGTTGCCGATGAGCGACAGCGTGCCGCGCACGATGCCCGATGGCAGCAGACTGAGCTTGTAGGTCTGATCGCCGACCACCAGCGTATGCCCGGCATTGTGCCCGCCCTGAAAACGGACGACGGCATCGGCGCGGCTGGCCAGCCAGTCGACGATCTTGCCCTTGCCCTCATCGCCCCACTGCGCGCCGATCACGGTAACATTGGCCAAGGTAGAATATCCTGCGGTTGCAAATCCGCGGCGCGGCCTAGGGGAAGCCGGCCCTCAGGGCAAGGCCGGCAACGACAAAACCGCCACGGCCGCTTGCCCGCCCCCTCCGTGCAAGAGGAGGAGGCTTTCGCGCCTGCCCGGCATGTTCTGAAAATGTTCCGCACGGAACATTATCCGGCACAAACATATGAAATCGGCCCGCCCTGAACTTGTCGAAGGGCTGTTCTTTGCCTTGCAGCCGGCGTTTACGAAGAACAAAACAGCCCTTCGACAAGCTCAGGGCGGGCGGGAATGGGGGCAAGGCTCATCTTCGGCTGCATTGCCATCCGCTAGCTCGCCCTCGCCCCTCATCCCTCCTCGTCCATCCCACACCGTCACCCTGAACTTGTTTCAGGGTCCATGGTGCCGCCAACCCGGCGGCAACAGGTGTAAAACGCCCGATGGACCCTGAAACAAGTTCAGGGTGACGAAGCAGGGGAGCGAACGCACCGCCCTCCGAAATCCGTCCTGTCGATTTTGCAGCATCCGCTCCCGTTCGTGTCGGGAACGAGCGGACAGAAAAAAGCGATTCCATCCAGACCGGACAGACTTTAACCGGCAATCGGGCTCTGGTTCGCCTGTGGAGAAAGGATTGCGCATGAAAGTGGGGTTCATCGGGCTGGGCAGCATCGGCAGCTTCATGGCGCGGCGGCTCGCGCGGGTCGGGTTCGCGGTGACGGGCTGCGACATCTCGGCCGAAATGCTTGCCGCTTTCGACGAGCCCGGAACCCGGCGCGAGGCCGATCCGATCGCCACGGCCGGGGGTGCGGACATCCTCGGCATCTGTGTGCGCACCGACGAACAGCTCGCATCGCTCGCCGGCGATGGCGCGCTGTTCGCCGCGCTGGGGAACGGCGGCATTGCCGTGATTCATTCAACCGTCGCGCCCGAACTGGCACGCAGCCTCGCCGAAACCGCCGCGGCCCACGGCGTCGGGCTGATCGACGCGGGCGTCTCGCCGGGCGGGCCGCATGTCGGCGAAGGCAGGGCCTCGATCTTCACCGGCGGGGCGGACCGCGATGTCGCCCGCGCCCGGCCCTATCTCGAAGCGCTGGGGCGCGTGGCCCATCTCGGGCCGGTCGGACGGGGGCTCGAAGCCAAGCTGCTCAACAACCTCGCCTCGACCGCGGGCTATGGTCTTTCCGTCTCGATCCTCGCGCTCGGCCGGCGGCTGGGCTTCGACGAGGAAGTGCTGCGCCAGGCACTGCTGGCGGGTTCGGCGCAGAGCTTCGCGCTGCAAGTCGCGCCGGGCCTCCTGCGCCCCGGCGGCCCCGGAGCGACCGGCACGCGCGAAAGCCTGCACGACCTGCTCAGGAAGGATGTCGACCACGCCGCCGCGCTCGTCGCCGATCCCGGCGATCCGGCGCTGCGCGTGCTGCTGGATGCCTCCCGCGCGATGTTCGACGCGCTGCGCGGCGGCAGTTAGAGTATCCGTGCGCAGAAGCATGGCCGCCGCCCGGACCTGCCGGGCGGCGGCCATCGCCAGAATCGTCAGTAGGAGACCTTGAAGTTGATGCCGTACTGCCGCGGCGGGCCTGCCAGGGCATAGCCGGGAGCGGCAGTGGCCATCTGGACGTTGTAAAGCTCGTCGCCGATGTTCCGCATGTAAAGCTCGACCGAGTAGTGTTCGGTCGCCTTGAACTCGATCGATCCGTTGACGACGTTGTAAGCCGGCTGGCGCATCACGTTGTCGGGCTCGAACACGTAGCTGCTCTTGTGCGTGAGCCCGGCGGTCAGGCGCAGTTCGCTGCCGTTGTTGAAGGGGATCGTGTAGGTTCCCAGCAGGTTCAGCGAAAAGTGCGGCGCCATCGCGGTCTGGTGGCCGGTGGCATTGCCGTCGCCGGCCGGATAGAAGCCCGGCGCGACGACATCCGTGCCCGGCCCGCCGAACTGCGAGAAGCGCGCATTCAGCCAGCTTGCGCCAGCGTTCAGGTGAAGCCGGCTCGTCACCACCGCCTCGGCATTGATGTCGACACCGTCGACCTTGACCCTGGCCGCATTGTACAGGCCGGTGATGACGCCGCCGTTCGGGTTCGGGTAGGTCACGCGAACCTGATAGTCCTTGATGTCGTAATGGAAGCCGGCAAGGCTCACGCGCAAGTGCCGGTCGAGGAAGTCACCCTTGAGGCCGACTTCGTAGGCCATGATCGTCTCGGGCTTGACCGGCGGCTGATTGGGGGCCTGGAGATTGAACTCGCCCGATTTGAAGCCCTTGTTGACCGACGCATAGACATTGATCCGGTCGGTTACGTCCTGACGCAGCGCAGCCCGGAAAGAGACGTTGTCATAAGTAACCGAAGCAAGGGCATTGGTCGCATGGGCGATGACCGTGCCCGTGCTGACAAGCAGCGTGTCGACATAGCCGGTCGGCAGCTTGCGATGGTCGCTGGTCCAGCGGATGCCGCCGGTGAGATGCGTGGTCGGGGTCAGCGCATAGGTCATTTCGCCGAAGACCGAGATCGAATCCGTCACGCCGTGAGAGACGATGTGCGAAAGGATCGGCGCGTTCGAAGGCGCGGGCGTGTGAAGCACCGCCCCGCCCTGAAGCTGATCGACGTTGGTATTGAGATGGAGATAGAAGGCGCCGACCTGCCAGGAGAACGGCTCGGTCGTGGTCGAGGCGAACCGCAGTTCCTGCTGGAAGCTCTCGTTCGAGGTATCGTAGAACAGGTGGTAGTTGTCGGCGGGGGTGCCGTCGACATCAAGGGCGCTGTGATTCTTGAGCTTGCGGTAGGCGGAAATGCTGGTGACACTGACGCCGCCAAGATCAAGCTCGGCCTTGCCGCTGACGCCCCAGACCCGGATATGCGTGCCGCTCGGATAGTCGGAAACCGAATTCTGGCTTGCCTGGGGGCCGGTCAGAACGCCGGTGGCCGGGTTATAGGCCAACCCCCAGACGTAAGTTGCGGTATCGTCGTCGGTGTGGAAATAATCACCCGCAAGCGTGATTTTCAGGTTGTCCGTCGGCCTGGCGACCAGCATTGCTCGCAGGCCCCAGAAGTCCTGGCTGCGCACGTCCTTGTTCTGCGTCGGGTTGTGGCCGAAGCCTTTGCCCTGGTCCTGGCCGGTGAAGGCGATATCGACGCCGACCTTGTCGGACAGCGGTGCCGCGGCATAGGCATCGCCCGAGAACGTATTGTAATTGCCGAAGCCGAGCCGGCCGCTGAACTCGGGGCGATCGCCCGGATCGCGCGTGATCACGCGGATCAGGCCGCCGGTGGCGTTACGGCCGAACAGCGTGCCCTGCGGCCCGTTCAGCACCTCGATCCGCTCGATGTTGTTGAACGTGTTGATGGTCGAGGCAAGGTCCGGCATGTAAACGTCGTCGACGTAAACCGCGGTCGAGCCTTCCTCGCCGGACGCGCCGTTGGGCGTGGCGACGCCGCGGATCACGAAAATGCCGCTCGGCCCCGAACGGGTGAAGTTAAGGCTCGGCACGGCCTGGATCAGCGCGGACGTATCGGAAACGCCGATGCTTTTCAGCGTATCGGCACTGACAGCGTTCACCGCGATCGGCACCTCGCGCAGATTTTCCGCGCGGTGCTGTGCCGTCACCACGATTTCCTGAAGGCCGCCGGTGTCGGTGTCGGCATCCTGGGCGAAAGCGGGCGCAGCCGTGGCAGCAGCGGCGAAAAGCGCGGCCCCGGTCAGTGCGCGCGTGCGGAAACAGGTCTGAAAGGTCATGCGCTTCCCCTTGTGGCTGTTGGTTCTGGACCCGAAGCGATGCCGGTATGGCTCGATCGAACCATGCCGCGACTCCCCGGGCTCCCTCATGCCGTCGTAAAAACTGAGCAGTCTCTTAGTTTTTGCAAGGGAGGCGAGTCAACCCGGCCGCGGCATATTCGGACCGGGGTGTATCTATATTGCCGCACACGGCCGATTGCTCCAGAGTCCTGCTGCCGCATCGCACACGATGCCCTGTCCCGGCGCCTGCGCCCGCTGCCAGTACGTCAGGATGACTTTCTCTCCGGCCTCGACAGGCGGGCTCTTTTTTCCGGCCGGCGTTCACGGCTTGTAATCCGCCGGATGACATGCGATTTCTGCGTGGAAAAGGACTTTCCCGATGGCCGTCATGTCCGGCAATCTTTACCATGCGCTCAAGTCCGTCGGGGTTGAGGACAGTCTGGCGCAGAAGGCCGCCGAGGAAGTAGCGTCCTACGATAACCGATTCGCCAGGATCGAAGCCGATCTGGCCATCGTGAAGTGGATGCCCGGCGTCGTACTGGCCGGGGTTGTGGCGCTGATCATGAAAGCGTTTTTCTGAAGCCGTCCGCCGCCTCGCCGGAAAGGCCCTGCCTCACCGCGCGCTGAACCGCTTCCCGCTTTTACACACGATGCCCTATCCGAACGCCTGCTCCCGCTGCCAGTACGTCAGGATGATTTTCTCTCCGGCCTCGACAGGCTGCCCGGAATGCAGGGTTTCGTTCGCCCGCAGTCCTGCCGCATCGACATTATGGAAAATCACCGCGGTTCCGGCTTGCGGCCGCACGGTCAGGCCGAGATTCGGGAAGTACGTGCCGCCGCCGCGCTCGGGCGATTGCAGATAGACAACCACCGTATTCACGCGCTGCCCGCCATGCTCGCAGTGAACCCTGGCCGCCATGCCATCCGGGAATGCGTCGAAGTGCGGGCGGTATTCCTGCCCCTTCCCGTACCGGAGGATTTGCAGGCCCTCGCCGTTCTCGACGGGCCATGCGGTGAGGCGGGCAAGGCGGTGTTCGATCCGCGCGACAAGCTCCGTCTCCGCGCGCGAGAGCATCAGGCCGGTGCTGGTCCGTTCGGGATGCGGTCTTGTCCGGCCGTCATCGTTGTCGACGACCGTGGACGGTTGCAGGCCGCGGTGTTCCGCATAGGCAAGCAGTTGGGCGCATTCTTCACCGGAAAGCGCGTTTTCGCACAGGGCGACAGCCGGGGCTTCAAGCCGCATGGTGACGGTAACGCCGTGCCCGTCGAACTCCCACCTGCCGATGGCCGGAAGCTGCGGACGCGCAACCGCCTTGCCATCGCCCTCCTGCCCCGCCGTTGCAAACGCAATCGCTTCGCGGGCCGATGCAGGCGTCCAGCCGGATGCGACCATGCGGCGGGCCATCTCGTCGGGATCGCACCCGGCCCCGACATTGGTATAGACCCAATCGCGCCATTCGGGGCCGTGGGAGTCGATGGCCCCGTTGTTCTGCCGGTCTGCTGATGGCATGGCACCGTCCACCAAAATCAGAAGCTCCGCGTAATGCCGATGTCGGTCGAGACGCGATCGAAATCGTAAATCCCGACAGTCGACCAATTGCGTTCATAGGCCACGCGCACGACCGGGGAAAAGCCTGCCACTTCGATTTTGCGGAACACGGCTCCCACGCCGCCGCGCAGATACCAGTCGCTGCGCCGCTCCGGAAAGAGCCAGAGACGCGCATCGGCTTCGAGGTGGCTCCCGGCGGCGGTGGCGAACACCGTGGTTTTGCCGAAATCGTGCCAATAGACGCCGCTGACTGTTCCCGCGGCAGTGGCGTAGCCCGGATCGCGCGCCGTCTGGCGATTGGCGGATACCGTCAGGCTTGCGCCCGATCGCGCCGACAATGCCCGCTCATAGCCGACGGCGCCGGTGTAGATCATGCCGTCCTGTAGCGGGTTGGTCGCATAGCGGGCGCGGTTTATGCTGGCGGACGCATTGAGTTGCGCGCGCTTGCCCGCCGGGTGCAGCCAGTCGACAGTCAGGCTTTGCGTGCGGGCATAGATGCCGCCGCCATACCATCGCCATGTATGCCCCAGCGAAGGCGTGATACGATCCGATTTCAGCCGCCATTCGAACCCGAGCTGCGCGGAGCCGGAAATGTCGTTGAACTGGCCGGCGCGATACAGGGCCGCCTGACTGGAAAGACGCGGAACGAGCGTCAGGCGCTTGCCGAGATCGAGGCGGGCATAGACCTGGCTCGATTGCCTGATGCCGATCCCCGATTGCTGCCGCGCATCCTGCGAGAGATTGAGCGGCGCGATCACCGTATCCAGCGTGGTTGCGCTGGTGGCGCGGTTGATATTGCTGTCCGGCGCGAAAGCCAGTTCGAATGATCCGCCCCACGGCTTGCGCGAACGCAGCGCCGCCGTGAATTGCTTGACCACCTGGGCAACATCCGGCGGCAGCGCACCAGCCTGTGCCTGCCGCAGTTCACGCCGGGCGGCGTTTAGGTCACCCATTTGCGCGAGCAGCGCGGCCAATGCCAGACGGACACGTTGCGCGTCAGGCTTCTCGTCCAATATTGCGCGATAGAGCAGCGCCGCCTCGGTAAGCTTCCGCTGCCGGGCCAGCAGTTGCGCATGGCGGAACCGGGCTTCGTTGCGGATGTCAAGGCTGGGATCATGCTCCAAAGCGCGGTAGATCGTTGTCGCCGTATCGGGCCTGCCTTCACGCTCGGCATTCCCTGCCATTTCGAACAATTGTGCGGCGGT
>JAITWR010000123.1 GCA_031285165.1 Novosphingobium sp.
AGCGCCCTGCCGTGCTTGCCGGGAACCTCGCCGGGGCGGACATGCGTGCGAAGCTGACGCTGAACGGCGCTTTCACCGGCCCGCGTATCGCATATGCGCTCAGTGCCGACCGGCTGACGATGAACGGCATGGGGATCGAGCGCTTCACCGCGGCAGGCACCGCACGCGTCGCTTCCGGCCGCATCATGGTGCCCGTGGCCGCGCGCGCCGCGCGGATCACCGGCCTCGACACGGTGGCGGGCGGCTCGCTGGCCGATGTCCGGCTCGACGGCGACATCGCGATCGCCTGGCCGCGCGTCCTTTCGGACAACATGCGCATCCGCTCGGACCGCATCGATGCCGGGGTGATCCTGCTCGCCGACGCATCGAAGGGCTTCTATAGCGGTGCGATCAACGGCAGAATCGACAATTACAGGATCGAGAGCGTCGGCACTTTCCATATCGCGACCAATCTCGATCTGAAGACCGTGCCCGGCGGCTTCGCGCTTTCCGGCAAGGTCCGCGCGCGTTCGACGCGGCTGACCAGCGAAGGCGCGCGCAACGTCTTCGGCGGCAACTTCGTCGCCTCGGCCCGGGTCGCCTATGGACCCGGCGGGGTGATCCGCTTCGACGGCCTGCGCCTGGAATCGCCGCAACTGCGCGTCACCGGCGGTACTGGCAGCTATTCGCGCGATGGCCGGATCGTGCTCACCGCGGACGTGGTCCACAGCCGGTTCGGACGTGTCGGAGTGAAAGTCGCGGGGACGATCGCGAACCCGCAGGCGCGCGTCGTCGCCGAGCGTCCGGGGCTGGGCATCGGCCTTGCCGATCTCGACGCGGCGATCACCGGCGCGCCGGGCGGCTATCGCCTCAGGGCCACTGCCGATACCGATTACGGGCCGCTGACCGCAGACATCGTCCTCGGCATGGGCGGTGGCACGACGCTGGAAATCGCCAGCGCCAACCTGGGCGGCATCGATTTCACGGGCTCGCTGAGACAGACCGCGGCCGGCCCTTTCGCCGGAGAGCTGACGGCTCGCGGCAACGGTCTCGGCGGTGTCGTGCGGCTTGCGGCGCAAGGCAGGTTTCAGGAGGCGCAGATCAACATCCGCGCCAACGACACCGTGCTGCCTGGCCGGGCAGCTCTCGCGATCGGTTCGGCTGTCGTCGACGCGCGCGTGGTGCTTTACGACCGCCCCCATGTGGTCGCGGACGTGCAGCTTGCCGATACGCGGATGGGCCGTCTCAATCTGCGCGAGGCGCGGGCGATCATCGACTATCGCGATGGCCGCGGCCGTGCCGAACTGCTTGCGCGCGGCTATAGCGGCGTGCCGTTCCAGATTGCCACCAATACCGACATGCAGCCGGGGCTGTGGCGGGCCATGGTGCAAGGCACGGTGCGCGGCGTCCGGTTCAGGACTACCGCGCCGGCGCGGATCGTTCCGGGCGACAAGGGTTACGAACTGCTGCCGGCGAGGATCGATTTCGGCCGGGGCAATGTCCGCCTGGCCGGCACTTACGGAGCGGGGCTGAAAGTCCAGAGCCGGCTCGACAGCCTCGACATGAGCCTTGTCAACGCCTTCATGCCTTCGGTCGGCATGGGCGGCAGCGCCACCGGCAGCCTCGATTTCGAGCAGGCCGACGCCACGGCGTTCCCGCGTGCCGACGCGCGGCTGACGATCCGCGATTTCACCCGCACCACAGCGGTTTCGGTAAGCGCCCCGGTCGATGTCAATTTCGTCGGCAGGCTGCTTCCCGGCGGCGGCGAGGCGCGCGCCGTAATCCGCGAGCGCGGTACGGTCATCGGCCGCATGGCGGCGACGCTGCGGCCGCTGCCGCCGGGCGAGGGGGGCTGGATGACGCGGCTGATGGAAGCGCCGCTCGGCGGCGGCATCCGCTACAACGGGCCGGTCGACACGCTGTTCTCCTTCGCCGGCATGTCCGATCAGCGCCTGTCCGGCCCGATCGGCGTGGCGGCGGATTTCTCGTGTCATGTCTCCAGCCCGTGCCTCAACGGCGTCATCCGTGCGAACAGCCTGACTTACGAGAACGAGACTTACGGCACCCGGCTGACCGACATGGCCGTGTCCGGGCGCTTCGCCGGTGACAGGCTGGAAGTGGAAAAGCTCACCGCCACTGCCGGCAACGGCTCGCTGAACGGCCAGGGCTATGTCAGCCTGGCGGCGGCGGCCGGCTATCCGATGGACCTGACGGTGACGCTGAACAATGCGCGGCTGGCGCGCGGCGATGCTGTTTCGGCCACTGCGACGGGACAGCTCCGCCTGACCAGGGCGGCGGGCAAAATGGCGGTTCTGTCGGGCCGCATCCGTCTGCCCGAGACGCACTACAAGGTCATTCGGCAGGGAGCGGAGGAGGTGCCCGAGCTGACCGGCGTGCGCTTCAAGGCACCGCGCCGCCAGCGCTATACCGCCGAGGAGGCGCCGGTGTCCGTCCCCGGCCTGCTCGACGGTATCCGTCTGGACTTGCAGTTGTCGGCATCCGAGAAACTTTACGTTTCGGGCATGGGGCTCGATTCCGAATGGCGTGCCGATTTCCGCGTGACCGGCACCGGCGCGGCGCCGTCGATCACGGGCGAGGTCGATCTGGTCCGCGGCACGCTGGACTTCGCCGGCCGCAGCTTCGATCTTACCGACGGCCGGATCAATTTCACCGGTGGAACCACGATCGATCCGGTCATCGCGGTCAGCGGCACCGAGACGATCGGGGACGTGTCGATCGCCGTCAATGTCTCAGGCCGGGCTTTCAGTCCCCGGATCACTTTCGCGAGCACGCCCGCCTTGCCGCAGGACGAGATCATGTCGCGCATCCTGTTCGGCAGTTCGATCAGCAACATCTCCGCGCTTCAGGCGGTGCAGCTTGCCGCCTCGATCAATGCGCTGCGCGGTACGGGCGGCGGGCTCAACCCGATGGGCAGGCTGCGCTCCGCGACCGGCATCAGCCGCTTGCGGATCGTCTCGCCCGACGAGCAGAGCGGCCGCGGCACCGCGCTGGCGGCGGGGCATTATATTACGAGCAACATCTACGTGGAACTCGTCACCGATGCGCGCGGCTTCACCGCGACCCAGCTCGAAGTCAGCCTGACTCCGTGGCTGTCGATGTTGAGTCAGGCCGGCGGTTCGGGCATGGCGAATTTCAATGTTCGCGTGCGGAAGAACTACTGATGCGCCGGATCGTGATCGCTGCCGTGCTGTCGCTGCTGGCCGGCTGCCAGAAGAGCTTCGACGAGCGCTATGCCGATGCCGGGAAGAAGATCCGCGGCGAGGCAGTCTCGATCGACAGGGAACTGGGTGAACGGGCAAGCCAGGCCGCGCCGGCGGTGACGGCCACCGATCTTCCCCGCAACGGGGCGCGCAATCACTCCAGGCGATAGCCGCCGACGGGTGCGCCGCCCTTGAACAATGCCAGCACGCGGCCTTGCACGGGCTGCTTGTCGAAGGGGGTGTTGCCCGCAGCGGCGGCCATCCGGTCCGAATCGACGATCCAGGGCCGTTCGGGATCGATGACCGCGATGTCGGCCTCCGCGCCTGCTTTCAGGACGCCCGCATCGATACCGAGCAGCCGCGCCGGATTGGCGGCGAGCAGGCGAAAGGCCCGGGTCATGTCGATCACGCCGTCGCGCACCAGGTTCAGCGTCAGCGGCAGCAGCGTTTCGGCACCGGCCATGCCGGGTTCGGCATCGGCGAAGGGCAGGCGCTTGTCCTCGGGGCCGCGCGGGTCGTGGTTCGAGGTGATCACGTCGATCGTCCCGTCGGCCAGCGCGGCGCGCACCGCCTGGCGGTCGGCCTCGGAACGCAGCGGCGGGGACAGCCGCGCAAACGTGCGGAAATCGGCGACGGCGATATCGGACAGCATGAAATGCGCAGGACTGACGCCGGCGGTGACGGGGACGCCGCGGGACTTGGCGGCACGAACCAGCGCGAGGCTTGCGGCAGTCGTCACCTGACGGAAATGCAGCCGCGCGCCGCTCATTTCGGCCAGCGCAATGTCGCGGGTGACGGCCAGCGCCTCGGCCTCTGCGGGGGCGGAGGGCAGCCCGAGTCGGGTTGCCATTTCGCCCGCCGTGGCAACGGCATTGCCCGTCAGGCCGCCGTCTTCCGCATGGGACACGACTACCAGATCCAGCATTGCGGCATAGCGCAGCAGACGGAGCATCGTTCCCGAATCGGCGATCCAGTTGCGGCCTGTCGCGACCGCCCTGGCCCCGGCATCGCGCATCAGGGCGATCTCGGCCAGTTCCACACCCTCAAGGCCGCGGGTTGCAGCACCGAGCGGGTGGACCCAGAAATCGGGCTTGCCCGATTGCGCGGCATAGCGGACGGTCGAGGGATGATCGAGCGGCGGCCGCTGGTCGGGCATCAGCGCGGCGCGGGTGATGCCGCCGAAATGGAACGCAGGCTTGTCGACCGCGAACACGCCGAGGTCGACCAGGCCAGGGGCGATGATCGCTCCCCCGGCATCGATCACGCGGGTTTCGCCCGAGCCGATATCGGCGCCCAGGGCAGTGATCCGGCCGCCCTCCACCCGGACGGAGCCGTGCCGCGGCGTGCCTTCGGGCAGCACCAGCAGGCCGTTGACGATGGTGAGGGGGGGCGCGGCCTTCATGCCCAGCCCTCAACGCCGCGTGCCCGGCGGGTCAGCACGTCGAGGCAGGCCATGCGGATGGCGACGCCCATTTCCACCTGCCGCGTGATCATCGAACGCCCGTCGAGATCGGCGACGTTGCTGTCGATCTCGATCCCGCGGTTCATCGGGCCGGGGTGCATGACGAGCGCATCGGGCCTGGCCCTGGCCAGCCGGTCGGGCGTCAGCCCGTAGAGATAGCGGTATTCGCGCGGGGAAGGAATGAACTGGCCCTGCATCCGTTCCTGCTGCAACCGCAGCATCATCACCACGTCGGTGCCTTTCAGCGCTGCGTCGAAATCGTGGAACGGCGTGACTTTCATCGCCTCGATCCCGGCGGGCATCAGCGCGGGCGGGGCGCAGACGCGCACCTCGGCGCCCAGCGTCGTCAGGCACAGGATGTTCGAGCGGGCAACGCGGCTGTGCAGGATGTCGCCGCAGATCGTCACGGTCAGGCCGTTGAACCAGCTATCGCGCGACAAGCCCTTTCCGTGCCGGATCGTCAGCGCGTCGAGCAGGGCCTGGGTCGGGTGTTCGTGCTGGCCGTCGCCGGCGTTGAGCACCGGGCAATCGACCTTGTCGGCGATCAGCCGCACCGCGCCCGAACTGCCGTGGCGGATGACGATCGCATCGGCGTGCATCGCATTGAGCGTCATCGCCGTGTCGATCAGCGTCTCGCCCTTCTTCACGCTCGACTGCGCGACGGCCATGTTGACGACATCGGCGCCGAGCCGCTTGCCGGCGATCTCGAAGCTCAACAGGGTGCGCGTCGAGTTTTCGAAGAAGGCGTTGATGATGGTCAGCCCGGCAAGCCGGTCGTCGCGCTTGTGCGGTTGCCGGTTGAGTTCGACCCATTGCTCGGCCTCGTCGAGCAGGAACAGGATCTCGTGCGGCGCAAGGCCGGCGATGCCCAGCAGCCCGCGATGGGGAAAGGCAAGCGAACCCGCCGGATAGCGGCCCGCATGAGAAGGGGCTGGCGATGTCATTGAAGACAGTGCCCTAGACCTGGTGGAGCGGGCGGTAAAGTGGGCTTCGGCAGATGTCCCCGGCGTATGGCGGTTCGGCATGGTGGCGGGGGTACGGGACCGGGGGCGCGGGGCTGGCGCTGCTTCGCGGACCGGCTATAGAATCGGCAAAACACGTAAGGAACCCGCATGGCATTCGCGCGCAAGGTCTGGAAGCTCCTGGTGGCGATCAAGGACGGCCTCGCCTTGCTGTTTCTGCTGCTGTTCTTCGGCCTGCTCTATGCGGGGCTGACCATGCGGCCCAATGCCGGCCAGGTGCGCAAGGGCGCGCTGCTGCTGCGGCTCGACGGTGCGATCGTCGAGGAGCCATCGGCCACCGATCCGATCGAGCAACTGCTCTCGCGTCAGGCGTCGGCCGGCGAGTATCGTTCGCGCGATATCGTTCGTGCGCTGCGTCTGGCGGCGAAAGACGACCGGATCAAGGCGGTGGTCTTCGATCTCTCGCGCTTTACCGGCGCCGGCGCGGTCCACTTGCAGGACATCGGTGCGGCGATGGACCGGGTGCGCGAGGCGAAGAAGCCGGTGCTGACTTATGCCACGCTCTATAACGACGACGGTGTGCAGCTTGCCGCGCATGCCAGCGAAATCTGGGTCAATCCGCTGGGCGGCGCTTTCGTACAGGGACCGGGGGGCAACCGCCTGTTCTACGGCGGACTGCTTGAAAAGCTGAAAATCACCGCGCACGTCTTCCGCGTCGGCACCTACAAAAGCGCGGTCGAACCCTTCATCCGCAACGACCTGTCGCCCGCCTCGCGCGAGGCGAGCCAGGCACTTTACGGCGCGTTGTGGGAGGACTGGAAGCGGGATGTCGCCAGGGCGCGGCCCAAAGCCGACATCGCGCTGGTGAGCGGTGATCCGGTCGGCTGGCTGAAAGCGGCGGGCGGCGATACCGCCAGGGCGGCGCAATCGGCAGGGCTGGTCGACCGGCTCGGCGACGAGGTCGATTTCGGCAACCGCGTCGCCCGGCTCGTCGGTGAGGACAAGAGCGATCCCGGCCCCGGTCATTTCGTACATACCTCGCTGCGGAACTGGCTGGCCGCGAACAGGCCCGAAAAGGCCGGCAGGGCGATCGGCGTGATCACTGTGGCCGGCGACATCGTCGATGGCGATGCCGGCCCCGGCACGGCCGGCGGTGACCGTATCGCCAAACTGCTCGACGATGCGCAGGACAAGAACTTTGCGGCGCTGGTGGTGCGGGTCGATTCGCCGGGCGGCTCGATCACCGGATCGGAGCGGATCCGCGCGGCGATCATGCGTTACAAGGCAAAGCGTATTCCGATCGTGGTTTCGATGGCCAATCTTGCGGCGAGCGGCGGCTACTGGGTTTCGACACCGGCCGACCGCATTTTTGCAGAGAAGGGGACGATCACCGGCTCGATCGGTGTTTTCGCCATCATCCCGACTTTCGAGAAGGCGCTGTCGCAATGGGGCGTCACCACCGATGGAGTGAAGCTGACGCCGCTTTCCGGCCAGCCCGACGTGATCAGCGGCCTGTCGCCCGAGATATCCGGGGTACTTCAGGCCAATGTCGAGCACAGTTATGCGCATTTTCTGGGCCTTGTCGGGCAATCGCGGGGCAAGACGCCCGAGCAGGTCGACACGATCGGGCAGGGCCGGGTCTGGGACGGCGACACCGCGCGGCGGAACGGCCTTGTCGACGCGTTCGGCGGACTCGACGCGGCGCTGACCTATGCGGCGAAGGCGGCGAAGCTCAAAAGCTGGCACCCGGTCTATCTCGGCGAGAGCGATGACCAGTGGGCGGCGCTTTTCCGGCGCCTGGGCGGCGGTGACGACAGTGCTTCGCAGGGCAGCGCGCGGGATTTCGCCGGGGCTGTCGCCGAGCGCCGGATGGCCATTCTCGGTCAGGCGCTGGCGGGCGCGGAGCGGCTGGCCGGCACGCGCGGCATCCAGGCCTATTGCCTGGAATGTCCGATGCAAAGTCTGTCCGGAAATGTGCGGAAGAACGTCTTGCAAGGCGATCTTGCGAAGTGGGTCCGGGCCGCGCAGTTGCCGGGAGTGCGCTGAACTTTCCGGCGGATATTTCGCCTACAGGGTCGGATTGATCAGGAATTTCTCGCCGGTTGCCATGCGCGAATAGGCGAGCATGGTTTCGCGATCGAGCACCTGGGCAAGCGAGATTTCGCGGGTGTAGTGGCTGGCGAACGTGGTCGTGATCCCGTCGAGCACGCGCTGTCGCATTGCGGCCGCCCGTTCCGGAGTGACTCGCGCCATGGTTTGCGGCAGCGCCCAGTGGCGCACGTCCCACAGCATGCCGTAGCGCGCATTGTGCAGCACGGTCGGCGAACGGTCGAGATGGCCGTAGATGAAGACCTGCTTGAGCCCCAGCGAGCCATAGGGGCTGTAGAAGCCCATCTGTGCCGCCGCGGCTTCCTCCATCGCTTCCAGCAGGATGCCGGGCATCGCGCCCCCGCCGATCGCGTCGAAAGCGATCGTCGCGCCGGTCGCGGCGATGGCGGCGCGCAACCGATCGGGAAAGTCCGGGGCCGAGGAATTGCAGACATGGTCGGCGCTGTGGGCAGCCAGCAGCCGGGCCTGTTCCTCGCGGCGCACGACATTGACCAGAGGGATGCCGTCTTCCCGGCAGATGCGCAGCAGCATGCGGCCGAGGTTGGAGGCAGCGGCGGTGTGGATCAGCGCCGTGTGCCCTTCGAGCCGCACCGTCTCGGCAATGGCGAGCGCGGTCATCGGGTTGCAGAATACGTCGGCGCCCGCGCGCGCGGAGATACCTTGCGGCAGCAACGTACATTCGGCGGTGGAAACGGTGACATATTGCCCGAACGTGCCGTGTCGCAGCGACAGCGCCGCCACCCGCCGGCCCAGCATCCGCTCGCAATCCCTGCCGGCCGCGACGACGGTGCCCGCCCCGGCCAGGCCGACCTCGAGCGGCAGGCCGACTCTGCCGGCACAGGCTTGCATGGCTTCGGGGGGCAGCGGGATTGCCGCTGCGGGCCGCTCCGGCGTACCGTCGAAGCGCGCGGCGGCGGGATCGCCGGCGGCGAGCAGGGGCATCAGATCGGATGGATTGATCGGCACTGCTTCGAGCCGCACCACGACTTCGTCCGGTTCCGGCCCGATCACCGGCCGGTCGACCAGTTCGAGCCGCAGCGTCCCGTCGGCGTCGAGCGTCGAGTGCAGTTGCAGGCCGTGTCCGGGCAGGTTGTCCATCATCTCGGCTAAACCCCTTTCCTTCCGCGAATTGACCATGCGCCGGGAAAGCGATCAAGCCCGTGTCAGTGCCCGGCGGTCTGCGCGGGTGCGGCTGACGGGCTGCTTCTGCCCGCGGCTGCCATGCGGATCAGGATCAGCATGAACAGGAACATGGCCATGGCGCAGGCCAGCAGCATGACCGTGACAGGCCCGAACTGCCGTGCATAGGGCTCCACCATCAGCACGCAGAAGGGTGTCGCCCCGAACTGGCCCATTTTGACGAGGCCGGCGGCGCGCGCCTGCTGGTGCGGCAGCACTTTGGCGCCGAGCGAGTTCATGAAATTGGGCACGAACCACGCATTGCCGATGCCGTAGAGGATGAATCCGGCAACCATCACCGGCAGGTTGGGCGCCAGTGTGACGATCAGCATGCCCGCCGCGGCATTGCCGAAAGCGATCAGGAAAGCGCCGTGGAACGAAAGATGGCGCATCGCCCGGCCGTACAGCATCGCAGAAGCGCCGCCGGTCAGCGCGGTTGCCAGCATGATTGTGGAGATGCCGGAAGGGCCGAGCCCCATCCGGTCGCGGAACAGGAAGGGCGAATAGATCGTCGGCAGGAAAGTGATGGCCCCGGTGAAAAGCGTCAGGAAGACGTAGTGCCAGGGCATCCACTTCCAGATTGGCTCATCCGTTCTGGTTCCCGTGGCCGCGGCGGAGGGCCGGGGCATCTCGCTGACCGGGCTCGCCAGGATGGCGGCGAATACGGCGAGGCCGAACAGATGCTCGAGGAAAGGCAGGCGCCAACTGATGTCGCCCAGCACGCCGGTCAGCGGGAAGATTGCCAGCGAGCACATCGTCGCGATTGCCACGTGCAGCCCCATCCATCTGGCGCGGGCGACGCCCGAGAGCCTGGTGTTGATGAGAGTCAGCGCCATCACCTGAATGCAGGCGGCGCTGATGCCGACACACGCCCGCGAGACCAGCAGCAGCGGCAGGCTGGAAAGGAAATAGCCGGCGCTGCCGCCGAGGGTGAACAGCAGCGAGGCGCCCAGCAGCAGACGGCGCATGCCGGCCCGCGCGACGAGGAAACCGCCCAGCGGCGCGCCGAGCACCATTGCCAGTGTCGTCACGCCGAACAATTGCTTGACCAGCATCTGATCGGTGGGCGTGTGCGCCAGGGCCTTTTCGATCGAGGGCAGCACCGGGCTGATCACGGTCAGCGCCATGCCGGCGATGATGCCGCCCAGCAGCACGACCACCTTTTCGCCGAAGCGCAACCCCGGAGGCGTGCCCGCTTCCGTAAACCGGCTGTCCGCCATCGCCCGTCTCTCCCGCCCGATCGCTTGCCTGATGGCAATGCTTCGGCGCACCATCGCAGTCTTGCGGCAAACTGCAAGGGTAAACAGGCGGGTGCCAGGCTGTCTCTGTCAGCGCGCCGCAAGCCCCGGATTGCCGTCCCAAAGCTCGAAGCGCAGCACCGTCTGGAAATAGCCGAGCATCTGGTACTGGCCGACCAGCGCCGGCAGTTCGACAAGCTGGCCCTCGCTCCAGCTCCGCGCCAGCACGGCCCAGGTCGCTTCCGCGATGTCCGAGGTTTCGCGCAACTGTTCGACCGCGGCCAGGATCGCGCGATCGTGCTCGCTCCAGCCCTCGGCGGTCGAGCCGACCGTGATCCGCTCGACATCTTCGGTGGTGAGGCCGGCCTGGCTGTGGCCGAGGCGGACATGCTCGCCCCAGATGAACGGCTGGCGGTTGAGCCAGGCGATGCGCAGGATGGCGATCTCGCGGTCGCGCGCGGGCAGCAGGCCGTGCATGCCGAAGAACGAGGACAGCGGCTTGAACAGCTTCAGGAGGCCCGGATTGTGCGCCATCTGGGCATACATATTGGGGCCGGAGCCGGTACTGCTGCGTGCGCCGTACTTGTCTTTCACCTCCTGCGGCACGTAAAGCAGCGCGGCGACTTCGTCGGTCATCTCGGTCACTTCGCTGACTCGCAGCGGTTTGGGGTTTTCTCCCATCCTTTCCCTCCTTATTGCGGAACCCAGTCGCTGCCGAGTTCGATCCGGCGCATCCGGCGCGCGAAGCCGGCATAGTCGTTGGCCGCGAAATGCAGCGTGCAGCGGTTGTCGAGTATCGCGATCGAATCTTTCCGCCAGCGGAAGCGGCAGGTGAAATCGGGCCGGGTGACGTGGTGGTTGAGCGCGTCGACCAGCGCATCGCTCTCGGCCTGCGGCAGTCCCTTGACGCGCAGGAAATAGCTGCCCGTGACGAAAAGATAGGGCCGCCCGTTCAAGGGGTGGCGGCAGACCAGCGGATGCTCGGCTTCCGAGCGGACATAGTCAAAATGCTTCTGTTCGGTGAACGGTGCCGGACGGCTTGGTTCGTCGAGCAGGCTCTGCGTGCGGGCGCTGCGCTCGTCGAGCCCGAAAAGGCGGCTCATGCTGTGAACTCCGGTCAGCCCGGCGAGGCGCTGCCGGACGTGGTCGGGCAGAGCGTCATAGGCGGCCGAAAGGCTGGCGAACAGGGTGTCCCCGCCATATTCGGGCGCTTCCTCGCAACAGAGCAGGAAACCGAGCGGCGGAGTGGGGTCGCCCCCGCGGTCCATGTGCCAGCGGTCACCGAAATTGCGCTCGGCGGCGGGGGCGTCCGCTTCCCGCACGAGCCGGCTGATCGGCTGCCGCGCGCTCTCCGGCCCGTTGAGCGGAGAGGTCGCGGGCGGGCCGAAGACTTCAGCCAGCCGCAGCAGGCCGTCGTCATCGAGCTGCTGGTCGCGGAAGAACAGCACATGGAACTGCCCGAGCGCGCGGCGCAGCTCCTCGCCCGTGCTTTCTGCAAGCGCGCCGGTGCAGTCGATATCCGTCACTTCCGCGCCAAGCGCGCCGGTCACCGGCCGCAGGGTGATGTGCCGGTAAGGGCTCAGGTCGAACTTCATCCGATTTTCCTCTCCGCGCTTCGTCTGTTCCTGTCAGGTCGGGGAAAGCGTCAGCCCCCGTTCAGCCCTGCCGCATGGATACCGGCCAGCGCGGCTTCCTCGTCCTTGTCCGACAGGTCACCGCTGACGCCCACCGCGCCGAGCAGCGTGCCCGCGGCATCGCGCACCAGCACGCCGCCCGCGGCCGGGATCAGCTTGCCGTCCCAGGCGGCGGACAGCGCGGCGATGAAAGTCGGGCGGTCGGCCGCCATTTCGCCGAGAGCCCGGCTCGAGGTGCCCATGGCGAGCGCGCCGGCCGCCTTGCCCTGCGCGATCTGCGGCCGGCCATAGCCCGAGCCGTCCTCGCGCTCCATCGCCACGAGATGCCCGCCGGCGTCGAGCACGATCACGGTGAGCGGCTTGAGCCCCTGCTCCCGGCCATGCGCGCGGGTGGCCGAGACGATGGCGCGGGCCTGTTCGAGACTGATCATGACGACTCCGAAAATGTATCCGATCTTCGCCCTCTAGCTTGCGTGCCGTTCCGGCGGAAGCGGGAACGGCGTCCTCGCGGCCCTGCGCCGGATTCAGGACAGGCTTGCGCAAAGCGACGCGAACACGGACAATCCCGACTCGCAACTGGGAGGATGCCCGGAAATGGACCTCGATCTTCATATCACCCGTTTCGACTGGGCGGGGGCGCCGGTCGGCATCGCGCCGGGCCTCGTCCGTCTCGCGCGCACGGCAGAAGCCGTCGGCATCAAGACGCTGTCGGTCATGGATCATTATTTCCAGATGGATGCGGTGGCCCCGGCCGATGACCCGATGCTGGAAGGTTATACGACGCTGGGCTTCATTGCCGGCGTGACCGAGCGCCTGCGGTTGCGCGTTCTGGTTTCCGGTGTGACCTATCGCCCGCCCGGCCTGCTGGCCAAGATCGCGACGACGCTCGATGTCCTGTCGGGCGGCCGTGCCGAACTGGGGCTTGGAGCGGCCTGGTACGAGCGTGAGCACAAGGGGCTGGGCGTTCCCTTCCCGCCGACTGCCGAGCGGTTCGAGCGGCTCGAGGAAACCTTGCGGATATGCCTGCAAATGTGGAGCGACGACAACGGCGCCTTCGCAGGCAAGCACTACCGGCTGGCGGAGACGCTCTGTTCGCCGCAGCCGATTTCGTCACCGCGCCCGCGGATCATGATCGGCGGCGGCGGTGAGAAGAAGACGCTGCGCCTGGTCGCCCGATATGCCGATGTCTGCAATTTCTTCGGCAGTCCCGAGGTGGTCGCGCACAAGATCGACGTGCTGCGCCGGCATTGCGATGCGGTGGGGCGCGACATTCGCGAGATCGAGGTGACCGCCTTGCTCCAGATGCGGGAGGACTGGACCGTCGACGACGTTCTGCGCAGCGCCGAGGCTTACGCCGCTGTCGGAACCGCAACCGTCATGGCCGGTGCGCTGGGCACCGACCCCGCGGGCAAGCTCGAAACGCTGTTCGGGCCTGCGGCGGAGCGGATGCGGGCGATCCGGCCCAGGCCGCTCTGACGCTGTTGCAGGCTCGACGGCGAGAACAGACCGGATTGGCTTCCTCATCGTTCCTCTGCTGGTACGGATATCCAATCCTCGAAGCTGGCTTGCGCGCACAACACTATCTTTTTCGGTCGCATCGCACATTTCCGGCGAACGGAATAATCACCCGACTGGCCGGTTATGGCTTGGTCGGCCGGTTATGGCTTGGTAGAACCGTGCCGGTTCGATGTCATTCAGGGAAAAACCGATGAAAACATCAGTCTTCAGAGCCGCCGTGTCCGGTTTGCTGATCGTTGCCGGGCTGGGCCTTTCGGCTTGCACCGATGAACATCCGGGGCGCGGGCACCGCCCTCATCCCCGCGGAGATCACGATGGCGGCCATCACCGCGGCCCGGATCGCTCGCGGTACTGACGGGAGGCAGGGTTTGAGAGTCCGGGTATCCGTCCGGGCTCCATCCCGATCCGCCTGATGCCGAAGATCGCGGCGCCGGGGTCTTGCGCGCGGTTGGTCTTTGCGTGAGAAAGCGGGCATGGAATACGTCAATCCGGGGACGCCGCGAATGATCTGGTTCGGCGGCAGGCGGCCCGCGCTCGTACCGGGCAAACCGCTGGACGAAGGCACGCTGCAATATCACCTCGGCATCGAGGTGGCCGATGTCGGCGACGATTTCCTGCAATTGCGCATGCCGGTCGATCAGCGGACCCGGCAGCCGTTCGGCCGGCTCCACGGCGGCGCCTCGGTGGCGCTGGCCGAGACTGCGGGCTCGATGGCGGCGGGCCTTTGCGTCGATCCCGATGTCTCGGTCGTCGTCGGGCTGGAGATCAACGCCAACCACGTCCGCCCGGCCTATGACGGCTGGGTTTACGCAACGGCGCGGCCGGAATCGATCGGCCGGACGATGCACGTCTGGTCGATCCGGGTCGAGGACGAAGCGGGCAAGCTCGTCTGCATCGCCCGCCATACCGTTACCGTGCTGCCGCGCGAACGGGCATGATCGCCCGGAAACGCAAGCGCGGGACGCCCTCCCGGCAAGCGGCATCGGGCGGCAAGGCGGCTTGATGCGGCGGCGCGCATGCCTTAGCCGGGATGCGGCCGGCTGAGGAAACCGGCCCAGGAAACGAGATGTCGATAGTCCATACCGGGGAACAACAGGCGATCGCCAGCGAGTCCCGCCGCGTGCTCGACGCGCGGACGGACAAGGTGCGCCTGCTCGGGCTGTTGCAGGGCATCGGCGAATACGACCGGCCGTTCTGGGACACCGCGGTCGGGCAGGGCTGGACCGGGCTGGCCGTGCCCGAGGCGCATGGCGGACTGGGGCTCGGCCTGATCGAACTGGGGCTGGTCGCACAGGCGACCGGCGCGGTGACTGCCGGCGCTCCCTTCCTGACGACCAACCACGGTGCGGCCTGCGCGCTTCTTGCCGGCGACGACGCAGCCTTGCAGGCGCGGTGGCTGCCCGGAATCGCTGCGGGCGAGGCAGTCGGCGCGGTGGCCTTTGCCGAAGGTGCGGTATTGCCCGCCATGCCGCGGACCGAACTGGTCGATGGCAGGCTGTTCGGTGTCAAGACCGGGGTGACGGCCGGCCTGCGGGCGGATTTCGCCGTGGTATGGGCGCGGCGCGACGGCAAGCCGGCCCTGGCCCTGGCCGATATCGCCGGCATATCGCGCCGGCCGATCGACAGCTTCGACAACAGCCGGCTTTTCGCCGACCTGGTATTCAGCGACACGCCGGCGACGCTGCTGGCCGAGGGCGATGCGGCCCGGATCATGGCGCTCGACATCCTGGCGCGCATGGCCGTTATCACCGCGCACGAGCAGGTCGGCGGGGCCGAAGCGCTGCTGTTCGTCGCGCGCGACTATGCCAACACGCGCAAGGCCTTCGGCCAGCCGATCGGCGCCTTCCAGTCGGTCAAGCACCGCATCGCCGAACTCTATGGCCTGGTCGAGATCGCGCGGGCGAACTGCATTCATGCGGCCGCGCTTGCCGATGATCCCGGTGGGCAGCCGGATTTCCTCAAGGCTGCGGCCGCGGCACGGCTTGCCGCGACCGAGGCTTACGATACGGCCGCGCGCGATTGTGTGCAGATTCACGGCGGCATCGGCGTGACCTGGGAAGCGGGCCTCCATTTGCACATGCGCCGCGCGCGCAGTCTGGCGATCGAGCAGGGCAACATGCTGTTCTGGGAAGACCTGCTTGCCGCGGAATTGTCGGGAGTGAGCGCATGAGCGATCTCGAAGCCTATCGGCTCAAGGCCCGCGCCTGGCTCGAATCGGTCGCACCGACGTTCGGCCGCGCGGCGCAGGCGGGCCTGCCGGAAGCACAGCACCTCGCGCTCGGCCGCCGCTACCAGCGCGCCAGGTTCGACGCGGGTTTCGCCGGGATCAACTGGGACACGGCATTCGGCGGGCAGGGCCTCTCGCCGCTGCACAAGCTGATTTTCGAGCAGGAGGAAATGCCTTTCGGCATGCCGATGGGCTATTTCGGCGTTTCGCTCGGCATTTCGGTGCCGGTGGTGATGCGCTTTGCCCAGGATCGCGAATGGGCCAGGGAACGCGTCCTCGCCGCGCTCAGGGGGGACGAGATATGGTGCCAGCTCTTTTCCGAGCCTTCGGGCGGATCGGACCTTGCGGGCGTGCGCACCAGGGCGGAGCCCGACGGGAACGGGTGGAAACTGAACGGCCAGAAGCTCTGGACCACTTTCGCGCAGCATTCGGACTACGGCGTTATCATCGCGCGCAACGATCCGGCCGTGCCCAAGCACAAGGGGCTGACCTTTTTCTGGGTGGATATGCGTTCGCCCGGTGTCACGGTCCGCCCGATCAGGCTCGCCGCAGCGGGGCATGACCATGTCAACGAGGTCTTCTTCGACAATGTCGGGCTGACCGACGGGCAGCGCCTGAGCCCGGTCGGCAGCGGCTTTGCCACGGCCATGGCGACGCTGATGATCGAGCGCTATTCGGCATCTGATCCGGCCGGCTTCGGCCCATCGATCGACACCTTTGCGGCGCTTGCGCGCGAGGTCGAGGTCAACGGCCGTCCGGCAATCGAGGACGGGCGCGTGCGCTCGGCCCTCGCGCGCGGCTATGCCATGCGCGCCGGGCTGGAGGCGATCACGACGCGGGCCATGAAAATGATGGCGGCGGGCATGGAGCCCGGCCCCGAAGGCTCGCTCAACAAGCTCGTCTCGGTGCGCAGCCGGCAGAAGCTGTCCGAGCTGGCGATCGATCTCATGGGCACGCTCGGCCTTGCCTGGGACCAGCACGCCAGCAGCAAGGACGATTGGGTGGCAAGCTGGCTCGCCGCGCCCACAGGCCGCATTGCCGGCGGTGCCGACGAAATGCTGCTCAACACCATCGCCGAGAAGATTCTGGGCTTGCCGCAGGATCATCGTCCCGACAAAGGCGTTCCATTCAACCAGATTCCGGCGTGAGCCGGGGGAGACTACACGCAATGGCCTTCAAGACCCGCATCACCGAAATGCTCGGCATCGAGCATCCGATCGTTCAGGGCGGCATGCAGGGCGTCGGCTATGCCGAACTGGCAAGCGCGGTGTCGAATGCCGGCGGCCTCGGCACGCTGACCGCGCTGACCCAGCCGAGCCCCGACGCACTGCGTGACGAGATCGAACGCTGCAAGTCGATGACCTCCAGGCCTTTCGCGGTGAACATCACCGTGCTGCCGACGATTCTGCCGCCCGACTACAAGGGCTATGCCCAGGCGGCGATCGATGCGGGTGTGAAGATCATCGAAACCGCCGGCACGCAGGAAGTGCGCGAGATCTGGGAAATGGTGAAGCCGCATGGCATTACCGTGCTGCACAAATGCACCGCTGTCCGCCACGCGCTCTCGGCCGAGAGGCACGGTTGCGACATCATCTCGATCGACGGCTTCGAATGCGCCGGCCATCCCGGCGAGGATGACATTCCGGGCCTGATCCTGATCCCGGCGGCGGCCGACAAGGTGAAGATCCCGATGCTCGCCTCGGGCGGCTTCGGCGACGGGCGCGGTCTGGTCGCGGCGCTGGCGCTGGGTGCCGAGGGGGTCAACATGGGCACGCGCTTCTGCGCCACCAGGGAAGCGCCGATCCATGACAACGTGAAAGCCAAATATGTCGAGAACGACGAGCGCGGCACGAACCTGATTTTCCGCAAGTTCAAGAACACCGCCCGCGTCGGCAAGAACGACGTTTCGGACGAGGTCGTGCGCATTTCGGCCAATCCCGATGCGGTGTTCGAGGATATCCGCCATCTCGTCGCGGGCGCGGTCGGGCGTGAACTGCTCCAGACCGGCGACTTGTCCAAGGGCATTTTCTGGGCCGGCATGGTCCAGGGCCTGATCCACGACATTCCGACTTGCCAGGAACTGATCGACCGGATCATCGGCGAGGCGGAAGCCATCGTGAAGAACCGCTTCGGCGGCATGCTGGCCTGAGAGGGACGACACCCATGGCTTACGAAAAAGTCCTCTATTCGCTCGACGAAGGCGTTGCCCGGATCTCGATGAACGATCCCGCGACGCGCAATGCCGGCTCGGCGCAGATGGGCGAGGAACTGGTCGATGCGTTCAACCGCGCCGGTTTCGAAGCCCGCGCAGTGCTGTTCACCGGCGAGGGCAAGGCGTTCAATTCGGGCGCGAACCTTGCCGATGCGGAAGCCATGATGGACGATCCGATGCGCGATGTCGGCATGTTGCTCGACCATTACTACGGCCCGATCATCAGCAAGATCAAGGAGATGGAGCAGCCCGTCGTGACCGCGGTGCGCGGCGCGGCGGCGGGTGTGGGCTGCGGCCTCGCCATGGCGGGCGATCTCATCGTCTGCGGCGAGGGCGGCTTCTTCCTGCAAGCCTTCCGCCATGTCGGGCTGGTGCCCGACGGCGGCTCGTCCTGGCTGCTGACCCGTGCGGTCGGCCGGGTGCGGGCGATGGAGATGATGCTGCTGGGTGAGCGGCTCTATGGCCGTCAGGCGCTCGAATGGGGCCTGGTCAACCGCGTCGTGCCCGACGACGAGGTGGAAAGCGCGGCGATGGAACTGGCCAAGGCGCTGGCCAGGGGGCCGCGCTCGCTGGGCATGATCAAGAAGATCGCCTGGGCCGCGGCGGATACGAGTCTCGAGCAGGCGCTGGTCAACGAGCGCCTCGGCCAGCGCGCGGCCTGCCGGACGGAGGACTTCGTCGAGGGCGTCACCGCCTTTGCCGCCAAGCGGACGCCCGAGTTCAGGGGCCGGTAAGCCGGATTGTATCGGTTAAACCTGCGCCTCCCGCGAAAGCGGGGGTGCGGGTATCCTTTTACCGGTTTCGTTTATTCAGCCGTCGCCTGTTCATTCAGTGCGACTCAAACGACTCCCGCTTCCTTCAGTTCCGCGATCCGTTCCGCACTGTAGCCGAGTTCGCGCAATAGTTCGCCGTTGTGCTCGCCCAGCATCGGCGGGGCGCGGCGGATCGTTGCGGGGCTGGCCGACATCTGCGCCAGCGGGCTGGCGATCAGGTCGACCGAGCCGGCCTCGGCCCAGGCATGCGGCGTCGTCGCGCGGAGATTGCGGTGCCGGACCTGCGGGTCTTCCCAGACATCCGCCAGCTCGTTGTACTTCGAGGCCGGGATGCCGACGCTGTCGAACCTGACCAGCAGATCCTCGGCGGTGAACCGGCGGCTCCAGACGTTGATGATGTCGATCAGTTCGGCCCGGTTGGTCTTGCCGCGCTTGAAGTTCGAATCGAAGCGCTCGTCGGTGAACAGTTCGGGCTGGCCCATCAGCACGGTGAGGCGGCGATAGTGCTCGTCGGTGCCCGCGGTCAGATAGACGATGCCGTCGCTGGCATGGAGCAGGTCGGCCGGGCCGCCGCCGTTGCCGCCGTTGCCGAGGCGCTGGGGGGCAATGCCGCTGATCAGATAGTCCTGCATGATGTGGCTGACCATCGCCACCGAGGTATCGAGCAGGGCGATGTCGATGAACTGCCCTTCGCCGGTCCGCTCGCGGTACATCAGCGCACCCAGGATCGCGAGCGCCGTGTTGTGGCCGGTGATGAAGTCGACCAGGCTGGGGCCGGCCTTGAGCGGGCCGGCGCCGGGCTGGCCGTCGGGAATGCCGGTGACGGCCATCATGCCGCCCTGGGCCTGGAACAGGCCATCATAGCCGGGCAGCGTCGCGCTGGGGCCGGTCTGGCCGAAGCCGGTGACCGAGCAGTAGATCAGCCGCGGGTTGATCGCCTTCAGGCTTTCGTAGTCGAGGCCGAAGCGCTTGAGGTCGCCGACCTTGTAGTTTTCGATCAGCACGTCGGCGGTTTCGGCCAGCTTGCGCAGGATTTCCTGCCCCTCGGGCTTCGCGTGGTTGAGCGTGATCGAGCGCTTGTTGCGGTTGGATACGGTGAAGAAGCTCGACTGGCGTGTCTCGATGCCGTCCCTGCCCTGAACCCAGGCGGTGCCGTAGCCGCGGCCGTCGTCGCCCACGCCGGGCCGCTCGATCTTGATCACGTCGGCGCCGAGGTCGCCGAGGATCTGGGCGCCGACGGGAGCCGCGAAGACCCGGCTCATGTCGATCACGCGGATGCCCGCCAGGGCGCTCTTGTCGTTCGTCGTCATGGCCTGCCTCTAGCGGCACGATCCGCGCGGGCCAAGAGGGTAGAAGCGGGCTTGCGGCCGCAGGTAGGCTACCTCACCACGATCGCCCGCGCTGAGAGGACGCACCGCTGGAAGTCGGCCAGATGGGACGTTAAAACCAAAACCCACAAGGACAGATTAGAGCCGATTCAGGTCGTAGTACATTCATATACAAACGATAATATCGTCCAAAATGGACGAGTATATTATTATGATCAATTTTTTGTAAGTATTTCAGATAATTTTATCCCAATATTTCTGTAAATGTCCTCCTTTATCTGCCCATAACGCCGATTTTTAGAGTTTTCATTGAATTTTTCAGGCGACACGACATGCCGAACGAAAATTTCCTGACCACCGACCGTCACGCGCAATTCTCCGATGAGCGGCGGATTCTGGTTGGTGATTTCGTTGGGATCAAACCAGCCTGCTGCTGTCTTTTCTCTCGTGCAACGAGACTGAAGGGGAGGGGTTGACCGAATAATTCCTCCAAATGCGCCTGCGGCTGCATTGAACGCCTGCGTAACCATGATGCCCCCCGCGTTGAGGTATATTGCAAAATGGGTAACGGTTATTTCTTGGTTAACTGGAAAATCATTGATTTTTTCTCAGAGTATTTATCAAATAATTTCTATTCTATCAGTCGTTTCACCTCCGCCCCCCAGGCGAATGATAAAATCATTACAGCTCCAGATTCCGAGGGACAGAGTCTTTTGTTTACCTTCTTCTGGAGGGCGTTTGTCATGGATTATTGGTGAGATCATATTGTTATTTTTGCGATTCATCTGTTCTTCTGAAATTTGTGTTTGTGCTGTAACGCCAGTCGGAACGCTTAACACCAATAAAACACCCAAGACTCTACGCATTTGGTTCCCTCCCTATACTTTGTAAAAATTGTCCGTGCAGCCTAAGTGTCCGATCGAAAACTAAGTTGAGTGATGTCAGCGTGATAGCTTGACGGCCGCCCTGATCGCTGATTCCGGGGTTTTGCGAAAACTGCGGGATACAGGGATGGTCTGGACTGACACCACTCGCGCGCAGCATGCGCGAGAT
>JAITWR010000126.1 GCA_031285165.1 Novosphingobium sp.
CGTCGCCGCAGCGCCGGAAGCGACGGCCCGGGGCGCTATTGACGGCACACGACCGCCGTTCTAGAGCATCGTGCGCAAAAGCGGGACCCGGTTTTGCGCAAAAAACGATGCGACACCAAAAACCTGGAGCAAGATGCGCGATTCACAAATCACGCATCTTGCTCCAGGGTCCGCGCCCCCGCGCGGGGGCGGTTACACGCGATAGCAAAACAGGTTTAGCATCGTTGTCCGCACCAATTCGTCATGCTGGTTGAACAGCAGGTTCTCACCCGAAGTGAAATAGCCCTCGCCCAGCCGCGTCTTGCGTAGCTGGCTGCAAGTTGCCAGTCGTTGCTCGGAACGCAACGTATCGCCGACCCGCAGGGGGCGGTAGAAATTGTAGATGGCATTGGTCACGACCGTTTCCGGGCAATCAGGGGGCGGGAACGGCACGCCTCCCCGAACCAATTCCTGCCGCAGCGCCGACATCAGCTCCATCCCGTGCAAACCCTGCACGATCGGTTCAGGCACCAGAGCCCCAGGCTTGCGATGCCCCAGCCCGACGTTGATGGCGCTGCCGGCACCATAAAACAGCCCGATCGGAGGCGAGACCAGTCCGCCCACCGGAGAGGCAGTGGCAAAGCCCTTGTCCCAGTAGAGCGGGTTCCAGTCCTCGAGCGCCTCGCACCACATGTGAATGTCGCTTGCGAGCAACGGATCACGCGGCTCCCGGTTGCCTTCGCGAACCTGGCCGAGATATTCCCGGGCAAAGTCAGGCATGTCACCGTTCGAAACGATGACATCGTCCGGGTCGCGGTCGCGTGAAACCGGAGGCATATGACTATTGGCCGCAGGCAACGCGACGGTGACCCTGGCGGTCGCGACGCTCGGCGCGGTGCCGGTTGCGATATTCAGCTCGACATCGACCAGCGCACTGCCGTCGGCACCGTGCTGCTTGCCTGCCACCTTCCCGCTTACCCGCAGGTTGTCGTTGCGCAAGCACTGGCCGGTCATCCGGAATTCGATGCGACGGATCAAGCCGAGGGGACCGGTCCAGTCGGTAACGGCCCGACAGAAAAGGCCGCCGATATGCGGTGTCGCCGCAAAGGCATCCCTGATCCCGACCGCGCGGGAATAGTCAGGATCGTGGTGGACGTAGTCATAAAGCCCGGTGGCGCGCACAAAGGCGATCAGACGAAGCATGCTGAGTTCATAGTCGAAGCCGGGCAGATCCTGCCCTTCGACGACATTTTCCCACAACAGCGAAGGGTACTTGTCATCGATCATGTCATGCCACTCCGGCACTGAGGTGCAACCGCAGGAAGTCGGCCGTAGTATCGCAAATTGCCGCTATGCGAGCCCGACCAAGCCGGGCTCCCCAGTAGCTTTCCGAGCCGAATGCCAGTTGCCATTGCTTGATGCGCCGGGTGTAGAGTTGCAGGTCGAATTCCGCCGTCACGCCGATGGCGCCGTGGATGGCGTGTGCGATGTTGCAGACAAGTCCCGCAGCCTCATTGGCGCGGCACTTGGCCGCCGCCACCCGCACGGGATCGAACGCACTGCCAGCAAATGCATTGCGCGCGGCAACCTGTGTCGACAGCACTTGTTCGGCAAGCACTGCGAGCTGCTGCTGGATCGCCTGGAACTTTCCGAGCGAGCGGCCGAACTGCTGGCGCTCACCGGCATGGCGCAACGACATTTCCAGCACCCGCGCCATCGCTCCGGCCATCAGACCCGACGCAACGGCAGCCGCCGCGAGCATCACGGTATCGGTATCGCCGGGTAGCGTGGCCAGCACATCGCCGGGATCGATCGCGGTAGCGCCGCCGGTGCCAAACACGTCGTCGCCCCTGCCGGTCGCGACAACCAGGGTGGGGACTCCGGATGACGCAATCAACGCATGGTGAACCAGCCTGGCACCCGGGATCGTTGGCGAAGGTGCGGCCAGGACGATCGGCACCCCTGAAGGAATCGAGGCGCCATGCGCGGCCAGTATGGCGCGCGCGATCATGGTTTCGGCAAACGGAACCGGAATGCAGAATTCACCCGCCGCCTGCACCAGCGGGAACGCCTGCGCGAGGTCGAGGTTGGCGCCGCCGGCCGCTTCAGGCAACATCGCATCGACGAAACCGGAAGCATCGAGGTCACGCCAGACTTCTACACAGGACGCGCCACCTTCGATCGCACGAATGGCTTCTACAGTCACCGTGCCGCCAAGCTGGCGGCGGAAAGCTTCGGCCAGAAAATCGTCGTCATCGTTCATCGCAGGCCGAGCCCCCTTGCGATCATGCCCCGGAGGATTTCGCGGGTTCCGCCCCGCAGCGAAAACACGTGGTTGAATTGCATGAGGTATGCCAATGTCCGCAACAGCTCGGGATCGGCGGCGAGTTCCGGACGCATGGCCACCGCATCGGCGATCTCGGACGGGATCTGCTGCTCGATTTCGGTGCCCATGTCCTTGAACAGTGCGGCCTCGGTGATCGGCGACGCGCCCCTGGCTAGCAACGCGGTCATCGCTATCGACATTTCGCGTAGCGGCGCCAGCCGGGCAACGAGCCGACCGAGACGGGCGGCGTCCCCAGGTTCGGGCTCGGGTCCGAGCAGCTTTGCCCACAAGTCCAGCAGGACCAGGCTCGAATAGATTCGCTCGGGCCCGCTGCGTTCGAAAGCCAGCTCGGCGTTGACCTGCTTCCAACCGTTTCCCTCGACCCCGACCAGTGCATCATCGGGCAGCGACACGTCCTCGAAGAACACCTCGTTGAAGTCGGTATCGCCGGTCCCGATCATGATCGGCCGGACCGTAACCCCGGGCAGCGACAGATCGACAAGGAACTGGGAAAGGCCGCTCTGGCGATCCTCGGAAGTGCCCGACGTGCGGACCAGCGCGATCATGTAGTGGGACTTGTGTGCGTATGTCGTCCAGATCTTCTGGCCGTTGAGCTTCCAGCCACCCTCGACACGCTCGGCCCGGGTCCGCACGCTGGCGAGGTCGGAGCCGGAGTTGGGCTCGCTCATGCCGATGCAGAAGAATAACTCGCCGTTGCAGATCCGCGGTAGAAAGCTGCGGCGCTGTTCTTCGGTTCCGTAGTGCAGGATCAAGGGCGCGCTCTGCCGATCGCCGATCCAGTGTGCGGCGACCGGCGCACCGGCGGCCAGCAATTCTTCTACCAATACAAAGCGCGCGAATGCGTCGAGGCCGGCGCCACCGTATTCGCGGGGGATAGTCAGGCCGATCCAGCCACGTTCTGCCATGGCCCGGCTGAAATCAGCGTCAAAACCTGCCCAGGTCCGCGCCCGGATATGCGCCGGCAAATTGCCGAGCTGCCCGGCAATGAACATCTTCACCTCGCTACGCAGCGCCTCTGCGTAATCGGGAATCGCAGCCGGAGGAAAATTTTCCAAAGTCAGTGACACGCGCGTCTCTCAATTTGCCGGTAAATCTTCATTCATGTGCATAATAAGCCGCCAGCCATAGCACAGCTTCATTGGCCGAGCCTGCACGTGATCTGGTCTGCAATGGAACCATGCGCCCCGGCATCCCACGGGACGAAGCGCTCACTCCGTGCGGAAGTGCGGCATCACTTCCCTGGCGAACAGCCGCAGTTCGGCGATCTGGCGGTCGGGGTCGGGGGTGCCTGTCGGGGTGATGAAGAACCATTCGGGATCGATGATGTCGCGAATCCGCTCCATCTCCCGGATGCAGTCGTCCGGCGATCCGACGACGGCGCGGTTGGGCGCGAATTCGTCCAGCGAGACCTGCCTGCCGCCGAACATGACCTCGCTCGACAACGCATCGCGGTCGGCTTTCGAGCCGATCGCGTCGTAGCTTTGCCAGACCTTGATGATGTTCGGCAGGAAATCCGGGTCGAGCTGCCCGCGCGACGGTGCGATGTGAACGTCGCGCATCAGCGCCAGTGTCGAGGGGCGGCCATGCTCCGCGGCGATTGCCTTGTAGATCGCGATCTTGTCCTGCAATTCGAGCAGGTGCTCGGCGAAGCTGATCAGCCAGCCATCGCCCAGACGTCCGGCGCGGCGCATCGCCGGGTCGCTGACGGCGCCGATCCAGATCGGCGGCACTTCCCCGCGCAGCGGCGGCGGCACGACGGTCACGTCATCGATCCGGAAATGCCTGCCGTGGTAGGAGAACGGCTCTCCTTTCATCGCCAGCGGCAGGATCTCGAGGCATTCCTCGAAGCGTCTGGCGCGCGTCCTGAAATCCCAGCCGCAGTTCTCGAACTCGTCGGGCTTGTAACCGATCCCCGCGCCAAGAATGAAGCGGTTGTTCGCCATCTCGTTGATCGTGTTGATCTCTTCGGCCATTTCCAGCGGGTGCCGCGCGGGCAGCAGGAAAATGTTCGTGCAGAATTTCATCGTGCGCGTGCGCGCCAGCAGCGCCGCGAGCATCGGCAGGGGCGCCGAAGGCTCGGTCGCCTCGTCGCCGCCGAACGCGGTCTTCCCGGAGAACCGGTGGTGCCCGCACCAGCCGAGGTCGTACCCCAGATCCTCCATCTCGTTCACATAGCTGAACAGCCTGCCGTAAGGATCGCCCGCGGCCGGGTCGATCATCCTGCGGTTGACGATGATGCCGAATTTCACAGCTTCCTCTCCCGGACATCTTTGATCGTCACTTTGTTAGCGGCTGCACTTTGTTAGCGACCGGGCGCAGTGTCAAGCCGGCCGGCGGCGAATCGGGCATTGACCCTTTCTCCGCCCCCGGCTAACAACCTGACGAACAGAACGGTGCGGGAGAGTTTCATGCGCGAGTCCGCGAAGCGGCTGGCCGGCAAGGTCGCGATCGTCACCGGCGCCGGCCAGGGCATCGGCGAGGCCATCGCCGTCGGCTATGCCGGCGAGGGCGCCAGAGTGATCGTCACCGGCCGGACCAGGAGCAAGCTCGACGAGGTCGTGGCGAAGATCGAGGCGGCGGGCGGCACCGCGATCGCGCTCGAAGCGCTCGCCGGCAACAGGGAACACGCGGCCATGACCGTCGCGCGCGCCATCGCCGAATGGGGCCGGATCGATGCGCTGGTCAACAACGCCCACACGTTCACCGACTTCCTGGCAATCGAGGATCCCGCGATGGAAGAGAATTGCACCGTCGATTTCCAGTCGGCGTTCTTCGGCTCGCTCCAGCTCATGCAGCTATGCTTCCCGCATATGAAGGCACAGGGCGGCGGCTCGATCATCAACATGGGATCGAGCTATGGCATCCGCTGCGAGCCCGGCTTTCTCGCCTATGCCGCAAGCAAGGAGGCGATCCGCGCGCTGACCAGGACGGCGGCGCGCGAATGGGGCAAGCTGGGCATCCGGGTGAACACCATCCTGCCTTCGGCGCTGACCCCCAAGTCGATCTGGTATCTTGAGGATTCGGGCACTTACGACCTGGAGCTTGCGAAAGTCGCGATGGGCCGGTTCGGCACGCCGGAAGACATCGCGCCGACCGCGATCTTCCTGGCAAGCGACGAAGCCAATTTCGTGACCGGGCAGACGATCGGCGTCGAAGGCGGTGCGGTGATGTTCTGACCGGCGCCGGGAGACAGTCATGCAGAAGTTCATCAATCACGTCGATCACGTCGCCTGGCTTTCGCGGCCGGAAAATCTCGATGCCAATGTCGCCCGGTTGGAAAAGCTGACCGGCGCCAGGCTCACCCGCTTCGCACGCCGGGACATGGGTTTTACCATGTGCATCAGTTGGGAAGCCGGGCTTGAGGTCGTCGCGCCGATGGCAGAGCGCACCGATTTCAATTCCTGGCTGTGGAGCGAACTCGAAACCAGGGGCGAAGGCGTGACCTCGGTGGTCTTCGGCGTGAAGGATCTCGATGCGCACAAGGCGCGGCTGGCCGGGCTGGGCTTCGAGGCAGGCCCGCTGATGGACGATCATCCCGATTCGCCGTGGCACGACAGGCTCGTGCTGCGGGAGCGTGTGGCGGGCGAAGCGATGAACACCAATATCGTCCTCGGCGACATCGACTACGCCGACGGGGTCATTCCCTTCGGCGATGCCGGACGGGAAGCCTGACGATGGCTGTCGCCGACGTCTCGCAGGTCGCGCTGGCCGATCTCATCTCGCTCAAGGGCCGCACCGCCGTCGTCACCGGCGGCGCGCAGGGGCTCGGCAAGGCGATGGCGCGCCGCCTCGCCGAAGCCGGGGCCTCGGTCCTCATCGGCGATCTCAAGGTCGGACCGGCCGAGGCGGCCGCTGCCGAACTGGCCGACCGCTATCACGGCAAAGTGATCGCCGCCCGGCTCGACGTGACCGACACGGCCTCGATCATCGCCGCCGCGGACCTGGCCGGGAAGAACCTCGGCGGGCTCGACATCTGGGTGAACAATGCGGGGCTGTACCCGAACATCCCGCTGCTCGAAATGACCGACGAGGCCTGGGACCGGGTCATGGCGGTCAACTTGCGCGGCATGTTCGCCGGCTGCCGCGAGGCGGCGCGGCGGATGATCGCGGCCGGACGGGGCGGCGTCCTGATCAACGTGGCTTCAACCGCCGGCTTTGCCGGCATCGCGCCCGGCATTTCCGCCTATGCGGCATCCAAGCACGGTGTGCGCGGGCTCGTCCGTCAGCTTGCGATCGAGCTTGCCCCGCACGACATCCGCGTGCTCGGCGTTGCGCCGACCTACTGCGAGACCGAAGGCAATGCGGCCGCGCTCGCCGAACTGCCGGACCGCGTGCGCAGCGAGATCGCGGCCACGCTCAACTCGCGGCTCGGCCGCGTCGGCGTGCCCGACGACATCGCCCGCGCAGTCCTGTTCGCGGCGTCCGACATGGCGATGTTCATGACCGGCAGCACGCTCCTGGCCGACGCCGGCGAAATCGCCTAGAGTCGTTCCGGTTCAATCCGAACCGGAACGATCCCATGCCCCGATCGCCTTTGGCAAAAGCGGTCCTCCCCCCGACTGTCACGGGCTCATCCCCCCATCGCCAGCGCGCGCCCGCCTTCAGTTGAACGGCCGAAGCGTCAGGCGCATCCAGACCGAGCGGCCCCGTTCGGGGAAGCAGTTGGTCTGGCCGAGCCCGGCCGCGCCGCTGGTGGTGCCGCCGGTGATCGCCGGGACGACGGCAAGGCCGCCGGCATAGTTGCCGGCGGAGCAGATGCCCGCGGTGATCTTGTCGTTGATGTTCTTGCCGATCAGCGCAATCTCCCAGCGATCGTTCGGCCCGCGCAATGCAACGCTGGCATCGACCTTGATGAACGATTCCTGGAAGTTGTCGTTATCGGGGCGGTTGATCGCCAGAAAACGCATCATCCGGGTGGAGAACTGGTTGCTGTTGCTGAACACCAGCTTGTACCCGGAAGCGACCGGCATTTCATAGTTGAAGCCGAAATTGGCCTGGAACTGCGGCGCACGGATCAGCGGCAGCCCCGACAGATCCTGCTGCGCGGTGTAGAAGCCGTACTGTCCGTTGACCAGGACCGCCCCGGCCGGGCCGGGCGGCGTCTGGTTGGCGTTGCGCGCGAAGATCTGGTCGCATCCGAGCGCGACAGTCTGCCCCACCCAGCAGGGCACGCCTTCGAGTTGGGTGAATTTCCCGTTGTTCCAGCTTGCCGAGAGGTTGATTTCCAGCCCTTCGATATCACGCGGCCGGAAGACGGCGTCGAAATCGATGCCGTAAGTGCGGGCCGCACCGGCATTGATGATGCGGTTGATCGGCAGTGCGGTCGGGTCCGAGGGTGCCACGATCGCACCGACCTGCAAGCCGGAATACTTGTAGTAATAGCCGGCGATGTTGGCCTGAAGCTGACGGTCCAGCAGCCGCGCCTTCACACCGATCTCGCCGCCTTCAACCTTTTCGTCGCCGAAGGAGTTGTCGACGGTCGCCAGCGGCACCGTGCCGATCGCGAAAGAGCCCGACTTATAGGCGACCTTGTAGGCGCCGAACACGGTCAGATTCTGCGTCGGCGTGTAAGTCAGGGTGACTTCGGGCGCGACGTTCCGGGCGCTGATGCCGTCGGTTATGGTATCTACCGCCGCCCCCGTCAGATTGTTCCTCACTGCCTGGCTGCGCTTCTCGTCGGTCCAGCGCGCACCGCCGGCCAGTTCCAGATCGGACGTGATGTTCCAGCGGACCTGGCCGAACAGCGAATAGGCCTTGATCCGCATCATCGTTTCGCCGTCGGCGCGGATGGAGCCGAAGCCGAGGGCCTGATTGCCGATGGTGATGATGCGATCATAGACCCACGCATCCTGGTAGAAACCGCCGGCGATGAAGTTCACCGAACCATCGAAGCTGCTGCTGAGGCGCAATTCCTGGGTGAAATCCTTGCGGCCGAAGCGGTTGGACGGAGCTTGCGGCGGCCCCGCGCCATAGGCGCTGGGAAGGTACAGGTTGCTCGACCGCATACGGTAGTATCCGGTGGTCGAATTGAGCGACAACTGCGGCGTCAGATCGTAGTTGAGTTCGAGCGAGCCGTACTTCTGGGTGGTCCGGTTGTAAGGGACGCCATTGTTGGTGATGCCCGGAAACGCCGCCGGATCGGCATAGGGGCTGCTGACGCTGCGGTTAAGCTTGCAGTCGTCCCCGCCGATGAAGGCGATGTTGCGCGGCGGCAGCACCAGACCGGGGCCTTGCGGACAACTGCCGAGCTGCGCGCCTTCGGGATTCACATAGTCGTCCCGAACGATGTTGGCTTTCAGCCGCGCGCTGAAATTATCGACCGGCTTCCACAGCAGCGTCCCGCGCAGATGATAGTTGCGCGCCCGTGACTGGCGGCGATCGGCCGGCGGCAAGGCCCCCGTTCCCGGCTGCGGATCGGACACGTTGATGAAATAGCCGTCCGCCGCCGCATAGTTGCCGGCCAGGCGCGCCAGCAGCGTGTCGCTCAACGGACCGGACAGGACCGCCTCGACGCGACGCTCCCGAGCCTCGAATTCATAGCCGCCCCGCAGCATCACTTCGAGCCTGTCGGTCGGATCGGCCGTGCGCATCGAGATCACGCCGCCCGGGCTCGCCTTGCCATAGAACAGGGCCTGCGGGCCTTTCATGACCTCGATCTGCGCAAGGTCGAACATGCCGCTGGCGAAAGCCAGGCCCTGCGTGAACGTCAGCCCGTCGATATTCAGCGAGATCGACTGGTCGATGCCGGAATCGAGCGAGGATGTCCCGACGCCGCGCAGCGAGACGAACAGCCCGTTCGAGAGGACGCCGCGCGACAGCGCAAGGCCGGGAACGAGCTTGGGCAGGTCCATAATCTCAGTGGCGCCGAGCGTATCGAGCTTCTCGCCCTGAACCGCGGTAACGACCACCGGCACTTTCAGGATCGATTCCTGCTGCTTGCGCGCGGTGACGATGATCTCGCCGGTGTCGATGGCCGGGCGCCCGGCATCCGGCGCCGCCTGGGCAAAAGCCGCCGGCGCCCCGCACATGGCAAGCAGCGAAGCCGTCCCCAGCGCCGCGCGCAGCCATTGCCCGCCGCGCCTGTCGTATCTGTTCATCTTTTCTCCCCTACTCATTGGTTTATCGAATCATCCGGCTCAGGACAGGCCCCTCACGTAAGCCTCGATCGTACCCGCGCAGCCGATCTTGTCGTCGCCTTCCAGGTCGGCGTAGCGAACGATGTCGTCGCGGATCGAGGG
>JAITWR010000026.1 GCA_031285165.1 Novosphingobium sp.
GCCCCGCCCCCGCTGGCCAAGGCGGCGGGCAGGGCTTACATAGCGGCGACGCCATGGCCATCGTCCTGCTCTTTCTGCTCGGCATCGCCAATTTCGCGATGCACAAGGCGGTGCTCGAAAGCGGGCATCCGTTGCTGGGGCATATGCCCTGGTTCATGCACCTGCCCGGCGGCCGGTTCGGCCTGGGGGTGGAGTTCCTCGTGCTGCTGGGATCGATGCTGATGGTCGATGCCGGTTCGGCGACCTGGGCCTGGGGCTATGCCTTCTACAGCGCGGTCAACGGCCTGGCCGTCTGGCTGATCCTGGCGGGCCGCCTGTGATGGACCAGTCCGCGATGAACCAGTCCGGGCCGCTCCGGCTGTTCCATCTCAGCGACATCCATTTCGGGCTGGAGGATACCGCCGCGCTGGCCTGGGCCGAACGGTGCATCGCGCAGGAGGCGCCAGCGGCGGTGGCGATCACCGGCGATCTCACCATGCGGGCGCGGCACGGCGAATTCGCCCGCGCGGCGGCATGGATCGGCGGGCTGCGGGCGCCGGTCACGGTCGGCATCGGCAATCACGATATGCCCTATTTCAACCTGGCCGAGCGGTTCATCGATCCCTGCCGCCGCTTTCGCGCGATGCAGGCACGGATCGGCAGCGGGGCGGGTCTGGACGGGCTGGCGCCGGCCGATCTGGCGATCGTCCCGCTGAAAACGACGGCAGCAGCGCAGTGGCGGCTGAACTGGTCGAAAGGCCGGGTATCGGGCGCGGCGCTGGCCGCCACGCTGGCGCGGATCGATGCCCTGCCGGCGGGTGCGCGGGTGCTTGTCGCCGCGCATCATCCGCTGACCGAGGCCGGCACGCGCGGCACGGCGCTGACCCGCGGCGGCGCGCGGGCGCTGGAGGCCCTGGCCCGGCGGCGGGTGCTGGCGGTGCTTTCGGGCCATGTCCACGATGCTTTCGACCGCACGCACGAAACCGCCGCCGGGCCGGTGCGAATGATCGGCGCGGGCACCCTGTCGCGCCGCCTGCGCACGACTCCGCCCGGCTTCAACGAACTGACCATCACCGGCCGCGAAGTGCAGGTGCGCGTGCGCTCCTTCACGGCATAGCGCGGGCGGCCATGGCATCGGCACCACTCGCCCCGCGCCCGTTCCATCTTCGTCACCCTGAACTTGTTTCAGGGTCCATCTCTCCGCCAACCCGGCGGCCTCAGGTGTAAGACGCCCGATGGACCCTGAAACAAGTTCAGGGTGACGAGGAAGGGAGAAGGGGGGGACGAAGAAGGGAACGAGGGCGGGAGGACAAAGCGGTTCCGCTTATCCGCTTCGTTCCCCTATCGCGCGCGTGCCAGGATATTGGCGGCCGTGGTGACGAGGCCGCCGTTCGCGGCGATGGTGAGGCCGGTCAGCCAGCGCGCCTCGTCGCTGGCGAGGAAGGCGACGACATCGGCGATATCCTCGGGCTCGCCCAGCCGGCGCAGCGCTGTCCAGGGCGGCACCTGATCGGGCCAGGTCTGGCCGGCGATCATTTCGGTCCGGGTGCAGCCGGGCGCGACCGAGTTGCAGGTGATGCCGCGCTCGCCCAGTTCCTGCGCCGCCGAACGGATGAACGCTTCCGAACCGGCCTTGGCCGCGGCGCCGACCGAGACGCCGGGCGCGGGATGCGTTGCCATGCCCGACGAGATGAAGATCACGCGGCCATGAGGGCTGTCGGTCAGCCGGGCGAATTCGGCAGTTGCCAGAATCGTCGCGCGCAGGTTGAAAGCGAGCGTGCGGTCGATCGTCTCGACGGAAAGGTTCGCGGCAAGGCCCTGACTGCCGCCGCCGGCGTTGAGCACCAGGATGTCGAGCCCGCCATGCACGGCGAAGGCATCCTGCACCACGCGCAGGGCGGTATCGCCTGCGGCAAGGTCGCCCAGCACGACATCGGCCGTGCCGCCCCGCGCGCGGATCAGTTCGGCCACCGGCTCTGCCTTTTCGGCACTGCGCGCATGGACCACGACCCCGGCGCCGTCCGCGGCGAGGCGCAGGGCGATGGCCTTGCCGATCCCCTGCGACGATCCCGTGACCAGGGCAGTTCTTCCGGTGAGCCGCATGTTCCTTCTCCTGTCGCTTGTCCGCGTCTGTTACGAAACGCGCTTTCAGCCTGTCCGCCGTTCCGGCTGGCCGGTCACGGCACCAGCACCGTATCGCGCGCGACCGGCAGCATGTGCGGGAAATCGAGCGTGTAGTGAAGCCCGCGGCTTTCCCGCCGCTTCAGTGCCGAGCGGACGATCAGGTCCGCGCTTTGCAACAGGTTGCGCAGCTCGATCAGGTCGGTGCTGACGCGGAAGTGGCCGTAATAGTCCTCGACTTCTCCGGTCAGCATCTGGATGCGGTGCTGCGCGCGTTCGAGCCGCTTGGTCGTGCGCACGATGCCGACATAGTTCCACATGAACCGGCGGATCTCGGTCCAGTTCTGCTTGATGATGACTTCCTCGTCCGAATTGGTGACACGGCTTTCGTCCCAGGGCCGCACCGGCGGCGGTGCGTCGAAGGCATCCCAGCGGTCGAGAATGTCAGCGGCGGCGGCCTCGCCGAAAACGAAGCATTCCAGCAGCGAGTTCGACGCGAGGCGGTTGGCGCCGTGCAGGCCGCTTTCGGTGCATTCGCCCACCGCGTAGAGGCCGGGCAGGTCGGTGCGGCCGGCAAGGTCGATGAGGATGCCGCCGCAGGTATAGTGCTGCGCCGGGACGACCGGGATCGCCTGCCGCGTCATGTCTATGCCGAGACTCTTGAGCTTGTCGCAGATCGTCGGGAAATGGCCTTTCACGAAATCCGCGGGCTGGTGGCTGATATCGAGATGGACATAGTCGAGGCCGAGCCGCTTGATCTCGTGGTCGATCGCCCGTGCCACGATATCGCGCGGGGCCAGTTCGGCGCGCTCGTCGAAGCCCGGCATGAAACGGGTGCCGGCGCCGGGATGGCCGGGCGGGATGGTCAGACGCCCGCCTTCGCCGCGCACCGCTTCGGTGACGAGGAAATTCTTGACATCCAGGTTGTAGAGGCAGGTCGGGTGGAACTGCATCATTTCCATGTTGGAAACGCGCGCGCCCGCGCGCCAGGCCATGGCGATGCCGTCGCCGGTCGCCCCTCTGGGAGCGGTGGAGAAAAGGTAGCAGCGCCCCGCCCCGCCCGTCGCCAGCACGGTGGCGCGCGCGGTATGCGCTTCGACCCGCCCGGTCGCCTCGTCGAGCGCATAGACGCCCCAGACCCGGCCGGACCCGGAATAGCGCAGCTCGTGCCGCCCGGTGATGAGATCGATGCAGGCCCGCCCCGGCAGCAGCGTGATATCGGGATGCGCCTCGGCCGCCTTGAGCAGCGCGGACTGCACCGCCCAGCCGGTAGCATCGTCGACATGCACGATGCGGCGGTGCGAATGGCCGCCCTCGCGGGTGAGGTGAAGGCTCGGCCCTTCGGTGTTGAACGGCACGCCGAGCCCGATCAGCCGGTCAATCGCGTGCGGCGCCCGCTCGATGACGTATTCGACTGTCTCCGTCCGGTTGAGCCCGGCGCCCGCCACCATGGTATCGCGGATGTGGTCCTCGAACGTGTCGCCGGCATCGAGCACGGCGGCGATGCCGCCCTGCGCCCAGGCGGTCGAGCCGCCGGTGAGCGATCCCTTGGCCAGCACCAGAACCCTGAGCTTTCCGGCCAGGGCCAGCGCCGTGGTAAGGCCCGCCGCGCCCGAGCCGACGATGACGACATCGTGCATCATGTGTTGTTCTTGTCCATCCACCTTATCGGACCAGTTCGCCGGGAACAGGGGCCGGCGAGGCCGATGTATCGAGAACGTCGCCGCTTACGGGCATCGGCTCTATTCCCTTTCCGCTTCGGCCCGTCGTTCGGCAATGAAGGCATCGACGGCCCCCGGCATCGACAGGTGCGGCGGGCGGTGCGCGCGAAATCGTGCCTGCACTTCCGCGATCGCGTCGCGGTACGGGCGGACTTGCAGCCTTCCGCCGCTGACCAGTCTGCCGCGTTGAACATTCATGCGCCGGCGCTCCATCATGCTACAGGTGTCGTGGCCTATACAGATTCCGCCATCATGTCACCGCGCTCGTCAGCGAGACGAACACGTCCTCCAGATCCGCTTCCCGCGTCGTCACGTCGACGATGGCGAAGCCCTGGCCCTGGACCAGTGCCAGCACTTCTCCGGCATTGGTGCGGTCCTTGTCGTAAGTGATCTCCAGCGTGCGCTCGCCCGTGATCCCGCATTTGAGGAAAGCCGGATGCGAAGGCGCCGCGGTGATCTCACGGTCCAGAGTGAGCACGACGACTTTCTCGCGCGCCATGCCGACCAGTTCGCGGGTCGGCTGGTTGGCGATGAGCTTGCCGCGGTCGATGATCGCGATGCGGTCGCACAGTTCCTCGGCTTCCTCGAGGTAATGGGTGGTCAGAACCACTGTCACGCCTTGGCCGTTCATCTCGCCGACCAGTTCCCAGAGCTGGCGTCGCAGCTCGACATCGACGCCGGCGGTGGGCTCGTCGAGCACCAGCACCGGGGGCGAATGGACCATGGCCTTGGCCACCAGCAGCCGCCGCTTCATGCCGCCCGACAGGGTGCGGGCATAGGAGCCGGCCTTGTCCTCCAGACGCACCGCGCGCAGCAGTTCCATGCTGCGGCGCAAGGGCCTGGCCACGCCGTAGAGGCCGGCCTGGTTCTCCAGCACCTCGAACGGGGTGAAGAACGGATCGAAGACGATTTCCTGCGGGACGATGCCGATCGACCGCTTGGCATTGCGCATGTTCCGGTCGATGTCGAAGCCCCAGATCTCGACCGTGCCCGAAGTTTTCCTGACAAGGCCGGCAAGCGTGTTGATCAGCGTCGACTTGCCCGCGCCGTTGGGGCCGAGCAGGCCGAAAATGCCGCCTTGCGGCACGTCGAAACTGACATCGTCCAGCGCCAGTTTGCCCGGCCCCTCACCGCCGGAAGCATAGCGCTTGACGAGATTGCGGATCGAAATCGCGGGAGGGCCTTCGCTCATTCCGCTTCCTTGGGACAGGATCGCCCGCGGGTAAAGAGCGGGCGTTCCGGCTGTCCGCTCCGCCGCCGATTCTGCGGCTGGAAAAGCCGTGGCGCGTTTGATATCGGCAGTGCATGATCCAGCCTCCCGAGACCGTCCATACCGATTCCCGCCGCGTAAGCTGCGACGGCGCGAGCGACATCCGCGCCGCAGGGGCCTGCAAGCCGGCAGCGCTCGGCCATCCGCGCGTCTGGCTGGAAATCGACGGGAAAGGCTATGTCGAGTGCAGCTATTGCGACCGCCGCTTCGTGCTCACGGGCAGCGGGCACTAGGAACCGGGGAGAGTGCCGCTAGCCTGCCGGGCAGACTCCGGCAGGCGCGGGAAAGCCTGTATGAAGCCTGCACGTTGCCGCTGGCGCGCGGTCCGAAAGCGCCTATATCGATCGCATGACCGCCATCACCGATCCCCGCTCGCTGCTCTATCGTTCCGGCCGGCTTTCCCCCGAGGAGGCCCAGGCGCTCGCCCATGAGACGCTGGCGAAATGCGACGATGGCGAGCTTTATCTCCAGTTCATCGCTGCGGAGAGCTTCGGCTTCGACGATGGCCGGCTCAAGACTGCCGACTATTCGCGCGATGCGGGCTTCGGCCTGCGCGGCGTTTCGGGCGAGATGACGGGCTTTGCCCATGCCAACGAGATTTCGGCCGCCGCGATCCGCCGCGCCGGTGAAACGCTGCAACTGCTCGATCCCGCAAAAGGCGTGCCGGCCGCGCCGCCGCGCCTGTCCAACCGCCACCTCTATACCGACGCCTCGCCGCTCGACGCCGTGCCTTTCGCCGAAAAGGTCAGGCTGCTCGAAACGATCGACGCCGCCGCCCGCGCCCGCGACCCGCGCGTTGCCCAGGTTTCGGCAAGCCTTTCCGGTAGCTGGTCGGTGGTCGAGATCGTCCGCGCCGACGGCTTCATTGCCACCGACATCCGCCCGCTGGTGCGGCTCAACGTCGGCATCGTCGCCGAAAGCAACGGGCGGCGGGAAACCGGCAGCTTCGGCATGGGCGGCCGCTGGCTCTACGACGACCTGTTCGACCCCGCCAACTGGAACCGCGCGGTCGACACCGCTCTGGCCCAGGCGCTGACCAATCTCGACAGCGTCGATGCGCCGGCGGGGGAAATGACCGTCCTGCTCGGCCCCGGCTGGCCCGGCGTACTGCTGCACGAGGCGGTCGGCCATGGCCTCGAAGGCGATTTCAACCGCAAGGGCACCAGCGCTTTCTCCGGCCGCATCGGCGAGCGCGTCGGCGCGCCGGGCGTCACCGTGATCGACGA
>JAITWR010000047.1 GCA_031285165.1 Novosphingobium sp.
TTTCGAGCACGCCGGTCAGCACTTCGCCCGCAGTCTGGAAGCGGCCGGTCATCTCCTGCGCGCCCATCGGTGTGTCCATGGTCATCTGCCAGGTGCCGTCGATCGCCTGCGGCGCGGCCGGAGCAGCGGGTTCCGCAGCAGCCGGCACGACAACAGCAGGTGCGGGTGCCGGTGCGGCCGCCTGCGCAGCGGTGCGCCCCTCGATCACGTCCATCAGTTTCGACGGCGTCAGCGGCAGGTTCAGCGGGATCTCGCCGAACGGCGCCAGCGCGTCGGCGATGGCGTTCACCAGCGTCGGCGGGCCGATGATCGCACCGCCCTCGCCAACGCCGCGAAAGCCGCCTTCGTTTTTTGCCGGGGTGTTGGCGTGGATATATTCGAAGTCCGGCACGTCGAATATCGTCGGCATCAGGTAGTCCTTGAAAGTCGCCGCCGTCGGATTGCCGCGCGCATCGTAAGGCATCTCCTCGAGCAGAACCATGCCGATGCCCTGCGCCAGACCGCCCGCGACCTGGCCTTCGACCACGGCGGGGTTGATCAGCACGCCGCAGTCCTCGCTGGTCACCCAGCGCAGGATTTTGACGAAGCCGGTTTCGGCATCGACTTCGACGAAGCAGGCGTTGGCCGCGCTGGCGCAAGTCATCGGCGGCGGCTGATAGCGGTACTGCGCTTCCAGCCCCATCTCCATCTCCGGCGGCATGCGGTGCGGCTCGCCATAGGCGATCTCGGCGATCTCCTTGAGGCTGCGCGTCATTTCCCCGGCGCCGGCGACATGGACCATGCCGTTCTCGATGCTGACGCTTTCCGGGTTGGCGTTGAGCAGGTGCGCGGCAACGCGCTTCACCTTGTCCTTCAGGATCTGCGCCGCTTTCATCGAGGCGCCGCCGCCGATCACGCCCTGGCGGCTGCCCGCCGCACCGGGGGCGAAGCCGCCGCGCGAGCTGTCGCCCTCGAACACCGTCACGTCCTCGTAAGGCACGCCGAGCTGGTCGGCGATGACCTGGGCCATCGTCGTCTGGGTGCCGTGGCCCTGCGAATGGGTGCTCATCAGCGCAGTGACCTTGCCGGTCGGCTCGATGCGGACTTGCGCCAGTTCGCCCGTCATCGGCGCCATCGATCCGGCCGAGGCGGTCGGCTCGACATAGGCGGCAATGCCGAGGCCGAGATAGCGGCCCGCCTTGCGCGCTTCCGCCTGTTCCTTGCGGAAAGCCGGGATATCGATCCCGGCGACCAGCTTCTCCAGGCATTCCAGAGGGGTGATGTCGTCGATCACCATGCCCATCGGCGTCGTTACCGGCAATTCCGCCTGGGTCAGCAGGTTGCGCCGGCGGATGTCGACCGGGTCGATGCCGATCCTGCGCGCGGCAACGTCCAGCAGCACCTCGCGAGTCAGCGTCTCGATCGCCCAGGGGCCGCGATAGGCGGCAAGGCCGTTGGTATTGGTGTACCAGGCGCGGGTGATGAAGCCCGGACAGGGCATGCGATAGGCTACCCACATGAAGGCATGGGCCGCGACATTGGCATCGGCACCCATCGGGTAAGCGCCGTTGTTGACGCCATAGTCGGCGAAAGCGCCCAGCATCCTGCCGTCCTTGTCGAAGCCGACGCTGAGTGTCATTTCCTGCTCGCGGCACTGGTTCGACGCGGTCAGCGCCTCGAACCGGTCCTCGATCCATTTGAGCGGCCGGTCGAGCACGAGCGAGGCGGCGATGACTGCCAGTTCCTCCTTCCAGGCGTGATTCTTGAGACCGAACGAGCCGCCGACATCCTTGGCGATGACGCGGATCGAAAGGTTGGGCAGGCCCAGCGCCAGTTGCATGTAGCGCATGACGTGGTGCGGGCTCTGGCAGGTGATATAAAGCAGCAGTTCCTCGTCGCCCTGCCGGGTGACGACCAGCCCGCGCGTTTCCAGCGGCGCTTGCGAGATGCGCTGGTGGGTGAAATTGCAAGTCACCGTGTGCGGCGCCCCGGCCAGCAGTTCCTGCAATTCCTCGTCGTCCTCGATGCCCATGACCTGCGCGACGTTCGATTCGGTCGCGGGGTGCACCGGCGGGCCGGTGCGCGCATCGGCGATCGTGACGACCGGATCTTCTTCCTCGTAGTCGACAGTGACGAGGCCGGCGGCATCTTCCGCCAGATAGCGGTCGTCCGCGACCACCAGCACCACCGGCTCGCCGACATAGGAGACGCGCTCCCGCGCCAGCAGCGGCACCGGCACTTCGGACGGGGTGAAGAAGAAGGTCAGCACCTCGATCCTGATCGCGTCGATGTCCCCGGCGGTGAGCACCGCGTGGACGCCGGGCAGGCTCCTGGCGGCCGACGTGTCGATCGTCCTGATCCGGCCGCGGGCGATGGTGCTGCGGTGAAAAGCGCAATGCAGCATGCCGGGCACGACGACATCGTCGACGAAAGTGCCCTTGCCGGTCAGCAGCCGGCCATCTTCCTTGCGGGGCACGCGCTTGCCGATATAGCGCTGCGCGCCGACGCCGAGGCCCGGATCGATTTTGGGGGCGTTCACGCGTGTTCTCCCGCAGGCCCGGCATTGCCGGTCAGTTGGCGAATGGCGCGGCGGATGCCCTGATAGCCGGTGCAGCGGCAGATATGGCCCGACATCGCGGCGATCAGCCCATCCTTGGTGGTTTCACCATCGGCCATAACCGCGGTCATCGTGCAGACCACGCCGGGCGTGCAGAACCCGCATTGCAGCGCATGGTTGTCGCGCATCGCCTGCTGCACGGGGTTCAGCGTGCCGTCGGGCGCGGCCAGTCCCTCAATGGTCGTCACCTCGGCACCGTCGGCCTGAACCGCCAGCATCAGGCAGGACCGTACGGCCAGGCCGTCCACGATCACCGTACAGGCGCCGCAGACGCCATGCTCGCAGCCCAGGTGTGTGCCGGTGAAACCGGCGTCGAGGCGCAGGAAATCGCCCAGCGTCCGCCGCGCCTCGACTCGCGCGCCGACGCGCTGGCCGTTGACGGTTACTTCGATCGCATGCTCGCTCATGCCGCCTGCCTTGTCTTGAGCGCCTCGTCCAGCGTCCGCGCGAACACGCGGCGGCCGACACTGCGCCGGTAATGGGATGTCGCATGGCTGTCGTCGAAAGGCGCGGTGTCCGCGACTGCCAGCTCGGCGATCGCCCGGCAGTCGATGCTCCCCGCCGCAGTGCCGAGCAGCGCCGCTTCGGCCTGCCGCGCCCTGATCGGCGTCGGCCCCATGCCGAACCAGGCCAGGCCCGCGCGCGCGACTTTGCCGTTTGCGACATGGACCGCACCGACCAGCCCGACGAGCGCGAAGTCGCCCGGCCGCTGCGCCACTTCGCGGAACACGGTGAGCGTGTCCGCAGGCCAGCGCGGATAATGGATCGCTGTCACCAGTTCGTCGGGCTCGAGCGCGGTCATGTAGGGGCCGAAATAGAAGTCCTCGGCCCTGACTCGCCGCATGCCGCGATCGCGCGAATGGATTTCGATCTCGGCGCCCAGCGCTACGGCGGCGGCGGGCATTTCGGCCGCCGGCTCGCCCAGCGAAACCGAGCCGCCGATCGTGCCCCGGTTGCGGGTCTGGTGGTGGCCGACATGGCCCAGCGCCCGGATGAACACCGGCTGCGCAGCGCCGAGTTGCGGGTCCGCCAGCGCGACTGCCTGGCGCGTGCCGGCGGCGATGCGGGTGCTGTCGGCGGTGTGGCCGATGCCGCGGATGCCCTCGATCCGGTTGATGTCGACGATGATGAACGGCTGGCTCATGCGCAGCGCCAGCAGCGGCATCAGCGTTTGCCCGCCAGCCAGCAGCGTGGCGCCGCCGCCGGCCTCGGCCAGCGTGTCGAGCGCTTCGGCGACGCTGCCGGGCGCGACATAGTCGAACGGCGCCGCCTTCATGCCGGGCCTCCGCTGCGCTTGCCGGCCTCGTAGCCGGCCGTGACCGCGACCAGCACGAGCAGGACGACGAGCAGCGCCCAGCCGGCGTCCACCTGTTTCACGCCCATGCCGTAGCCGGCCAGCAGCGCCAGCGCGATCGCGACGACCCAGCCCCAGGGCGCAGAGGCGCGGGCGGCGGGGGCAGGGGCGGCCGGGGATGGGGCATATTGCGGCGCGGCGGCCGGAGCGGCGGCATGGGGCGCGGCAGCGGGCGGAACCTCTGCCGGCGCTGCGACCGCTTCACCGAACCGGGTGAAGAAACGGCCGGCAAGCTGCTTCGCGGTCGCATCGATGATCGGGCCGCCGAGCTGGGCAAGCCGCCCGCCGACCTGTGCCTCGACCTCGTAGGACAGCAGCGTGCCGCCATCGACTTCGGCAAGCCGGACTCTGGCTCCGCCCCTGGCGCTGCCGACAGTGCCGCCCTGGCCTTCGCCGCTGATCGTATAGCTTGCAGGCGGATCGGCATCGGAAATCGTCACCGCCCCGTTGAAGCGCGCGCCGATCGGCCCGATCCTGATCTCGACGATGGCCTGCAAGCGATCGTCGGAGACTTTCTCGAGCGACTGGCAGCCGGGGATGCACTGCCGCAGGACTTCGGGATCGTTCAGCGCTTCCCATACGCGCATGCGCGGCGCCACGATTCTCTGCTCGCCCTTCATTTCCATGGAATGATCAGCCTCCACCCTCCCGCCGGCAGCGCAGCCCGCGCCGGCTATTGCCGGCAGATAGATGACCGCGCGAAGCCGTGCTGTCAAACCGGATAAGAGCCACGATATCTCATAAATAGCAATCCCGCCCCCACCCACCCCCTTGCGAGGGGAATACCCCGGCTCATCCCCGCCCGCTCTGCTCCAGGTCCGGGCCGAGGGCGCGGGCGGCCAGGTGGAAGTGCCAGGCGGACCACAGGATCGTGATGCCCATCAGGCACAGGGCATAGCGCAGCGCCTGCGGGCCGTATTGCGGGGCGAGGCGGTCGCTGGTCCAGCCGACCGCCAGCGGGCCGACCGACGAGCCGATCAGCGTCAGGCAGAACAGCAGCAGCGCGCTTGCCGTCGCCCGCTCATGCCCGGCGGCGAGCTGCTGCGCGGCGGCGAAAGTGGGGGCGTAGTAGAACAGGCCGAGGATATAGGTCAGCGCCAGCAGGGCGATCGCAAGCCCGACATCGGGCACCAGCCAGGCGCCGAGCGCCGCGGGCAGGGACAATAGCTGGCCGAGCGCCGGCACGAGCAGCCGCCAGCGCGGATCACGCCGGCCCAGCGCATCGGCCAGCACGCCGCCGAGGAACGTGCCGGCGATGCCGCCGAGCCCGAAAGCCAGGCCGAAAGCCAGGCCGGCCTCGGTGGCGCTGAGTCCGTGGACGCGGATCAGGAACGAGCCGGCGAAGACGTTGATCGCATAGGAGCCGCAGGCGTAAAGCGCGCTGCCGGC
>JAITWR010000155.1 GCA_031285165.1 Novosphingobium sp.
CGCGCCCACCCCCTATGACGACTGGATTCGGGCAGAGGCCCCGTGAAACGAGACGGTAAATTGTAGAGCGGCTACGATAGCCGGTGCGCTGCATCACATCCTCGATGGTCGGCAGCAAGGTAGGCGGATCGGATTGGTGCATTGCGTATCATCCTTGTGTGAGAGGATGCGCAACGGATGATGCGGATAAATTGAGTTGTCAGCCGACCTTAAAACGTCGTTTCAATTCAATTCCGTTTCGTAGGCGCGTCGATTTTCGATCTTGCAGGCGCACCAGCCTGCCGCCCTTTCATAAGAGACCTCACCGAACTAATATCGGGCTGCGGCCCATCGGTGCTGTTCCAGCGTTCGGCTACATGGTGAGATTTGACGTCTCGCTTTGCAATTTTTGCCTCATCAAGTGACGCCGCAACTAACGTAATTCTTTCATCTCGTGTTCGTGCGCTAGAATCACTCTGCGCGATAGTGTCCAGTGTAGCCGATTCACCGACAGACTGGACGGATTCCGATTGGCCCGATTCGACGGGATCGGGCGTGGCATCGAGGGGAGGCTGTCCCTGTGGGGCAGGTGCAGATTGCGGGTTAAGGGCGGGCAATTTGACCGGGCGAACCTCGATGCCTTTTGCATAAGCCTTCCACCCAGCCCTGACAGCTACACGCCATACTGACCAATCTTCATCCAGCAGCAACAGGATCGCCCAACGGCTCTGGAACAGCGATGCAGGCACAGTATCGCCGTTCCTATATCGCGCCTCCCAATAGCCGCAGGCGATTTCATCGAAAAAAGCATCAATGGCTGGATGACTGCACTTTGAAGGCAGGTTGGCCCAACTCTTGATAAAATGCCCTCGTTGAGCACTATGCAGAACGAAGGATACAGGCAGTGTCAGCGCAGAAAATACCCAAGGAGTTTTTGGCCATTCCAGCCATGACAAATATATATACTTGGTTGTCATGCCAAGAGATTGAACTGATAAAGAACATATGGCAATCAACACTGATCCAGCTAATGTAAATATTAACAAGCCAAAAAACGGAGCAAGGAACCATGCCGCAGCACTGGTCATGCGGTTGATGGTTTCCGCGCCCCTCGGTTCGCCGGATTGTTCGATGCGAGCAATTACTGATCTCAAGCGGCACCAATCTTGCTCCATCGCCCCCCTCCTGCACCTTATCCGCCGCAATAACTCGCCCAAGCATCCATCAGCTTGCGTCGTTTATCCAGTAGGTTGCCGCGCCGATAGGCAGCTTCAACCTTGTTCTCGATGGCATGGGCGAGCGCCATTTCGGCAATGTCGCCGTCGAAGTCGGTTTCTTCCGATACCCAATCGCGGAAGCTGGACCGGAACCCGTGGGGCACCGCGTCAATCTTCGCGTCCCGGCAAATCTTCGTCAGCGTCATGTCGGACAGCGGCTTGCCACCCCGCTGGCCGGGGAACACCAGATTGCTGCGCGCCTCGCGGTATGTCTTGGCCTTCTCGAACACGGCAATGGCGGCGGCGGGCAAGGGAATGACGTGCTCGCTTCCGGCCTTCATCCGTTCAGCCGGGATCGTCCACAAGCCTGCCTCAAGGTCGATCTCGTCCCAAGTCGCGCCCCGAATTTCGCCGGAACGGGTGGCGGTGAGAATCAGCGCCTCGAATGCGAGTCGTCCGACCGATTCGCGTTCGCGCAGTTTGGTGACGAAGGCCGGAACCTTGGCATAGGGCAGGGCGCTGTGATGCACCGGCTTGGCTTTCACCTTCGGCAGCGACTTGTTCATGGCGGCCATCGGCAACGGCATCGTGCGGTATTCCTTGCCAATCGCCCAATCAATCACGGTGTTGATTCGCTGGCGCACCCGCCGCGCCGTTTCCGGCTTCTCAAGCCAGATGGGCAGCAGTGCATCCCGGACATGGGACGCCCCGATTTCGGCAACCGAAACATCGCCCAGGATCGGAAAGGCGTAGGCTTCGAGCGTGGACAACCATTGCGCCCGGTGCTTCTTGTTCTTCCAGCTTGCCTTGTTCTCGGCGAACACCAGAGCGGCGGCTTCGCGGAACGTGGGAATGCCCGCTTCCTTTCGCCGCTCCGCGACCGGATCGACGCCGACCTCAACCTGCATCCGCACCTTGGCCGCTCGTTCACGGGCGAGGGCGAGCGGCACCTTCTTCACGCCGCCCAATCCTCTGTCACGGCGCTGGCCGTCCTTCTGGACACGGCAGACCCATGACTTACCACCCCTCGGGCTGATAACGAGATAGAGGCCGACACCGTCGCCATAGCGGCCCGGCTCCTTTGCGGCCCTCACGGTAGAGGCTGAAAGCCGTCCCATTTTATCCCACACATATTACCACATGACGCGTGGGATACTATGCAATGCCAAGAATCGTCATGCAACAGAAAACGCCCAAAAATGGCTGATTTCTGAGGTTTTTGGCACTGGATAAAACGAGGAAAACCAAGGGGATGGCGGAGAGGGTGGGATTCGAACCCACGTTACGGTTGCCCGTAAACCGCATTTCGAGTGCGGCGCATTCGACCACTCTGCCACCTCTCCGCGAAGTGCTTCAGAGCGCCCCGGAAGGGCTGGCCCGGTCGGCAAGGCGCGGCGGTTAGCGGAGTGGGCGGCGCTTGCCAAGCCCTGTCGCGCGATTTCGGGGGAAGGTTCCGGGCGCCGTGCTTGTGAGACGGACGGGCAAAACCTATATGGCCTGCCATGGATCGCGCGAATTTCTTCTCCCCGCAAGCCGGGCGGCGCATCGATGCCCCGCGCCGGACAAAGGCCCGTTTCGCCATCGGTGACGTGGTGCGCCACAGGCTTTACGATTTCCGCGGCGTGGTTTTCGATATCGATCCGGTCTTCGCCAACAGCGAGGAATGGTATCAGTCGATCCCCGCCGATGCGCGCCCCGCGCGTGAACAGCCCTATTACCACCTTCTCGCCGAAAGCGGCGATGCCAGCTATGTCGCCTATGTCAGCCAGCAGAACCTGCTGGGCGACGGGGAAGGCGGCCCGGTCGAGCACCCTTCCCTCGCGCAACTGTTCGACGCGTTCGACGGCGCGCGCTATCCGTTGCGCCACGGGCTGACGCATTGATCCGACGGGAGTGCGGTTCCGGCCCATGTCAGCCGGACCCGGCTCCGTGCAGCACGCTTGCCGGGCTGATCCACAGCGTGCGCGGGCGGCGATGGGCGATCAGCCAGGTGCCGCCTTCCTTGCGGAAACGGTCGTCGTAATAACCGTTGTGGTCGAGCCCGGCGGCGCTCGTCACCAGCCAGTAGGTGCGCGCTTTCGCGGTGCCGGCGTCCAGCAGCTCGATCCGGCAGGTCGTCAGGTGATGGCTGATGAAGCCGGGCGCGGCGCCCTCGCCCCCGGGCCGGGGAGCGGCCGGGGGGATGATCCGGGCGCCGCCCATCCAGGCGCGGATCGCCTCACGCCCGGCAATCGCCTCGTCGAGCTGGAGCACGCCGTCCCCGGTGAAGCAGGCGGCATAGGCATCGGCCTTGCGCGCATCGCCGGCCTGGGCGCAGGCGGCCAGCAGGTCGGCGATGGCAAGCCGGTCGCCGGGCGCTGCGCCGGTCATTGCCCGGCTTTCAGGTAGGCGATGACTGCCCGGCGCCTGGCCGGGTCGGGCAGGCCGGTGAAAATCATCCTGCTGCCCGGCACCAGCTTCGCCGGATCGGTCAGCCAGCGGTCGAGCGTCGCTTCGTCCCAGGTCAGGCCCGAACCCTTGAGCGCATTCGAATATGCATAGCCCGGCAGGCTTGCCGCCCGGCGCCCGATGATGCCGTGCAGGCTGGGGCCGATCATGGTCCGCCCCGGCTCGACCGAGTGGCACGACATACATTGCGCGAAAGCCGGCGGCGGCTTCCGGGCGGGCAGGGCCGCGGCCTCGGCAGACACCGCTTCGCCGCCCGCCCGCTCATCCTGCTTCCGGCCGCCGCAGGCCGCCAGCGCCAGCGCCAGAACCGCAATCGCTTTCGCACCGTGCCGCATATGACCTCCGCTATCCGTTCGGCCGCTCTATCGCCATGGCCCGGCAGTGCAAGTGTCCCGGCGCCGCTTCCCGAACTTCTCGAACTTCGTCCATAGCGGCCACGGCGAACTTTTTGCCGCGGCCGGAAATATCACTGGTAATCAAGGGCTTCGACGATGGGAAAGAGCCCGGCCTTTTTCGCGCTTTCGGCCCGTGTAGGAAAGCGGATTCTGCCGCGCCCGCAGCCGGGCGGCGCGGCCCCGGCGATCATGCCGGCCGGTGAGGGAGGGGGGCAGGCGGCGCCAATCATATGCCATTGACCTATGTGTCAACGGCGTATAATCATGCCCGATGCCGCGCCTTCATACCGTCGCAGTGAGCAGGGAACTGCTTGCAACCTACGGAGGCGAGGCATGAGCGAAGTGTACGAGAGCCTGATGGAAGGACTGAACGAGGCGCTGGCCTTTGCCCGCGGCGAGAAGACCGGAGCCATCGTCCACCGGATCGAGGTGCCTGCCGTCGATGTCGCCGCGATCCGCGCCGGCACCGGCCTGTCGCAAGGTGCCTTTGCCCGAAGCATCGGCGTCGCCAGGGGCACACTGCTCAACTGGGAACATGGCCGCCGTCGCCCCACCGGACCCGCCCGGGTGCTGCTCGCCATGATCGCCAGGAAGCCCTCGCTGGTGCGCGAACTGCTGCGTTAGAGCAGGATGCGGATAATCGGAACCGCTTCGTCCTCCTGCATCGTCACCCTGAACTTGTTTCAGGGTCCCTCGGGGAGGTTAACACCTGCTGCTGCGGTGTCGGCGGCACCATGGACCCTGAAACAAGTTCAGGGTGACGAAGAGGGAACAGGTGACGGTGTGGGAACAGGTGACGGTGTGGGATAAGGGAAAGGGTGCGGAGCGAGTGGTGCCGATATTTGCACGATGCTCCAGGGGCCGCTCGGCCGGACCTGTCCTGCCGACGCTGTACGGCACCGCTGTCATTGCGCTACAAGGAGCATATGGCAGACCCTGAACAGATCGAACGGCCGAACGAACTGCGCGAGCGCGGGGGGCCGGCGCCTGGCCGGACGAAAACCATCGCCATCGCTGCCGGGGGCGCGGTGCTGCTGTCGGGAGCCGCTTTCCTTGCCTTCACCCGGCAAGGGACGCCAACCGCCGATGCGCCTGTTGCAGCGGCCGCGGCGGCGACGCCGGCGGTCGATGCGGCGCACAACCGGCAGGCACGGGCCGGGGAGAGCATGCGCTATATATCTGTCGACGATGGCATCGCTTCCGCAGAGATTCCGGCAGAGGCTCAGGGATCGGACGGTGTGTTCACCCTGCTGCACGACGGCGTTCCCACCCGTTTCAGCCTGGGGGGCGCGACGCCGCATGTCGACGAGCGCACAGTGGACTGCCGCGGCGCCGCCCCTTCCTACAAGGTCGACAAGCCGGACCTGTTCGCATATTCCTGCCAGATGGGGGACCGCATCGTTTACAGCATCACCAGGTATGGCCGCACCTACCGCGTGGGAGAGAGCTATGCCACCGAGATCGCCGAATTTGCCATAGACTATCCGGCGGCACAGCGGGATTTCTGGAATCCCGTCGTGGCCCGCATCGGCAACTCCCTGAAAGTGGGCGACTGACCGGAATGGAGCGGGGCGCGGATAATCCGCACCGCTTCGC
>JAITWR010000162.1 GCA_031285165.1 Novosphingobium sp.
CATGGACCCTGAAACAAGTTCAGGGTGACGAGGAAGGGGGACGAGGCGGTTCCGATCATTCGCATCCTTCCCTAATCCAGCGTGGTCCGTGATCGTGCGAGAGTCAGGGCGGCGACGGCGATCAGGAAGGCGCCCAGCGCCAGGAGGTCCGGCCCCATGTCGCCGAGCATCTGGCCTTTCAGCAGCGATCCGCGGACGATCCGCAGGAAATGGGTGATGGGCATCACTTCGCCGATGGCCTGAGCCCAGAGCGGCAGGCCGCGAAAGGGGAACATGAAGCCCGAGAGGAACAACGAGGGCATTATGTAGAACATCGAAACCTGCATCGCCTGGAGCTGGCTGCGCACCAGCGTCGAAATCAGGTAGCCGAGCGCAAGGTTGCCGATGATGAACAGGACGATGCCGACCGAAAGCGCAAACCACCCGGCCAGGCTCTGCGCCATCGGCACCGAGAAAAGCACGCGCGCCAGAATCAGCACAACGGCAGTCTGGATGATGCCGACCGCGACATAGGGCAGCAATTTGCCGATCATCACCTCGAAAGGGGTGGCCGGGGTCGCAAGCAGGCTTTCCATCGTGCCCCGCTCCACCTCGCGCGTCACCGCCATGGATGTCATCATCACCAGGGTCATCGACAGGATGATCGCGAGCAGCCCCGGCACGATATTGTACGAAGTGATGCCTTCGGGATTGTAGAGGCGATGCACCACCACTTCGAACGGCGGCGATCCGGCGGGCCGGGCCGCAGGGCCTCTGAGATCCTGCTGCACGGCATAGGACGGCAGCGCCGCCACCGCCGCCGAAACGGCCCCCGCCGCGATGGGGTCGGTCGCATCGATCTCCGCCAGGATCTGCGTGCGATCGCCTTTGAGAACGCGCTGGCTGAAATCGGGCGGGATCGTCAATGCCAGCAGGATATCGCCACGCCGGATCATCCGGTCCATTTCGCCTTCCGAGGCCGGCAAGTACCGCACATCGATATAACTCGTCCGCTCCAGCGTCGCGACGACCGCATCGGCCAGCCGCCCGTGATCGTGGGCAACGACTGCGGCGGGCAAGTGCCGCGGATCGGTGTTGATGGCATAGCCGAACAGCAGCAGTTGCATCAGCGGCATCACCAGGATCATCGCATAAGTGATGCGGTCACGGCGAAGCTGGGTGAACTCCTTCACCATGACCGCGACGATGCGGGCAAGCGACAGGCGCTTCATTGCGCGAGCCAATCGTCGGGCGGCCGGCTCGTGAGCTGGATGAACACGTCCTCGAGCGAGGGAGTGACCTCGACCCATGCGAAAGGCCCGCGCTCATAGGGTGCGATCGCGCGCCTGAGCGCATCGCGGTCGGCGCCGCTGACACGGACGGCGGTGCCGAAAGCCGAAGCGCTGAGGACGCCTTCCTGTTTTTCCAGTTCCCGCGTGATCCGGCCGATATCCGGCCCTTCTCCGCTGAACGTGACAAGGCCCGAACCGGAAACGATCTCTTCCGCCGTGCCGCGCACGATCAGCCGGCCATCGAGGATATAGCCGATGTCGTGGCACCGTTCGGCCTCGTCCATGTAGTGCGTGGAAACGAGCACGGTCAGCCCCTGGTCCGCCATGGCGTGAATCTTGTCCCAGAACTCACGGCGCGCCTTGGGATCGACGCCCGCAGTCGGCTCGTCGAGCAGCAGCAGCCGGGGTTCGTGCAGCGTCGCGGCGGCAAGCGCCAGGCGCTGCTTCCAGCCGCCCGACAGCGCCCCGGCAAGCTGGTCGCGGCGGTAATGCAGGCCAAGCCGCTCCAGCGCCCCCGCCACCCGCTCCCGGCGTTCCGGCAACTCGTGAACCCGGGCGATGAAATCGAGATTCTCCTCGATCGTCATGTCCTCGTAGAGCGAGAAGCGCTGCGTCATATAGCCGGTTTCGCGCTTGATCGCCTCGGTCCGGGTGCGGAAATCCATGCCGAGCACCCGGCCTTCGCCGCTGTCGGGCGTCAGCAGCCCGCACAGCAGGCGCAATGTCGTGGTCTTGCCCGCACCGTTGGGACCGAGAAAGCCGGTGATGCGCCCTTCCTCGACGCGGATCGACACGTCGCGGACGACGCGCTTGTCGCCGAAGCTCTTGTTGAGCCCCTTCACGTCGATCGCCGCGGTCATCCGTTCCGTCATCGTCCGGGCAGGTCGCCGGCGGCCGCTGCCACATCGATCGGCTGGCCGGGAACCAGTTCGCGCGGCAGCGAGGGAATCGCTTCGACGAGAAAGACCAGCCGGTAGCGGGCATCGAGGCTGTAGATCACCGGCGGCGTGTATTCGGGCCGGCTGGCAACGAAATCGACCACGGCCGTCATGCCCGCCCGGCAGCCGTCGCAGCCGATCGCCACCTTGCGCCCCGGCCGATAGCCATTGACCAGCGACTGCGGCACGTAGAAGCGCACTTTCACCTGACCATCGGGCACGATCGCGATCACCGGCACATTGGCCGGAACGCTCTCGCCGGGCTTGAACATCACGTCCTCGACCCGTCCCGCGCCCGGCGCCACTGGCGACAGGTCCGCCAATTGCCGCTGCGCGGAGACAAGGCCCGCCTGCGCCTGCCCGACTTGCGCGCGCGCCGCCGAGATGGCCGCCGCGGCAGCGCCGAGCTGCGCGCGCGAGGCGTCCCTGCGGCGCAAGGCCCCGTCATGGGACGCACGGGCCTGATCGATCTCAAGCTGCACCACCGACCCCGGTTTCTCGCGCTGCGCCGCGGTCAGCCGGCGGACCTGGGCGCCATAGCGGTCGGCATCGGCCTGGGCCGCGGCAAGATCGGCGCGGGCGCGATCGAGGCCGGACTGCTGCTGTTCCACTTGCGCCTGGCCGGCGGCGATCGTCGCGCGGGCCTGATCGGCCTGGGCCGCCCGGACCGTAGGATCGACCCGGAACAGCGGCGCACCCGCCGCGATCCGCTGTCCGCGCCGGACGGCAACCCCGGCAAGCGTGCCCGCCACCGGCGAGGCCATGTAGATATCGTCGCTCACGACATAGCCGGTAAAAACGTCCGCGCCGCGGCCATGCGACTTGAGATACAGCATCAGCGCGATGCCGAACACCGCCAGGCCCGCCACAACGGCGATCGCGCGGATCGGGATGCGGCGCCGGCCGCGCCGGCCAGGATCATTCGGTTCGGCCACCAGCCCCCTCCCCTTCGGTCTGCATACGGCTTTCGTCCCAGCCTCCGCCCAGGGCCTTGTAAAGCGCGACAACGTCCTGCGCGCTCGCCGCCTCGGCCTGCACCAGCGCATCGCGCGCGAAAAGCCACGCCTGCCGCGCCTCGAGAACGTCGGTGAAGGCGGTCAGGCCGTTACGATACCGCACCGCGGCCGTATCCGCCGCATCCTGCGCCGCGCCGGCCGCCGAACGCAGCCGGTCCGCCCGCTGCCGGTCGGCATCGAGCCGCGTCAGCGCGTCCTCAACGTCGCGCAGCGCTTTCAGCACCTCGCTCTGGTAGGCCAGCAGCGCCTCGTCCGCCTGCGCCTCGCGCAGATGCACGGTCGCCCGGATCGCCCCTCTCCCCAGCAGCGGCAGCGACAGCCGCCCCGCGCCGTTGGCGGCAATGCTGTCGCTCTCGATCAGCGTGGTGAGCGAGCGCGAGGCGAGTTGCAGCGCCCCGGTCAGGCTGAACCTGGGATAAAGGTCCGCCGTCGCCACGCCGATGTCCGCCGTGGCCGCGGCGAGCCGCCGCTCGGCCGCGCGGATATCCGGGCGGCGCTGAAGAAGCTGCGAGGGCAGGCCGGGAGGCACCGCGATCACCGCCGGCGCCGGCGCCGATGCCGATGCCGGCAAGCGCGCCAGTTTCTCCGCCAGCTCGGTCGGCGCAAGCCCCAGCAGGACGCCGAGGGCATGGACCCGGGCATCGGCCAGGGCCGACAGGTCCGCACGCTGGGCGGCAAGCTGGTCGACCTCGCGCTGCTGGCGCCGCTCGTCGAGCGTGGTGGCCAGCCCCTGCGCGCTGCGCACGCGGATGAAATCGAGCAGTTCGCGCCCAGAAGCCATGGTCTGATCGGCAATCGCGATCCGCTGCCGGAGCGCGCGGTATTGCTGGTAGGTGTTGGCCACTTCGGCAGCGAGCATCACTTCGGCATCGCGCTGCGACCAGATCGCCGCCCCGGTCCGCGCCCGCGCCGCCTCGTTTGCACGGCGCCGGCCGCCGAACAGGTCGAGTTCCCACGAAGCGTCAAAGCCGGACTGGAAGGTTGCGAAACCCTCTCCCGCCAGCCCCAGGCCGGAACCGGCCGAAGGTGCGCCGGGATTGGCCGCACCGGGATTGGCCAGCGCCGGGGGCAGCGAATTTCCGCTGAGTCGGCTGTAGCCCGCCTGCGCGCCGGCGTTCAGCACCGGCCCGCTCCTGGCCCGCACGGCGCGCTCCTGCGCCCGCGCCTGGGCGACGCGCGATGCCGCCTGGCGGACATCGAGGTTGCCGGCCTGCGCCCACGCGATCAGATCGTCGAGCATCGGGTCGTGGAAACCCTTCCACCAGTAGTCGGGCTGCACCGGCTCCCCGGCGCGGCCGGCGCTGAATGCCGGGGGCACCGGAACCTTCGGCGGCTGATAGTCCGGGCCGACGCTGCATCCGCCCAGCAGCAGGATAACAGCAAGGAAACCGTTGCGCGCCGGGGTCATGGCCCCATGCAATCCCCTTTATCGGCCGCAAGGTCAATCCGGCTCAGGGTTCCACGCCTCTCCTGCGCCGACGGGCGGCGAACAAGCCTGCCGCGGCGGCGCAGGCAACGTAGCCGGATAGCAGCATGACCGCGCTCGACCGGCTCCGGCACGTGAGCACGGTCAGAGTCGCGCTGCCCGCATATTCTTCGGGAGACGGGGCCTCCCGGGGGCTTATGGTGCCCGGAACGCATGCGCCGATGGCAAAGGCCGGCCTGCCCGCAAGCGTCGGCTGAACGATGCTTGCGGAATCGCGCAGGTCGTCCGGTGTCCACCCCCGCAAGTCATGGCGCAGGAACAGCACGGCCGCGATGATGACGAAACCGGGGAATGCCGAACCGATCCACCATTTCGCTTTATCCATCACCACCTCCTTTTGCCGCCGACCGCACTGTCATCGCCGAACGGCCATGCCCCGGCAACCGCCATCGCAATCAAACCCGCAATCGATGTTCGCGGGCTCTCCGCCTCGACAGATATCTCTCCGCGTGGCATTTCCCGCCGGCAAGCCGCGCCGTATCACCCCCGCGCGCTCCTGCCAGAAGGAGAGTCCGCCATGTCCCGCCTGCTCGGCAACCCGGCCCACCAGTGCTTCGTCTATCCCGATTTCGACAAGGCGATCGAAAGGTTCGCAGCGGCCGGGATCGGGCCGTTCTTCAAGCTCGATGAGGCCGGCGGCATGGGCAATTACCGGGGCGAACAGCATCCGCTGTCCATCACGGTCGCCTTCGTCTATTCAGGTGACAGTTGCATCGAGATCATCACCCCCAGGCCCGGATGCATATCGGCCTACAACGAATTCCTCGGCCGCCATCCCGCGGGAGGGCTGCACCATATCGCCTATTACGCAGCGGATTTCGGCAAGACCCTGGCTATGATGAAAGACGCGGGCAAGCCGCTGGACGTAGTAGTGGACATGCAGGATCCTGCGACCGGCAAATCGATCGAAATCTACTGCGAGCCGGCCGGAGTCGACGATCCGGTCCTCGTCCAGTTGATGCTGCCCGGCCTGTTCGACCCCTGGTTCGAAACCATGCGCAAGGCGGCGGCCGAATGGGACGGAACCGACCCGGTCCGCGATGCGCGGCCGTCGATGCTCGCGGCTATGGCCGCCCATGCGGCCTAGATCATCGTGCATAATCCCGGCACCACCCGTCCCACACCCGTTCCGTTCCCTCATCGTCACCCTGAATCCCACACCCGTCACCCTGAACTTGTTTCAGGGTCCATCGGGCGTTTTACACCTGCTCGCGCCGGGTTGGGCTGCACCATGGACCCTGAGCCGCAGGCCAGCGCAGCTAAACAAGTTCAGGGTGACGAAGAAGGAAGAAGGGAGAAGGGGGCGTAACCGGTTCGGATTATCCGCATCCTGCTCTGGAGGCTTTCCAGCGCCCCCTCAGCGGCGGGAGATGTCGTCGGCGATCGTCTGATAGCCCAGCGCTATGATGAAGACGATGAAGCCTGCCCCTATAAGCGTTTCAAAATGCGCGCCGATAAAGCCGAACATATCCACCCTTTCGTGATCCACTCGCCGCCGATCTTGCCGGCGGCATGATCATGCACCTTGATCGAAATCAATTTTGCGGCAGGGAGGCACAGGACGAGCCACGATGAAGATACCGACAGATACATCCCCGGAGCCGGCCGCATGACTTCCCCGCGGACCGATCTGCGCGAGGTTCACTTGCATTCGATCCTCGAAACGATTCCCGAGGCGATGATCGTGATCGATGCGCGCGGGCGTATCCTGTCGTTCAGCGCCGCGGCCGAACGGATGTTCGGCTATGCCGAGCAGGAGCTGCTGGGAGAGAATGTCAGCGTGCTGATGCCGTCGCCGGACCGTGAACGGCACAACGGCTATATCGACAACTATCTGGACAGCGGCGAACGCCGCATCATCGGCATCGGCCGCGTCACCACGGCACGCCATCGCGACGGCAGCACTTTCCCGATCGACCTCCACGTCGGCGAGGCGCGAATCGAAGGCGAGCCCGTCTTCACGGGTTTCATCCGCGACCTTACCGAGCGCCAGGAAGCCGAACACAGGCTGCACGACCTGCAATCAGAACTGGCGCATGTCTCGCGCATAACCGCAATGGGCACTTTGGCCACCTCGATCGCGCACGAGCTGAACCAGCCGCTTACGGTGATCGCCAATTACGTGGAGGCGGCGCGCGACATGCTTGTCGAGCCCGATCCCGCAACGCTCGCCCTGGTGCGCGAGACGCTCGACGAATGCGCCGCGCAGTCGGTGCGCGCGGGCCAGATCGTGCGCCGGCTCCGCGATTTCATTTCGCGGGGCGAAACCGAGCGCGGTGTCGAAAGCCTGGCGCGCGTGATTCACGAGGCGATCGCGCTGGCGCTGGTCGGCGCGGGCGAACGCGCGGTGGAAGTCGAGCTGAGGCTCGACCCCGATGCCGACAAGGTGCTGATCGACCGCATCCAGATCCAGCAGGTGATCCTGAATCTCGTGCGCAACGCGCTGGAAGCGATGGCCGAGTGCCCGGTGCGGCAGATCAGGGCCTCCTCCGTGCGCGAGCAGGGCCTGGTCCGGGTCACTATCGAGGACAGCGGCCCCGGCCTTGCCGAGAGTGTCGCGGCACAGCTCTTCCAGCCCTTCGTCAGCACCAAGACCGAAGGCATGGGCCTCGGCCTTTCGATTTGCCACACGATCGTCAACGGCCACGGCGGGCGCATCTGGGCGGAGCCCTCGCCGCTTGGCGGCACGGCCTTTCATCTGACCCTGATCGACGGAGCCGGCGAAAGCGATGGCGGAGACGGCCATGGCTGACGACAGGCGACTGGTCCATCTGGTCGACGATGACGAGGCGGTCCGCCGTTCGGCAAGCTTCCTGCTGCGTATCGAGGGCTTCGCGGTGAAAACTTATGCCTCGGGCGTCGAACTGCTCGACCGGATCGGGGATCTGCCCGCGGGGTGCATTCTGCTCGACGTGCGCATGCCCGGTATGAACGGGCTCGAAGTGCAGCAGGCGCTGCGCGAGCGCGGCAGCCGCTTGCCCGTGATCATCATGACCGGGCACGGCGATGTCACCGTCGCGGTCCAGGCAATGAAGGCGGGGGCGGTGGACTTCATCGAGAAGCCGTTCGAGAAAGCGGTGATGCTCACCGCGCTGGAGGAAGGCTTCGCACGGCTCGAACGCAGCGGCCGGATCGCCGCGCGCGCCGGGGAGGCCAGAGCCCGCCTCGAAGTGCTGACCGCGCGCGAACGCGAAGTCCTCGAAGGCCTGGTGCGCGGACACCCGAACAAGACGATTGCCTACGACCTCGAGATCAGCCCGCGGACCGTCGAGATCCACCGCGCCAACGTGATGACCAAGCTGGGCGTCAGCAACCTTTCCGAAGCGCTCCGCATCGCTTTCGCCGCGGGGTTCGGCGAAGACGAGGCGGCTAGTTGAGCCGCAGGACGCTGACGATGCGGAAAGGCAGGCGGCTGCCGTCGGGCTCGACCAGCAGCACATCCTTGCCGAGCCGCAAGGCGGGCGGCATGGGCTGAAGGATCGGTTCGCCGCAATCGTAAACGAAAGCCCAGCCGGCGGGCGTCGTGATCACATGGCCCGACAGATCGGCCTGGCTCGGCCAGAAGCGGCGGACAGTGGCACGCGCGGGCATGTCCCGCATCGTCGCCTCGTCGATCGCATCGTCCAGGCCGAGCGGCAACCGCAGCATATAGGCACGGCTGGCCGAACCGCGCGGGAATTCGCCGGTGGTGGCGAGTTCGAGGCGGATACTGCTCCAGGCCCTGCCTGAAGACGGCACCTGCGGGCTATCGGGCGCCATGAGCAATGTTGCGGATGAACGCGACATCAGCCCACACCGGCGCAGGCTTCGAGCGCTTCGCGATCGAGCACGACCACACCCCGGCGATCGGGCGTATCGATCACGCCGTCCTCGCGCAGCCGGGTGATCTGGCGGCTGACGGTTTCGATCGTCAGGCCGAGCAGGTCGGCGATCTCCTGCCGGCCGAAGGGAAGCGTGAAGCGCAGCGGCCTGTCTCCCCCGGCAGGCTCGCCCAGCCGGTCGGCCATGTCGAGCAGGAAGGCCGAGACGCGCTCGGTCGCGCTCTTGCGGCCGAGCAGCATCATCCACTGCCGCGTCCGATCGAGTTCGATGAGCGTCCGCTCAAGCAGACGGTGTTCGAGATCGGGATGGTCGCGCGCGAATTCGTCGAAAGCCGAACGCGGAAAAGTGCAGACCTGCGCATCGGTCAGCGCGACGATCGAATGATCGGTCTTCTGGCCGAACGGACGGCCGATGAAATCGCTGGCGAACATGATGCCAAGCGTCTGGTCGCGCCCGTCCACGCTTGCGGAACTGAGCTTAAGCACGCCGTCGATGACATTGCCGACAAGCAGGGAATCATCACCCTGCCACTGCAACGTCTGGCCGCGTTCGAGCGTCTGGCGCCGGCCGAGGCGGTTCAGCCTGTCAAGGTCCACCTCGCAAAGCGCCTGGCAGATCGCGCGCTCGCGCACGGTGCATCGGCTGCAAGTGTTCGAAGATTGGGGCGAAGAACTCATGCCGCCGCCTATCGCGCGGAGCGGCGCCGGCCCGATATACGTAATTACCCGGAGGGGATATCGGCCGGTGCGGTCACGCAATGCGTTCTTCCGCGCATTTCGGACCGGGCCGTCAGATCGCCGAGCTGAAACGGCGTGTCGTCGTCTTGCGATAGGAATCGAACAGCGCCGCAATCGTCCGTGCATAGGGCAGGCCATCGGCCGCGATGACGAGTTCGCTGCCGGTGAGCGAAACCAGGCCGGCACGCACGAAACGATCGAGATCGTCGCCCACCTCGCCTTGCAGGTGCGCGGGAAGGCCGGCGCGGCCCCGGCACAGCAGGGCCTCGATCACCGCGCCGCGCAAGCGGTCGTCCTCCGAACGCCGGACTCCGCGCTCGACCGGCAGGCGATCCTGCGAAAGCATCATGCGATAGCGGCCCGCGTTCTTTTCGTTCTGGACGAGAAGATGCGGGAACGAGCTTATCGCCGAAGCGCCGAGGCCGATAAGGGCGGGCGCAGCATCATCGGTGAAGCCCTGGAAGTTCCGGTGCAGGCGCCCTTCGCGCGCAGCTTCCGCCAGGGGATCGCCGGGCCGGGCGAAATGATCGAAGCCGATGGGGATGAAGCCCTTCCCCGCCAGCCAGTCGTACCCGCGGGCCGCCATGGCAAAACGCTCGGCCTGGCCGGGGAGCGCGGCCGCATCGATGCGCCGCTGCCGCGGGAGCAGATGCGGGACATGCGCATAACCGAACAGCGCAACGCGATCCGCGCCCAGCGCCCCGGTGCGTTCCAGCGTTTCTTCCAGAACCGCGATGTCCTGCCCCGGAAGCCCGTACATCAGATCGAAATTGAGCGAGGTCACGCCCGCGTCGCGGAGCAGCGCCGTGCAGCGCTCGATCAGGTGCGGCGGCTGGACACGGCCGATCGCCTCCTGCGCGGCCGCAGCGAAAGTCTGGACACCGAGGCTGGCGCGCGTAACCCCCACCCCGGCCAGGGCAGTGGCCCAGGGCTGGTCGAACGTGCGCGGATCGAGTTCGATGGAAATCACCGGATCGTCGAGCCGGAAGGACTGCGTCAGCGACAGGAACAACCGCACGAAATCGGTCGGCATGATCGCATTGGGGCTGCCGCCGCCGAAAGCGATACGCCTGACCCGCGCGCTTTCGGGCAGACGGGCGCCGACCAGCACGATCTCGCGATGAAGCGCATCGAGATAGCTGGCCAGGCGCTGCCCCCGGTTGGCCCGGCCCGTGTTGCAGCCGCAGTACCAGCAGATCGATTCGCAGAACGGGATATGGACATAGAGCGAAACATCGTCCGCCGCGCCGGCAAGCGCGGCCCCGAGATCGACCGCATCGACGCTGTCAGCAAACTCGGCCGCAGTGGGATAGCTCGTGTAGCGCGGCACCGGAATGTTGAGCAGGTCGGGATGGTAAGGCCACATGGCCGCCTTTCTGGCAAACCACGCCGCCGCATTCATTGCGACAGGTCAACAACGGCAGGGAAAACGCTTGCGCGAACTGCCCGCATGGCAGGCCTTGGCGCAACAGGGCTGATCCCCGCTCGCCGGCGCACCGGGCCGCAACGGTATGACGATCGCATGCACGGCGCCTTCGCAACCCGGCACGGCAAGCGTCATCGCGGCCGGCGCGGCGGCGTTGAGCCCCGCCGGAACCAATGCGAGCAGGCCGAAAAGCGTGGCGCACCTCATGGCGTGTCGTCCTGTTCGTCATCGATCAGGATACGGTTGGCGGCGCCTTCCAGATCCTCGAACTGGCCGCCCCTGAGCGCCCAGAAAAAAGTGCCGAGGCTGCACAGGCCCATGAACAGCGCGATCGGCATGAGCATGGCAAGGCTGGTCATCGCGCCGCCCTGCCCAACCGGAGCGAATTGGCGATCACCAGAATCGAGCTGGTCGCCATCGCCACCGCGGCGATGAGCGGAGTCACGTAGCCGAGAATCGCGAGCGGCACTGCCAGCACGTTATAGCCGATCGCCAGCGCGAAGTTCTGGCGCACCACGCGCATCGTCCTGCGCGCGGCACGGATCGCGCGCGGCAGCGCGATCAGCGAATCCCCGAGAAACACGATATCGGCCGCCTGCCGCCCGACATCGCTGGCGCTGCCCGGCGCGATCGATGCGTCGGCAGCGGCCAGCGCGGGGCCGTCGTTCAGCCCGTCGCCCACCATCAGCACTGTGTAGCCGCCGTTCTGCAACCGCGCGATCGCATCGGCCTTGTCGCGCGGGCTGGCGCTGGCCTGGCCGGTCAGCCCGGTGGCCCGCGCCACTTCGGCAACGGCGCGGGCATTGTCGCCCGAAAGGATGGAACAGGGCACGCCCATGCCCGCAAGCTCGCCCAGAGCATCGGCACAGTCCGGCCTCAGCCGATCCGTGAAAGCAATCAGCCGGGCCGGTCTGCCGGCGATGTCCAGCGCAACCGCGCTGGTGGCCGCGTGCTGCGGCCGGCGCAGCGCCACGGCGATCCCCCGCCAGCATCCGCGCAGCCCGAAACCCGGTATCTCCGCCACGTCCTCGACGGCTGCGGGCATTGCCTGAACAGCCGCAAGCGCATGAGTCAGCGCACGCGACAGCGGATGGCTGCTGTGCGAAGCCAGCGCCAGGGCGACAGCCGCTTCCTCCGCGGTCAACGCGGCCAGCGCCGCAGGCTCGGGCGTGGGGCGGCCCAGAGTCAGCGAGCCGGTCTTGTCGATCAGCGCCCGGTCGATCCGCGCCAGCCGCTCCAGCGCGCTGCCGTCCTTCACCATCACCCCCGCGCGCATCAGGGCGCCGCAAGCCACGACTTGCGCCACCGGCACCGCCAGGCCGATCGCGCAAGGGCAGGTGATGATCAGCACGGCGATAGCGATCACCGCCGATTGGTGAAAGCCCGCCCCCGTCAGCATCCAGCCCAGGAAACTCGCCAGGGCCAGCGTGTGAACCGCGGGCGCATAGAGCCGCGAGGCGCGATCGGCGATGCGGACATAGGCCGAACGCGACTGGCCGACGGCATCCATCAGCCGCGCGATCTCGGCAAGCGAGGTATCCTGCCCGGCAGCGGTCACGCGCACGTCGACCGGCGCGTCGAGGTTGAGCGTGCCGGCATGGACGCTGTCACCCGCCGCTGCCGCGACGGGCGCGCTTTCGCCGGTGAGCAGCGACTGGTCGAGGCTGGTTTCGCCCGTGACGATCCGGCCGTCGGCGGCAAGCCGCTCACCCACGGCAACGCGCATCAGCATGCCGGGAGAAAGATCGCGCGCCGCGGTCCATTCGAGCGCGCCCGCGCCCGTCAGCACCATCGCGCCCGGCGCCGCCTGGCGCAGCAGCCCATCGACCCCGGCGCGCGCGCGATCGCGCATCATGGCATCGAGCGTGCGGCCGGCCAGAAGGAAAAGCAGCAGCATCAGCGTGCCGTCGAACCATGCGGTGCGGCCGCCGGTTGCGGTTTCATAAAGACTGAGCGCAGTCGCCAGGACGATGCCGATCGAGATCGGCACGTCCATGTTGCTCTGCCACCGCCGCAGCACGGCCCAGGCCGAGGTGAAGAACGGCCGCCCGGCATAGGCGATGGCAGGCACGCCGATCAGCGCGGAAACCCAGTGGAACAGGGCGCGGGTGGCGCCATCGGCGCCCGACCAGATGCTGACCGACATCAGCATGACGTTCATCGCGGCGAAGCCCGCCACCGCCAGCGGCGCAAGCAGCGGCTTGACCGCGGAAGCCTGCGGCCCCGGTTCCCCGGCACGCGGCTGGCTGGCGAAGCCGATCGCTTCGAGTGCGGAAACCAGATCGGGCACGGCCAGCGCCGGGTGATGCGCAACGCGCACCTGCCGCGCGGAAAGGTTGACGCGCGCCCTGGCGACCGCCGACAGCGCTTCCAGGCCGCGCTCGATCCTGGCGATGCAGCCCGCACAGTGCATGCCGGGCACCACCAGCACGGTTTCGGCAAGCGGCTCGTCGACGATCGTGACCGCCGGCTTCACCGCACCTCTCCCTCGCTCCTCCAGAGCTTGCCTTTCGCCCGCACTTCCAGCCGCAGCCGCCAGCGCCCCGCCGGCAGCACTTCGGCGGAAACCAGCCGCCCCGCGCCATCGGGCGCGAAGTCCAGCGCGAAATCGGGCTGGCGGCCCAGCGGATGACGCGCGATGGCCGTCACCCTGTCGGGAACCGCGCCGGAGCCGGTCAGCGCCAGAACCACGCGGCCGTCCCGGCGGCGCGAAAGCGCGGCCTGCCAGCCGAGCGCATCTTCAGCATGGGCTTCGTCGAGCCAGCGGTTGAAGTGCTGGCTGGCGACATAGGAATTTTCGACGACCACGCCGCCGAAAGTGGCCGATGCCTCTCGCGCCATGAAAAGGTTGACAGCGATCACCACGGCAAAGAACCCCACCATGATCGCGGCCATATGGCGGCCCGTGAACGGGCGGGGAGCGGCCGGGACAGCGGGCTGCGGCTTCATTCGCCGTCCCCCGGAACGTCGAAGCGGGTCCGGTGTTCATCGCGCCCGGCCTTGCCCGCGCCTTCGGCATCGAGCGAACGCACGGTGAAGCTGAAAGCCTGCGCGGAAGTGCCGGCAGGGGCCTTGACATAGATGCGGACGGGGGCCGCCTGGTCCGCGGCGACGGCGCGGCGAAGCGTGCGGGCGGCAGCGGAGCGCGGCATGTCGTCGCTCCACATGACCGCGCGATCGAGGCCCAGGATGCCGATCTCCATCGTGCGCGGGCGGCTTTCCATGTTGCGCAGCTTGACCGTGTAGGCATTGCGCACGGAACCGTCGCTCAACACCATGAAGGCCGGGTTGCGGTCCTTGGCGACAGAGATGTCGATATGCCGGCGCGTGCCGAGCGCGAACAGCAGCATCAGGCCGATCGCGCACCAGACGCCGAAATAGACCAGCATGCGCGGGCGCAGGATCGTGCGCAGCACGTTCTGCCGCGCGCCCCCCGCTTTCTCCTGCTCGGCCCCTTGCAGCGTGACATAGTCGATCAGCCGCGGTTCGCGGCCGACTTGCGCCATGACGCTGTCGCAGGCATCGATGCAGAGCGCGCATGTGATGCAGCCGATCTGCGGCCCTTCGCGGATGTCGATCCCGGTCGGGCAGACCGCGACGCACTGGTTGCAATCAACGCAGTCGCCGAGCGGGGCCGCGGCGCTTTTCCCCGCCTTGACGCTGCCGCGCGGTTCCCCCCGCCAGTCCTTGTAAGTGACGATCAGCGAGTTTTCGTCGAGCATCGCCGTCTGGATGCGCGGCCAGGGGCACATATAGATGCAGACCTGTTCGCGCAGGATGCTGCCGAGCACGAATGTCGTCGCAGTCAGCACGGCAACGGTGATATAGGCGACCGGCGCAGCCGTGCCGGTCCAGAATTGATGGTGCAGCGTCGGCGCGTCGGCGAAGTAATAGATCCAGGCGCCGCCGGTCATGAGCGAGATCGAAAGGTAAACGTACCATTTCAGCAGGCGCCGGGCGATTTTGGCCGGCCCCCAGGGCGCAGCCTGGAGACGCATCTGCGCATTGCGATCGCCGTCGATCAGCCGGTCGACGTGCTGGAACAGGTCGGTCCAGACGGTCTGCGGGCACGAATAGCCGCACCAGGCGCGGCCCACCGCGCTCGTCACGATGAACAGCCCGATCCCCGCCATGATCAGCAGGCCGGCGACGAAATAGAACTCGTGCGGCCAGATTTCGATGCCGAACATATAGAAGCGGCGATGCGCCAGATCGACCAGCACGGCCTGGTCCGGCGCATAGGGGCCGCGATCCCAGCGCAGCCAGGGCGTGACGTAGTAGATCGCCAGCGTCACGCCCATCCAGAACCACTTGATGCGGCGGAACCTGCCGTCGATGGCCCTGGGGAAAACGGACTTGCGCTTCTCGTAAAAGGACGCCGTGCCGGCCGGCTCAGGGGCGGACATCGGCTTTGGCCTCCGGGGCATCCGAAGCCGGCGCCGCCGGAGCGGCCGTGAAGTCCTCACCCCCGCCAAGCGAGTGGACATAGGCCGCCAGCATCCTGATCGTCACCGCGTCGAGCCGGTTGGCCCATGCCGGCATGACACCGGCATGCGCGTTGGTGAGCGTTGCCGTGATGGCATCGCGGCTGCCGCCGTAGAGCCAGATCGCATCGGTCAGGTCCGGTGCGCCGAACTGGCGCCCCCCCTGCCCTGCCGGACCATGGCAGGCGGCGCAGTTGTCGGCATAGATCGCCGCGCCGCGCGCCGAGGCCGCGCTCGCCTTCTCCTTGCCCGAAAGCGTGCGGACATGGCTGACGACATCCTGAATCTGCCCCGGCGTCAACATGCCGTCGCGGCCGAACGAGGGCATCAGGCTGGTGCGCGTCTGCCCGTCGCCGGGCTGGCGGATGCCGTGGGTGATCGTCTGCTCGATTTCCCTGAGGTTGCCGCCCCAGAGCCAATCGTCGTCGTTGAGATTGGGATAGAGCCCCGGCACACCCGCCGCGCCGGCGCCGTGGCACTGGACACAGTTCACCCGGAATGCCGCGCGCCCGCCGGCAACCGCCGCCTGCATCAGTTCGGGCTTGCCGGGAAGCTGCTCGATCGGGGTGTCCGCGATCTGCCGCAACATTGCGGCGTGCCGGGCGTTGGCCTCGCGCGTTTCGGCGGCAAGCCCGCCGCGGCTGGTCCAGCCGAGCATGCCCTCGCTGCCCCTGTTGAGCATCGGGATCGCCGGATAGGCGATCACATAGCCGATCGCGAATATGATCGTGAGGTAAAGGGTCCAGAGCCACCAGCGCGGCATCGGCGTGTCGAGTTCCTCGATGCCGTCCCACTCGTGGCCGACGGTCTGCGTGCCCGTAGGCTCATCGATGCGCTTATGCATTGTCGTCGCTTTCGAAGATGGTCAGCGCTGCGGCCTCGTTCCTGGCGCGCGCGCCGGGACGGAACGGCCAGGCGGCGAAGGCAAGGAACACGATGCCCATCGTCACCAGCCCCCAGCTATCGGCAAAGTGACGCAGCGCGTCGTAAGTCGAATGAAGGCTCATCGGCCTTTCTCCTGCGCAAGATCCTCCTGCGCGGCGGCCGCGTTGACATCGACCATCGTGCCGAGAACCTGGAGATAGGCGATCAGCGCATCCAGCTCGGTCAGGCGCCTGGGATCGCCGTCGAAGTCGCGCGCCTGCATTTTGGGATAGCGCTTGAGCAAGTCGGCATGATCGGCATCGGGATCGGCCTGCGCCTTGAGATCGTCGTTGGCCTTCTCGAGATCGGCCCTGGTGTAAGGCACGCCCACCCGATAGAGCGCCGTGAGCCGCGCGGTCATATCGCCCTCGTCGAGTTCGCGCTCGGCAAGGAAGGCATAAGGCGGCATGATCGATTCCGGCACGACCGAGCGCGGGTCTTTCAGATGCTGGACGTGCCATTCATCCGAATAGCGGCCGCCGACGCGCGCCAGATCCGGCCCGGTGCGCTTCGAGCCCCATTGGAACGGGTGATCGTACATGGATTCGGCGGCAAGGCTGTAGTGGCCATAGCGCTCCACTTCGTCGCGGAACGGACGGATCATCTGGCTGTGACAGACATAGCAGCCTTCGCGCACGTAGATATCGCGCCCGGCCTGTTCCAGCGGGGTGTAGGGGCGCATGCCCTTCACCTTCTCGATCGTGTTGTCGATCCAGAACAGCGGCGCGATCTCGACGATGCCGCCGATGGCGACGACGATGAAGGCGAAGAGCGCGAGCAACGTCACGTTGCGCTCGATCTTCTTGTGTTTTTCGATGACGGTGGACATGGTGGACATGGATTGCGTCCTCATTCGGCAGGGACGGCGACACCGGCCGCCGGCGCGGACTGCGCCGCGGCAGGAAGCGGACGATCCTTTGCCGGATCGAACGCGGTATCGCGCATCGGCGCTTCATCGCGCTGCTTGCCGCGGATCGTCAACCAGACGTTGACCGTCATGATCACGGCGCCCGCAAGGTAGAGCCCGCCACCCAGGGCGCGCAGCAGGAACATCAGATGCAGCGCCGCGACAGTCTCGGCAAAGCTGTTCACCAGATAGCCGTCGGGGCCGTATTCGCGCCACATCAGGCCCTGGGTGATCCCCGCCACCCACATGGAAGCGGCGTAGAAGACGATGCCGATGGTGGCCAGCCAGAAGTGCCAGTTCACCCAGCGCAGGCTGTAGAGCCGCTGGCGCTGCCAGAGGCGCGGGACAAGGTAGTAAACCGATGCGAAAGTGATCATGCCGTTCCAGCCGAGCGCGCCGGAATGGACATGGCCGATCGTCCAGTCGGTGTAATGCGAAAGGCTGTTGACCGACTTGATCGACATCATCGGCCCTTCGAAAGTGCTCATGCCATAGAACGCGAGCGCCATCACCATCATGCGGATGATCGGATCGGTGCGGACCTTGTCCCAGGCGCCGTTGAGCGTCATCAGGCCGTTGATCATGCCGCCCCAGCTCGGCATCCACAGCACGATCGAGAAGACCATGCCCAGCGTCTGCGCCCAGTCGGGCAGCGCGGTGTAGAGGAGATGATGCGGGCCGGCCCAGATATAGAGGAAGATCAGCGCCCAGAAGTGGATGATCGACAGCCGGTAGCTGTAGATCGGCCGCTCGGCCTGCTTGGGCACGAAGTAGTACATCATCGCCAGGAAGCCCGCGGTCAGGAAGAAGCCGACCGCGTTGTGGCCGTACCACCACTGCACGAGCGCGCCCTGCACACCCGACCAGAGCGGATAGCTCTTCGAGCCGAAGAAGCTTACCGGCACGTCCATGTTGTTGACGACGTGGAGCATCGCCACGGTGATGATGAAGCCCAGGTAGAACCAGTTGGCGACGTAGATATGCGGTTCGCTGCGCTTGACGAGCGTGCCGACGAAGACCGCGAGATAGGCGAGCCAGACGATCGTTAGCCACCAGTCGACGTACCACTCGGGCTCGGCATATTCCTTCGACTGGGTGATGCCCAGAAGATAGCCGGTCGCCGCAAGGACGATGAAAAGCTGGTAGCCCCAGAAGACGAAACGGGCGAGACCGGGGAAGGCCAGCCTCGCCCGGCAAGTACGCTGGACCACGTAGAACGACGTGGCGATCAGCGCGTTGCCTCCGAACGCGAAGACGACGGCGGACGTGTGCAACGGGCGCAGGCGACCGAAAGTGGTCCACTCGAGATTGAGATTGAGCACCGGAAAGGCCAGTTCCAGCGCGATGTAGAGCCCGGCCAGGAAACCGGCCATGCCCCAGAAGACGGTAGCGATCACGCCCCAGCGGACCGGATCGTCATCGTACTTCCCCGGATCGGCGGGCGCGTGCAGGATGCCGCGGGCGACGGCCGCGTAATCGACGCGGCTGATGCTGACCCACAGGCCGACGAACGCGGCGGCGCCGATGATCGCCATGTGAAAGGCGAAAGCCTTGTCGACGGCAAGCGCGGCCCCGATGATGGCAAGGAAAAGCACGCCCAGCCAGATGCCGGCGCGCGCGAGAACAGTAGTCATGAGCCTTCCCTCTCATGCGATGGAATGGCCGAAGCCGTGCACGGAATCGCACAGACCGACATTGACAGCAATCAAATTTACGGGAAATCACGGGTTTTCGGGATATTGCGCGAAATCAAAGTCTCCGCGCACCGGACCGCGCAAGGCCCGTTCCGACGCCGCCAGCACCTTGATCCGTATCGGGCGGACACTGCGGCATTTTAGTGAGGGACCATGAACCGACTGACGTTACTGACCGCCGCGACCGCCGTGATCGCCACGGCCGCCGTCTCCACCCCCGCATTCGCGGGCAATGCCGATGGGCGCTGGCAAGTCAAGGTACTGGCCACGGGCGTTCTCCCTGACGGCAAGATCAAATCGGTGAAGACCGATCTGATCGGCCTGCCCGCGGGCAGCCAGACCAAAGCCAACGACAACGTCGTGCCGACGCTGGCGGTGGAATACTATGCAACGCCGAACGTCTCGATCGAGACGATCTGCTGCCTGACGCAACACCACGTCGACGGCGCCGGCGCTCTCGCCGGCGCGCGGATCGTGGATCACGCGCTGATCCTGCCGGCCACGGTGACGCTGAAGTATCACCTGGATGCCGGCCCGATCCGGCCATATGTCGGTGTCGGCCCGGCGCTGTTCGTGTTCTTCGGCGAAAAGCCGGGTGCCGACGCCAGGACGCTCGGCGCGACCCGCCTGTCGATGAGCAACGAGCTGGGCGTCGCGCTGCAAGGCGGCGTCGACATTCCGGTGAACGACAAGGGCCTCGGCATCAGCTTCGATGCCAAGAAGTACTTCATCGGCACGACCGCGCACTTCTACACGGCAACGAACGTGGAAGCGCTCGCGACCCGGCACAAGCTCGATCCCTGGGTGGTCAGCGGCGGCGTTTACTTCCGCTTCTAAGTCCGTCCCGAAAGCAGCCG
>JAITWR010000166.1 GCA_031285165.1 Novosphingobium sp.
ACCACCAGCGGCGCGGCCGGGCTCGGCCAGACCAACTGCTTCCCCGAACGGGGCCGCTCGGTCTGGATGCGCCTGACGCTTCGGCCGTTCAACTGAAGGCGGGCGCGCGCTGGCGCAACAAGGCGGTGGGCACAAAAAATGCGGGGCGGCACATGGCCGCCCCGCACCTTCACATTCGCCTTGCCGGCTGCGTGCTTCAGAAGCTGAAGCGGGTACGCAGACCGTACATGCGCGGTTCGCCATAGTAGCGCTGGACCATGCCGCGGGCGCCGGGGCTGCGGGCGTCGAAATAGACCTTGCCGAAGGCATTGGTCATGAACGCCGATATGCTGACCGGGCTCTTGCCGATGTTCTCCCAGTTGATGCTGAAGTTCACCAGGTTGTAAGCCGGGCTATAGCTGAACACCCGGTTCGGATCGTTCGGCGCAAAGATGCTGTCCTTGTACGTGGCCGGAACGGTGTGTGGGTCCTGGTTGATCGCCGTGCTTTCACGGCCGTAAAAGATCGACCCGGTGCGGATGAACGTGCCGCCCAGAGTGATCTTGCCCAGGCTTTCTTCCACCGGCAGCGTATAGTTGACGCCGATCGTCAGCTTGTACTTCGGCGTATAGGGCAGCGGATCGCCCGCAACCGGAGTACTTGACAGGGTATCGTAGCCCTGGTTGGACGGATACGGGAAGCCTGGGAACTTGAAGTTGACCAGTTCGGTATGGATCAGCGAGTAACCGAGCGACAGCGTCAGGCCTTCGACCGGCTGCACGGTGCCTTCGATCTCGAGCCCATAGATCTTGGCCTTGCCGGCATTGACGATCGACGGGTTCGGCGAAAGCGGGCCCATGTCGTCGGCCGTGCCCGCAATCCCGTCGGGGCCGGTATTGGGCTGGAAACCGGCGCCACTGCCGATTCCGGGGCACGCAGGCAGAGAGGCGCAGTCCAGCAGCGCGACCTGCATCTGCATATTGCTGAAATCATTATAGAAACCAGCGATATTGAATGTCCCGCGGACCGCACCGTTGAAGGACGCCTTGAGACCGGCTTCGTAAACGTCGACCTTTTCCGCATCGTATTCCTGGAAGCCGATCGCCGCGAGCGGGCTGATCGAACCCTGGCGATAGCCGCGCGAATACTTGGCGTAGAGCAGGATTTCCTCGATCGGCTTGAAGTTGAGGCCGATCATCCAGGTCGGAGCCGACGTGGACTTGCGCATGTTATCCTGACGGCAGGACGCGGCGTTGTCGAGCGAGGCCGCAGCGGCCGCCGAACCGTCACCATAGCGGGCGCCGTTGATGCAGCTGAATGACGGCGTGTTCCAGCCGGTGAGGCCGCTGTAGGAAACCGCAAGGCTCTGTCCCCAGCCCCATGCCTTGTCCCAGGTATAGCGGAACCCGGCATCGACCGAGAACTGATCGGAGAACTTGTAGGTTCCCTGCGCGTAGAGGCCGACGGTCTGGAAATTGATCTGACCGGTCTGATAGTTGGTCCCGCCGCTGAGCATCGAGGTTCCGCCGAAGACGGCGGCGATATCGGTGCACTTGAACTGTTCGAACTGCTGCTTGTTCTGGCAGAGGTTGCCCGCCAGGCTCTGCGTGCCTGAAACGCCGACCGGGCCGTTCCGCTCGTAATAGGCGCCGGCCTGCCAGTTCAGCTTGCCCTCGAGAGCGGTGCCGATCAACTGGACTTCCTCGGTGAACGTCCACTGCGCCGAAGCATGGCCGCCGACGGGGCTGCCGGTGGTGGAGGAACCATAGCCAAGACCGATATAGGCGGGGTTGAGGACAGCGGTCGGTGCACCCGTATTCGGATGAACGGTCACCGCCGTGATCGGATTCCACACGCCGGTGACATCAAGCTGCTGGTCGAGAATCGACTGGCCATAGCTCATGTTGTTCTTGATGGTCAGATCATCGCCCGCCTGCCACTTGGTGCTGTTGGCGACCTGCCAGACCTTCATGTGCTGATAGGCCCAGGGCAGCGAGTTGGCGATCGCATAATCGCCATAGGGTCGTTCACGGGCGATCTGCTGGCAACCCTTCGTGGCCGCAGCCGTAACGGTACAGTCCGTGATTTTGAACATCATGCCGTTGGGCTTCGATTCGCTGAAGCTGGCAATCGTGTAGTTCTCGATATCCTCGGTCACGTCCCACAGCACACTGAGGCGGGCGGCCAGATAATCGGTATTGGCGAAATTGTCCGGGCCATACCCGGATACGTTCTTCAGCCAGCCATCGCGCTGCTGCCAATCGACGCCGGCGCGGATGCGCAGCGTGTCGCTGGCCGGCACGTTCACCACGGCCTGGATGCGGCGCATGTCGTAATTGCCGATGCTGCCTTCGATATAGCCTTCCAGCTTGTCGGAAGGGCGCTTGGGCGTCAGCACCACGGCGCCGCCGGTGGTGTTGCGGCCGAACAGCGTGCCCTGCGGGCCTTTCAGCACCTGCACGTTCTGGAGATCGAACATGAAGCCGGGGCCGGCGCCTTCGCCGGAAGCCGACATGGTGCTGGCGCGGGGCAGGACGAAATCGGCGAAATAGACGCCGACCGACGAGGTCGTGCGCGCTTCCTGCACGAAGCCGCGCAGCGCGAAGCTGGCGTTGTCAGAACCGAAGCGGG
>JAITWR010000180.1 GCA_031285165.1 Novosphingobium sp.
GGCCACTATTCAACTTCTCAACAATGTCTAAAAGTTCCTGCCACTCTTCCATCGTAACACTCATTCTATCATCTCTCCTGCCCTAAAGCCCCTCGTCGTTCCCGTAGGCCACGACCCGGCCGATCACGCTGATTTGGCCGGTGATCGGAATCGTTTCGTGCGCCGGGTTGTGTGAAACCGGCTCAAGCCGCGCCGGGTTGCTGCGGAAGCGCTTGACGGTGGCATCGTAGTCCGCGTTGATGACCAGATAGACCCGGTTTTCGTAAAGGTCGGTCTGATCCGGATCGATCACGGCCCAGCCGCCTTCGGGCAGCAGCTTGTCCATGCTGTCCCCGCTGATCTCCACCGCGAAGGCTTTCTTCCCTGCCTTGTCGGCGCGTACCGTGACCTGACCCATCGGCAGCGCGACGGCTTCGCGCCATGATCCCGCCGGAGCAAGCCCGATCAGCGGAACCCAGCGCACCTCCCGGCCTGCGATTGCGGAGCCGGGATCGGTCAGGCCGAGAAGGTCATCAACCGCCCATCCTACGAAATCAGCCATTCGTCGCAACATTTCCGGCTTTGGCTGCGCCCCCTTTTCCCATCGGGCGACCGTGCTTTGTCCAACCCCCAGAGCTTCACCAAACTGCGTCTGATCAAGCCCCTTGGAATGGCGTATTGCCCGAATCCGTTCTGAAAGTGCGCCAGCCATAGGGACCGCGTAACCACTCGTCGGGACAACCTCCAATCCGTTAGCGCATATCATGCTTGATTTGTTAATGCGTATGCGCATATACCGTCATCCATGGAAACGATCCTTTCAATCCGGTTGGCCCTCGGCATGTCTCAATCCGAGATGGCGGACATGCTCGATCTCCATCAATCAACGATCTCCCGCTTCGAACGGGGCGAACTGCCGGTGGACAAGCGCACGATGCTCGCCGCCAACGCATTGCTCGCTGCCCGCAAGGCCACCCGCGCCACGCGGCGGGGGGAGGCGGCGTGAGCGATATCCTCAACGATATCCTTTCCGGCACATGGATCGGGATCGCCATTGTTGCGGCGTTCATAGCCGGAGTGCGCCACGGTTCCCGGCTTCGCAAACCGGAGCCGGAGCCGGAGCCGGTCGAAACCGACGAACATCGGATCGGCGCCAGCATTGCGGCCGCAGCCGACCAGCTGTGGACGAATATGGCCTGCACCGGGGAGGGCTTTACGCACGAGCGGAGCCTCATCGTGAGTAAGCCGGGCAGGCCCGCTCTCCGCCTGACGCTGTCGTCGATCGATCCCGCGCGCAAGGAGCGCGCGGCGTGAAGCGCGGTCCCGGCCCGACGATCCTGTGGGTCACCGCGGAAACGTGGCGGCGCATGGATGGCCGGCACTGGATCGGCGGCCGCGTGCGCGCGGCGACGGCGAACGATGGCTTTCATGCCGGCCCGCATAGCACCGGAAAGCGACACGATGATGCATGACGAAAACACCATCGTACGCGCGCGCCAGCAGGCGATCCGCCGGGAAATGGACCGGCGCGGCATAGCGATCAAGGCCGTGCAGTTCGACGGCGGCTGGGACACGCCAAGCACCGTCCTGTCATGGTTTCCGGCCGATGCGCAGCGGACGCCGGCCACCCTGTCGGTAGCGGGGCTGTATCGGCTGCTGGCGCATGACGCCCTGCCGGCCGAGCTGCTTTCCCTGCTGCTGCCGGCCGGCTTCGTCATCGCCCGCGTGCCCGAGGACGTGAACCACGACGAGATCGCCGCGGCGGTGCTGGCCTGGCTGGACGACAAGAACCGCGCGAACCGCCCGGACAGCCCGGCCGGAACGGAGATTGCCGCCAGCGAGGACCGCGAACTGTGCATCCGGTTCCGGAAGATCATCGACAGCGGGAGGGGCGGCTGATGCGCCGGGCTGATCCACGATTTTCACCCACGAAAGGATAATGCAATGACCAGAACATATTTGCCCCAATCCCATGATCCGGAAGGCGAGTTCAGTCCCCTGATCGAGCTTGCCAGCGGCACGCTGCGCGATGATATGCGCGACATCATCCTGGCATGGTTCAAGGCCCAGCCGAAGGCATGGCCGTTCCTGCCCGAGACCGAGCAGCGCCATCTTGCCAACGCGATCGACAGCTTTTCCGCCCAGGTGATCAAGCAGGCCTGTGAGATCATCGCGGCCAACGAGCGCCCGTGCATCGTTGCCAAGCTTGTCGAGTACAAGGAAAAGGATGGCCTTGAGGCCAAGCTGAAACTTGCCGGCAAGGCCGAGAACGTGATCGAACTGCACAACGCCTGCGGGCGTGAAGTGCTGATCGTCACGTCCGGCGCCGACGAATTCACCGAGCGGCATAGTGATCCCGACATCGATGCCGATCAGCCGGACTTTCCGAACCTCGGCAGCGAATACGATAACCAATGATCTGCTTCGTCGTACCCGGAACGCCTGTTGCAAAGGGCCGCCCCCGCGTGGGGCGGTCCGCCAGCGGCCATGTCCGCACATTCACGCCGGCACGCACGGTTGCCTATGAGGGCCTGATCGCGCTTGCCGGGCAGCAGGCAATGGCGGGGGCTCCGCCGATCGAGGGGGCAATCTCCGTGACAGCCTTCGCGCACTTTCCGATTCCGAAATCCTGGCCGAAAAAGCGCCTCGCCGCACATGCCGACAAGCCCGAATATCACCTTGGCCGACCGGATGGCGACAACATTCTGAAAGCGATCGGAGACGGCCTGAACGGTGTCATCTGGCGCGATGACAGCCAGATCGCCTCTGCGCAGATCGTCAAGCTGTACGGCGAGACACCGCAGCTCGTCGTGATGGTGCGCCAGCTATGACGCACCGCGATGCAGCCATTGTTGCCGCCTGGCTGGCGGGCGAGAGCCGGGGGCGGATCGGCGCGGCCCATGGGCTGACGCCGCGGCGCGTCAGCCAGATCGTTGCCGCCCGCGGCGCCACCCGTGATCAGGCCAGTGCCCTGATATACAGCGGCAGGCGCGGCCGGCCCCGGCTGGCGATCCCGGCGGGGGATCAGGCCCACTATGTGAAGCTGCGGCGCGTGATGGGCGCGGCTTACGCCCGCGCGGCGCTGGGGATCGGCGCATGAGCCGGCGGCGCGGCCTGTCCCATGCGGAATACCACAGCGCCGGGGCAATCGCCGCGCGCACGGCGGCGAAGGCGGCCGAAGAAGCAGAAATCGATGCCCGGCGCATCGATCGCCACACCCCCTGCGAGCGCTGCGGCGTGCGTCCCGATGTTCACGATGCCCTGGGCTGCAAGAGGTGGCGAGGATGATGATGGAAAGGAACGGAAAATGCG
>JAITWR010000195.1 GCA_031285165.1 Novosphingobium sp.
GGACGGAGGCCCTGCCCCCCAGAGCCATGCCCAGCATTGCACCGGGACCGAAATCGAGCCGTGATGCGCCCTTCTGCACCCCACCCCAGACCCCGCCTCCGGCGCGAAGCTCGCTCTTTCCCAGCCGCACCAGCCGGCGATCGATTCGCAATTGGCCATCGACGAAGCCGGTGGCGTAATTCCCGCCGACATAACCGCCCTGGGCATAGAACTCGCCGCGCGTGCCGAACGGCAGGGGTACAGGCGGCAGTTCGGTATAGACGAAAGCGGCCGGGCGCAGATGCGTGCCCGTCAACTGGCTGTTCGCTCTGGCCTCGGCGGCAACGACCAGCGGCACATGGGCGTTCGGCCGTACCGACAGGCCGAGCGCCACTTCACGCTCGCGGGAGCCGTTGAGCGCGGCGCTGCTGCGCAGATAAGCGGTCGGGCGCAAGGCGCTTGCAGGTGCCAGCCGATAACGGATCACTCCGCCCGCCTGACTCGCGCCATAGGTTGCCGGTGCGAAACCGCTTGCGGTCATCGTCTGGCCTCCCCGGCGCTGGAGCAGCCAGCTCTCGGCCGACCAGCGCGATTGACGGCGGGGCTGAATCCTTGCCGGCGCGGAGCCGGACGGGGCAGCCGGTTCCCTTGCCGACGCGAACAGACTGCCCAGCAGCGGCAGCTTCGCCAGTTTCGCTCTCCACGCCGACCGGCGCGCTGCCGGGGGGTGGGGCGACGCGGATGCGGGCGGCGGCATCGCTGCCGGCGCCGGTGCCGGTAGCGGCGCCAGTGGCTGAACAGGCGGCAAAGCAGGCGACCGATGCAAGGGAGGAGACGGCGGTGGCAAGGAAACCCGCGGCGCAAACCGTGACGGTTGCGGAAGGGGTGCCGCCGATTTGCCGCCCATGGCGAGCGAGGTGGGCTGCGCGATGGCTGCCGGCGGCTGCGGAACCGGTTTTTCCGCAGCAACACTTGCGGTCCGTACCTCGGCGGCGTGTCCCTGCACTGCCCGCAAAGGCTCGTCCGGGATTCCTGTTTCCCAGGCGATCACGCGCAATGCCGCCCAGCCGCCGCAGAACAGCATCAGCGCGACGAGCGGCTGACCGCGATAAGCGGACCCCTGCCTCACCGCGCCAGCATCCTTGCCGCAGAGGAAGCGCCCCCCGAGGAAGCCGGATGCGCGTTATGTTCCGTCTTTTCCCAGCGGATAAGCTCACCGCGCAATGTGCGGATATAGGCGAAAAGCGCACGTCGGCCAGCAAGAATGGCGATCAGGTTCGCAACCGGAATGCGGATCACGGACCGCGCACCTTCGACCGGCCCGTACTCCCTTGTCGTGAAGCCGAAGCGCCAGATCGCACGCCAGACGAAGCCGGCGAAGCTGATCGCCAGCATGGTGTGAAGCAACGGCGATGACGGCACGACGGTTTGCCATCCCAGCAGCCTCGCCACCCAGAGCCCTCCCTCGAGGAACAGCAGGAGATAGGCCGCTGCCAGCACCATGGCGGTCAGCGGGCCATGCCGGTCCCGCAGCGTCATCCACATATCGAGCGGCCGCCGCGACCAGCCGAGGCGGTCCCAGCCCTGCAACGCAATGCCATGAATCCAGCGCGCTTTCTGTCGCACCGACACATCGAGCGCCGCCGGAAAGAAAGCGCGCGTGGCGACGAGTTCGCCGTCGCTGTCGCGCAGACGCAGGAAACGGCTTTTGCAACCGCTGCGATAAACGAGCACGCCAAGCTCATAGTCTTCGGTCAGACATTCCGAGGCGAATGGCCCCGTCCCGCCTTCCGCCATGCGCAAGGCGGCAAACCGCGCCAATGTCGCACGGGCGAAACCGCACCCCACCCCCGCAGCCGGGATCGCAGTCCGCAGCGCATCGCGCACGATCATGGTCTTGGCATGGGCTTCGGTGAATTCATCGGTGTAATGGCCGGCGATCCAGGGCGAGCCCGGCTGCGGTTCGGGCCGCACCGGAAGCTGCACGAAATCAACCTCGGTCAACGCGTGGTCCATCACCGTCAGGGCAGCGGGATGCACCATATCCTCGGCATCGTGCAGGATGATGCTCGAATAGGGGATGCCGCTGCGCGCCTCGTCGGCCACAAGCGCCGCGTAAAGCCGGTTGAGGCAATCCGCCTTGGTGGTAGGCCCGGCCCGCTCATTCACCACCAGCCTGACGCGCGGATCGCCCTTTGCGCCTGCCATCGCCGCCGCGATCGTCATCGGATCGTTACGATAGCAGCCGATGTACAGCATCATGCCCTGCTGCGACCACGACTTCAGCGCATGAGCGATCATCTGGCCGATCACCTCGCTTTCATGCCAGGCCGGCACGAGCACCGCGGCGCGGCCGGACAGCGCCTTCGTCTCGATGCCGCGCGGCAAGCGCGGCGTGCGGGGCCGGCGCACCCGGAGCCACGCCCAGATGCAATCGACCGCCAGTTCATCGACAGCACTTACAATGAACCAGAATGCCGCAAACAGCAGCAATTCACGCTCTGCGAGTTGCAGCCAATCGAGCAACTGCGGAAAGTGGCTGATGCCCCCTACGAACACACGCCCGGTCCCTCCCCATGGAAAGCCTAGGGGAATTGCGACGTGATTTCAACAAATATGCTATAGAAATTTATAAAATCACAGACGGATTGCGTTGGACCCTTTTCGTTGAATCGCCACGCCCCGAATCGGGATGAATCTATTTTTTATAGAATCCCGTCCCCTCTGCGATTTTCCGAATCGCCGGATGTCTCCGCCCGGCTCGAAATCATTCCAGCCCCTACCACTCACCGACATTGGCCATGCCCGCCCAGGGTTCGCGCACCGGCAGCGAATCGCCTTGCTGAAGCAATTCGACCGAAATCCCGTCAGGCGTGCGGATGAAGGCCATGCGGCCGTCGCGCGGCGGGCGATTGATCGTCACGCCGGCATCCATCAACCGCTGGCAGGTCGCGTAGATGTCCTCCACCTCGTAGGCGAGATGCCCGAAATTGCGGCCGCCGCGATAGTCCTCCGGCTCCCAGTTATGCGTCAGCTCGACCTCGGCAATGCCTTCCTGCCCCGGTGCGGCCAGGAAAATCAGCGTGAAGCGGCCCTGCGCGTTGTCATAGCGCCGCACTTCGTCGATGCCGATCAACGCGAAGAAACGAATCGTCGCTGCGGGATCGGCGGTGCGGATCATGGTATGGAGATATTTCGTCACGGGCGGCCTCGACTGGTTCCAGAAAAAAGCAACTGCACTCTAACCCCGGACCTTCCGGCACGACAGTCCCGGCGATCATATTCCGCCGGACTTTCGACAAGCGACCCGGCGACCGATCAGAACGAAAACTTGAGCGTGCCGACGACCGTGTCGTTCGAATAGCCGGCAATGCTGTTGCCCTCGACGCCGACATACTCGCCGGTGAGCGAAAGGTTCTTCGTGACGTTGAAAGTCGCGCCGACGCTCCAGTCGAAGCCGCCGGAACGGGCGCTCATCGAGGCGCCGGTCGCGAACTTCGGCGAGAGCGCGCCCGTGGCATAGCCGAGATGCGCCGAGAGCGACAGCGGCGTGCGCGGGATGCCGCCGCCGACCTCGCCGTAAAGGTAGAGGCTGTCGCCCGTGCTGCCGTCGTCGAGATTCAGCGCCGCCTGCTTCCAGGCATAGTCCAGGCCAGCTTTGCCGGTCACCGGGCCGAGTGTCGCCGAAATCGAGGCATAGGACTCGAAGAACTCGGCCTTGCCGACATGGCCGCCCGGATAGGCATAGTAGAACAATCCGATATCGCCGGTAAGGCCGCTGCCGATCGGGCCGGTCCAGCCGCCGGAGATATCGACTTCCTGACCACCGTACACGGCGCCCCCGGCACCGGGAAAGTCGATGGAAGACGCCCACACGCTGACATGGAAACCGCTCTTGTGGCCGACATCGATGCCGGCCTGGACCGCCGGCCTCCCGTTCGACTGGGACAGACCGCGAAAGCGGTAGTCCGTCACCAGTGCGACTTCGCCCGTAACGGTAAATGCGCCCGGCGGATCGGTTTCGTCGGCAAGAACCGGCGTCGCAGCCAGCACAGCGCCGGTCAGGGCAGCGGCGGCCGGAAAACCGCGGACGGACGTAAGCATGATCGATACCTCATGGCTGCGCAATGCTTCGTCCCATCGAAGCGGAGGATGGCAGCGGCGGGATCGTCGTGACGCCCCGCGCCGCCTGTTTTCTTTTTCCTGATTCTCTTTCATTAGAGCAGGGTACGGATAATCGGAACCGCTTCGCCCCCTTCTTCGTCACCCTGAACTTGTTTCAGGGTCCATGGTGCCGCCGACACCGCGGCAACAGGTGCAAAACGCCCGATGGACCCTGAAACAAGTTCAGGGTGACGGGTGCAAAGCGAGGGATGCCGATATTATACACGACGCTCTAACAATAAATTATGCCGGGGAGCCTGTAAGCCGGGTTTTGTGACACCGCCCCTGTTCTTGCGAACCCGGAGCGGTGCCGGCAGCCATTCCTCTAGGCGACACGTTACCGCGCCGCTCCAGCGACCAACCCGGGCGATCGGGGGCCGAAACCGCCCCGCCTGTCCTTGCGGACAAGCCCGCCGCCCCTATTCGGTCTTGCTCCGGGTGGGGTTTGCCATGCCGCTGCCGTTGCCGGAAGCGCGGTGCGCTCTTACCGCACCCTTTCACCCTTGCCTCGTCCGAAGACTTCGGCGGTCTGCTCTCTGTGGCACTTTCCCTTGGCCAGAGCCGAAGCCCTCGCCCGGCGGGCGTTACCCGCCACCCTCGTTTCGTGGAGCCCGGACTTTCCTCGACCTTCGACCAACCCATTCCGGGCGTGTCGAAGAGCGCGGCTGCCCGGCCCCCCGGCACACACTATCTAGCGCGTCCCATGTCGCGTTCCAAGAGCAGTTCGAACAGGATACCGCCCAACTGGCCGTCGATCTCGCCCGTAATCCTGTCCGGCCGCCAGCGCCGCTCGAAAGCGCGCACCGCGGCCCGGCCATCGGAAATGTCATAGCCGAAGCGTTCGAGCGCCAGATAGAAAGCGCCGGGGTTGTCATAAAGCAGCAGCATCCTGGCTTTGGGCACCGGCAGAGCAAGCCGCAGCCGGGCGAGTCGCGGCCAATCGAACAGTTCGCCCGGATCTTCCTTGCGTGCAGGCGCTATGTCCGAATGGCCGACGACATCGGCCCGCGCAATGCCGTGGCGTTCGACGATATCGGCAAGCAGAGGCAGCAGGGCATCCATCTGCGCCCCGGTGAAAGCACGATAGCCCCATTCATGGCCGGGATTGACCAGTTCGATGCCGACACTGGCCGAATTCACATCGGTAATCCCCCGCCAATAGGACTTGCCCGCATGCCAGGCGCGCTTCTCCTCGGGCACCAGCCTGACAACCGTGCCGTCCTCATCGATCAGATAGTGCGCGGACACCTTCGCATCGGGATCGCAAAGGCGCTGCAACGCCTCCTCGCCGGTCTGCATCCCGGTGTAATGCAGCACGACCATTGAAATCGGCAGCGCGCGCTCGTCCCGGTTGGGCGACGGCGCCTCGCGATGGACCAGCCAGCGGTTCACCATCGGATCATGCTCCCCAGACCACCGGCGGCACCGCGCCCGACACCGGAGCCTCCTGCTTCCTTAACCATCAACCACACGATGGGAAAGCGGTTCGAAGCCCGTTTCCCCATCGCGCCAGAACGTGACTTCGCCGCTAGCGATGATCGCCCAGACCCGATCATCGCCGCTGGCATGCTCGCAATCGGTGGCCGAAGGCCGCGGATGGCCCGTCGGGTGCGAATGGTAATAGCCGAGAAGCTCGGGGCCACCCCCTCGTGCCGCGCGGTGAGCCGCGAACAGCGCAGCCGGATCGATCTCGAAGCGGATCGCGGGATCTGCGGCGACATTGGCCGCCGGCCGGGCTTCGCAGATCCGGCCGGCGCGGCCCAGCAGCAGGCCGCAGCATTCCGCCGGTGCAGCCCGCGCGGCTTCCGCAACGACTGTTGCAATAACTCCACTTGCTACTTCCAGCACCATGCCCATCTACTACCCGTGGAAATGGGGGAAAGCATCATCGAAGGCGTGATCCCGGCCGGCGGCCTGCGTCTCGACAAGGCGCTGGCCGAAGCCAGCGGGTTATCGCGCGAGCGGGTCAAGGCACTGCTCGGCGAAGGCCGCGTTGCGCTTTCGGGCAAGCTGGCGAGCCAGGCCTCGCTGAAACCGGCCGAAGGCACCCCGTTCCGCATCAGCGTGCCCGAAGCCATGCCGGCCGGGGCCGCAGCACAGGCCATTCCGCTCGACGTGGTGTTCGAGGACGAGCATCTGATCGTCGTCGACAAGCCCGCGGGACTGGTGGTTCACCCCGCCGCCGGCAATCCTGACGGCACCCTGGTCAACGCATTGCTGCACCATTGCCGGGGGCGGCTTTCGGGCATCGGCGGCGTTGCCCGGCCGGGCATCGTCCACCGGATCGACAAGGACACTTCGGGCCTGCTCGTGGTCGCCAAGACCGACACGGCGCACGAAGGGCTGGCAAGGCAGTTCTCCGACCATTCGATCGAGCGCGCCTATCGCGCGGTGGTTGCCGGCATCCCCACACCCCCGGCCGGGACGGTGCGCGGCGCGATCGCACGCTCCCCGGCCGACCGCAAGAAGATGGCGCTGGTGGAAGCCGGGGATGAAGGCCGGCGCGGAAAACATGCGGTAACGCATTACCGGACGCTGGAAACGCTGAACGGCGCAGCGCTGGTCGAATGCCGCCTGGAAACCGGCCGCACCCACCAGATCCGCGTTCATATGGCGTCAATCGGCCACATGCTACTGGGCGATCCTGTCTATGGGCGTACACCATCCCGGCTCCGGCCGATATTGTCCGCTCTCGGCTTTCGCCGGCAGGCCCTGCACGCTGCCGAACTCGGCTTCATTCATCCGGTTTCGGGCGCGCTTGTGCGATTTGCCAGCGATTTACCGGCAGACATGATTTCTCTAATCGGAGAATTGCGGAACCGATGAATATCTTTTGCGTTATGGAATGAACAGCTTTGCCGGCGGCGGAAGCGGCCTTTCAAGGGGGCGCCAACAGCCCGCCGACATGCTATAGAGGTTTGTTCACTGTGATTTCCGCATCGCCGGATAATTCCATCCGGCTCGAAATCGCTTCAGGAACGGGGTAAATCGAATCGTGAGCAATACGGAACGCAACCTTCCGGTGATGCCGACACTCGGCGGTGAGCAGAGCCTCAACCGCTATCTGTCGGAAATCAAGAAGTTCCCTGTGCTCTCCAGCGAGCAGGAATACATGCTCGCGAAACGGTACTCGGAACATGGCGACCCGGATGCGGCCGCCCAGCTCGTGACCAGCCATCTGCGTCTCGTAGCCAAGATCGCCATGGGCTACCGCGGCTATGGCCTCCCGGTTTCCGAGCTGATTTCCGAAGGCAATATCGGACTGATGCAGGGCGTGAAGAAATTCGAGCCCGATCGCGGCTTCCGCCTGGCGACTTACGCTATGTGGTGGATCAAGGCTTCAATCCAGGAATTCATCCTGCGGAGTTGGAGCCTGGTCAAGATGGGCACCACCGCTGCCCAGAAGAAGCTGTTCTTCAACCTGCGGCGCATGAAGAAAAACCTCGACGCTTACGAGGATGCCGACCTGCATCCCGACGACGTTCGGAAAATCGCGACCACGCTCGGCGTGTCCGAGCAGGAAGTGGTCAACATGAACCGGCGCATGATGCTGGGCGGCGACGCCTCGCTGAACGTCGCGCTGCGCGAGGATGGCGAAGGCCAGTGGCAGGACATGCTGGCCGACGACCGGCCGTTGCAGGACGAGACTGTCGCCGATGCCGAGGAAGCCACGATCCGGCACGACATATTGCTCAAGGCGATGGACAGCCTCAACGACCGTGAGCGCCAGATCCTGACGGAACGCCGCCTGATCGATGACCCGAAGACGCTCGAGGAATTGAGCCAGGTCTATAATGTCAGCCGCGAACGCGTGCGCCAGATCGAGGTTCGCGCTTTCGAAAAGCTGCAAAAAGCCATGAATCGGATCGCAGCCGAACGACGCCTGATCCCGGCGTCCTGACCTCCGCACCGCCGAAAACAATAAAGCCCCCGCCCGGCAGCGGCGGGGGCTTTTTTACGGCCCCTCGCCGGCGCTGGCCAAGCGGTCGCACGAAGCGCCGGCGCTGCACCCCTCAGCGGCCTTCCAGCCGTATCCGTGCCCGGGTAACGACGGCCACGGTCGCTGCGGTCACTTCCACCGAGGATATGTTCCGGCTGGTCGGGAAGGCCAGCGGCCCGGTGCAGGCCCCGCTGGCAAGCTGGGCGGGAACCTGGAGATTCTGGAATCTGCCGTTGGTGAAATAGGCCCGCGCGCCCTGCAAGCGAACCCTGTTGCGCTCGGCGCAGAGGCGCACCGCCCATAGGCCCGGAGTGCCGCGGACCCGGATGGTGCTGCGGGTCCAGACGACGCGGTTGACATCGGCTCCGCCGAGGTCACGCCACGTCCCCGAGCGGGCCGGCCGCACGCTCTGCACCCTGCGCTGCCCGAGATTGCTGCTGTCGCGCCAGACCGTGTGGCAGGCCCCCTGATAGCGCGGCCGCTCGCACAGTTCCCAGGTTCCGCCCCGGACCCGGGCCGAACCGACCGTCCAGGCCAGGCCGAGATTCGCTTCATCCTGGCGGATGCTGACCGCCGGGCCGGAAAAGTTGCGGTCGCGATAAATCGTGATCTCGTCCGCCGGCTTGACGGGAGTGGGCCGCAGCGGCGGCGCCGGGCGTGTCACCGCCGGCTGGGCTACGGCGCCGACGGACACCAGAAGCAGGGAAGGAACGAGGAACGAGAGCCTGCCAGCACGCATAGAAACCTCCATGAAAACGGACCCCGCGATGGCACCGTATCATCCGGCCACCCGGAAATCATGGCAGGCAAACGGTTTCCCGCCCACATTGTTCCCATGCGATCCGGGCTGGAACAATGGCCCCCCGCGCGGCGGCGGTTGCCCGCCCTGCCCTTCACCGCTAACGGTTCGGCCATGACCACAAGCCATGCGCCGGCGCGCGCCCGATCCGGACGCGGTTTCGTCCATCGCCTCGGGCGGTGGATCGCACGGCTGATCCTCTGTTTCCTGGCGGTCAGCCTGGGCCTGACGGTGATCTACAGGTTCGTGCCGCCGCCGGTGACGCTGACGATGCTGCTCGATCCGCACGGCTTCAAAAAGGACTGGACGCCGCTTTCGCGCATCGATCGCAACATGGTCGCCGCCGTGATCGCCGGCGAGGATGCGAAGTTCTGCGCACACGACGGCTTCGACCGCGACGCGATCGAACGGGCGATGGAACGCAATGCCGGCGGCGGCAGGCTGCGCGGCGGCTCGACGATCAGCCAGCAGACCGCGAAGAACGTCTTTCTCTGGCAGGGCAGCGGCTGGACGCGCTATCTGCGCAAGGGGCTCGAAGCCTGGTTCACGCTGCTGATCGAGAAGATCTGGGGCAAGCAGCGGATCATGGAAGTCTATCTCAACGTCGCCGAAACCGGCATCGGCACTTACGGCGCCGAGGCGGGGGCGCAGCGCTATTACCGCCATTCCGCCGCCCGGCTCTCGCCCGTCGAAGCCGCGCGCATCGCCGCCGCGCTCCCCAGCCCCAGAAAGCGCGCAGTGACCAACGCCACCGGCTTCACCCGCCGCCACGGCAACACCATCGCCGCACGCAGCCATGTCGTGCGCAATACCGCGCTCGACGCCTGCATTTACGATTAAGGCCCGGTCCGGTCCGGCTGGAAGCGTTTATCCCCGTTCGTGCCGGACGGGCAGGACAGCGCGCAAGCGGCGCCCGCCGCGCCGGGCAAGGCGAAGCTGGTCGACGCCGAAAGTGGCGTCCTGCACATCAGGGGTGTAGCCGAGCGCCAATCCGTAGCCGTTGAGCGGATCGCTGCCGCCCGTACCCTTGTCGGCGCTGAACCCGGGATTGTCCGTACCCCGATAGGCAATCACGACCTCGCCCGTGTCGATGTTCTTGTAGGCGATCGCGTAGAAGCCGACGGCTTCAGAGCCTTCTGGTAAAGGAATATCGAGGATCGTGGCGTTGCCAATCTTCCCCGAAACGGGAAGGTCTTTAATCCCGGCCCCATATCCGCGATTGTACGAATCCATCGCAAGGATGGCGAGGAAAAGATCACGATCCATCACTTTTCTCCGCGGCGAAAATCGCCATAAGATAGTCGTTGCGACAATGTGGGATTGGCGGACCCTCGATAATTCCGATCAAGGCGTGGTTCGGGATATTTCCCCAACCACCCCAGCCTTCTCTCGATCCCGGTGGTCACGGGATCGCGGGTGGTTTCGAGCATGATGCTGAAGATGCCGGCGGTTTCGGGATCGACCCGCTCCACGCTTGCGGGATCGGCGATGTCGGCGAAGCGGACCATCAGCGGCCAGTCCCGGCGCGGCAGTTCGGCCCTGGCCCTGGCGAAAGGCCGGCCCAGCGCGCGAACCGCCTGCACGAACTTCCCCGCATCGAGCGAATCCGCTTCCGGGTCGAGCGCAAGCGTCACCCGGGTTGCCAGCAGCGGCTTGCCGTCGCCGATGGTGAGCAGGGCAAAGACCGGGCCATCGGGCAGGTCCAATACGACCGCTTCGCCTTTCAGCCCGACGCTGCCGGGATGTTCATGCGCGGTCAGCGCCAGCAGCCTGGCCGCGCTCACCTGCAACACGCCCGAGCCGGTCACGCCGCCGCCTTCGATCGTCATGCGGAAACGATAGGACGCCCGACTCGTGAACAGCCTGCACCCGCCGAGCCCCGCCGCTGCGGCGCCACCGGCCAGCAGCCCCAGCACACTGCGCCGCGCGATCATGCCGCAAGCCCCGGCAAG
>JAITWR010000011.1 GCA_031285165.1 Novosphingobium sp.
GTCGCAACATGCTCGCCGGTGCGCCGCTTCACCGAATCGGCGATCGCATCGCATTTCGGCTTCGTCCGGCTGGCGAGATGTATCTCGGAGAAAATGCCCGGATTCATCGCCATCTTATGAACCGCAACCGAGCCGACACCGCCCGCGCCGATCACCAGAACCTTGCTCAAAGCGCATCTCCTTTGCCGAACCGAGGCAGCGCATATAGGCCGCCCGCCCGACATCTCAACATCATGCGGCCGCCATCCGGCAGGCTCTCCCCCGCCGCCCCGTCCAGCCGCACGTGAATCGCACCGGGCGGAATCATCCGCCGGCTCGGGAACTCACGGCGAACACAATATTTCTAGCGGACGAACAGGCTCGCCAGCTCGATATGTGTCGACCAGCGGAACTGCCCGACCGGGCGCAGCTCGGCCAGGCGATAGCCCGCCCCGACCAGCATGGCCGCATCGCGAGCCCAGCTCGAGGGGTTGCAACTGATATAGACGATGCGCGCCACCGTACTCTCCGCCAACCGCTCCACTTGTGCGCGCGCGCCGGCGCGGGGCGGGTCGAGCAATACCGCATCGAAGCGGTTCAGCTCTTCGGGCAGCAGCGGGTTGCGGAACAGGTCGCGGTGCTGCGCGTGGATCGGCCGCCCTGCCCGCCCCGCCGCCGCCTTGCAGGCGAGATGCGCGTCGCGCGCGGCTTCGACCGCGAGCACTTTGGCCCCCTCCCCGATCCGGCTTCCCGCCAGAGCGAAAGCAAAAGTGCCGAGCCCGGCAAAAAGATCGGCGATCGCCGCCGATCCGGCCAGCCAGGTGCGCGCAGCGGCGACCAGCGCCTGCTCGCCATCGGACGTGGCTTGCAGGAACGCACCCGGTGGAAAGCCGACGCTCACCCCCGACAGCGCAATGGTCACGGGCTCGGGCTCCCAGAGCGTCTCGGAGCCATAGCCCTGGTCGAGCGTCAAGCGCGCAAGGCCCTGCTCCGCAGCGAAATCGAGAATGGCCTGGTTGGCGGCCAGACCTTCCGCCGTCAGCCCCTTGACGCCAAGGTCGACGCCCTGTTCGGTCATGGCCAGTTCGATGTCGGCGGCCATGCGCGGCATCGCATTTCTGCCGCCCTGTCTGCGATTGCGGCCTTTGTCCTGCCCGCCGCTCCGGCCAAGCGCGATCAGCAGTCTGCGCAAGGGCGCCAGAACCGCGACAAGCTCCGGCAGCATGACCGGGCATTCGGCCAGTTCGACCAGGCGGTGCGACTTCGCCTCGTGAAAGCCGATAACGATCCGCCCGCCCGAGCTTTCCGCGCGCAGCGAAGCCCGGCGGCGCGCACCAGGCGGGGAGACGTGCGGCGCAGTGATCCGTTCCGCGCCGAGCGACTGCGAGGAAGATGCGTTGGCCGCCCGCCCCTCGACGAAATCGGCCAGCGAGCGCTCGTCGAGCTGCTGCAACTGGCAACCGCCGCACTGGCCGAAATGGCGGCAAGTCGGGATGACGTGGTGCGGACCGGGCTGGAGCGTGCCGTCGGCGCGCAGCAGATCGCCGGGCGCCGCGCCCCAGGCAAAGCGCCCCGACGCAGTCACGCCGTCGCCCCTGGCGGCGATGCGGACGATCTCCTCGCCTGCGGAATCGGTCACAGGCAAGCCCGGAACGCCGCGGGGATATGGTCGGCAAGGCTCCCGGCGGTAAAGACCGGCCCCGCGAGCCGCGCCGCCTGCCCCTGAAGCCAGACGCCCTCGCAGGCAGCGGCGAAAGGCTCGCTGCCCGTCGCCAGCCTGCTGGCGATCGCGCCGGCAAGCACGTCGCCGGTGCCCGCGACCGACAGCCAGCTCGGCGCACGGGTGGCGCATGCCAGCCTGCCGTCGGGCGCGGCGACCAGCGTGTCCGGCCCCTTGGCGACCACGATCATGCCGCTCGCCGCGGCAAGGGCCAGCGCACGCCCGGGCTTCGCTCCCGCCCCGGCGCAGCCGAAAGCCTTTTCCAGCGCCTTCAGTTCGCCTTCGTGCGGGGTGGCGATCAGCGGCGCCTTGCGCTCTGCCAGCAGCCGCTCGCCAAGGAGCAGCAGCGCATCGGCATCGGCCACTGCCGGCACCGGATCGGCGAGCGCCGTAGCCAGCCGCTCGCGCGCCGCAGCGTTACGGCCGAGTCCGGGGCCGACCAGGATCGCGGTGTTGCGATCGTCGGTGAGAACCCCGGAAAGATCGCCCGTGTCGACCACGAGATCGGGTGCGGCCGCCGCCACATTCCCGGCGAACAGCTTGACATAGCCTGCCCCGGCCCCCTGCGCCGCCCGGCAGGCAAGCACGGCGGCGCCCGGCATCGCACCGCCGACCACGGCAAGCAGACCGCGCCGGTACTTGTGGGAATCGCTTGCCGGTGCGGCAAAATGCGGGCGCCGCAGCACGACGGCGGCCCCGGCCACAGGCGCGACGCCGATATCGCACAGCCGCAGGTCGCCCATCGCGGCACAGGCCGGCATCAGGAAATGTGCGAATTTCCACGCGCCGAGCGCCACTGTCAGATCGAAACGGGGCAAGCCCGGATTGAGCATGGCCCCGCTGTCGGATTCCACCCCGCTCGGCAGGTCGATCGCGACGCTGTGGCGATGGTGCGCCGCCAGCCGCTGAAGCAGCGCGACATGCGTTCCGTCGAGCGGCCGGGCCAGACCGCTGCCAAACAGGCAGTCGACAAAGACCGCGCCATGCGGATCGGCATCGGGAGGCAGTATCTCTCCCCGGTACAGCGACCGGGCATTGCCCGCGGCGGCGGTCTTAGGTTCGGCCGCCGGCAGCACCGCAACCGAGCCGCCGCGCTCGCGGATCGCTTCGGCGATCACGTAGCCGTCGCCGCCATTGTTGCCGGGACCGCAGAGCACGGTGACCCGGTGCCCCGCGGCGATCCGCCAGACATAGTCCGCCGCACCGCGCCCGGCGACCTGCATCAGCGCGTCGACGCTGCCGCCCGCCCCGATCAACGCATCTTCGGCCGCGCGCATCTGCGCGACGGTGAGGATCTGGTCGAGCAGCGCGGCCCGCATCAGCCGCCCCTGATCTGCGAGAGATCGCGCACCGCGCCACGCGCCGCGCTGGTAGCCATCGCGGCATAGGCCCGCAGCGCGGCCGAAACCTTGCGCGGGCGCGGATGGACCGGCCGCCAGGCGGCATCGCCTTGCGCCTCCATCGCCGCACGGCGCTGCGCCAGTTCCTCGTCCGGAACGGCAAGGCGGATGGTGCGGCCGGGAATGTCGATCTCGATCGTATCGCCGTTCTCGACAAGGCCGATCGCGCCGCCTTCCGCCGCCTCGGGCGAGACATGGCCGATCGACAGCCCCGAAGTGCCGCCCGAGAACCGCCCGTCGGTGATCAGCGCGCAGGCCGCGCCGAGGCCTTTCGATTTGAGGTAGCTGGTCGGATAGAGCATCTCCTGCATGCCCGGCCCGCCTTTCGGCCCCTCGTAGCGGATGACGACAACATCGCCCGCGGCCACCTGACCGCCGAGGATGCCGGCAACCGCCGCGTCCTGGCTCTCATAGACCCGCGCCGGGCCGGTGAACCTGAGTATCTTCTCGTCGACCCCCGCGGTCTTCACAATGCAGCCGTCGAGCGCGATGTTGCCGGAAAGCACGGCCAGGCCGCCATCCCTGGAAAATGCGTGCTCCGCCGAGCGGATAACGCCGGTTTCCCGGTCCGTGTCGAGTTCCTCCCAGCGACGCGACTGGCTGAACGCCACTTGCGTCGGCACGCCGCCGGGAGCGGCCTTGTAGAATTCCTGCACCGAGGCGTCGTTGGTGCGCTTGATGTCCCAGCGGTTGAGCGCATCGCCCAGAGTGCGGCTGTGTACGGTCGGCAGATCGGTGTGGATGAGGCCCGCGCGATCCAGCTCGCCGAGGATCGCCATGATGCCGCCGGCGCGGTGGACATCCTCCATGTGGACATCGGACTTGGCAGGCGCGACTTTGGACAGGCAGGGCACCCGGCGCGAGAGCCGGTCGATATCGGCCATGGTAAAGTCCACCCCCGCCTCGTGCGCGGCGGCAAGCAGGTGGAGCACGGTATTGGTCGAGCCGCCCATGGCGATGTCGAGGCTCATCGCGTTCTCGAAGGCCGCAAAGCCGGCGATCGAACGCGGCAGCGCGCTTTCATCGTCCTGTTCGTACCAGCGCCGGCAAAGGTCGAGGACCAGGCGGCCGGCCTCGCGGAACAGGCGTTCGCGATCGGCATGAGTCGCCAGCATCGATCCGTTGCCGGGCAGCGAAAGACCCAGCGCTTCGGTCAGGCAGTTCATCGAGTTCGCAGTGAACATGCCCGAGCATGAGCCGCAAGTCGGACAGGCCGAACGCTCGATGCTTTGCACTTCCTCGTCGGAATAGTGCGCGTCGTCCGCGGCGGCAACCATCGCGTCGACCAGATCGAGCGCGACTTCCCTGCCCTTGAGCACGACTTTGCCGGCTTCCATCGGTCCGCCCGAAACGAAGACGACGGGAATGTCGATCCGCAGCGCCGCCATCAGCATGCCGGGCGTGATCTTGTCGCAGTTCGAAATGCAGACCATGGCGTCGGCGCAGTGGGCGTTGACCATATATTCGACGCTGTCGGCGATGAGATCGCGGCTGGGCAGCGAATAGAGCATGCCGTCGTGGCCCATGGCGATGCCGTCATCGACCGCGATCGTATTGAACTCCCTGGCGACTCCGCCCGCCGCCTCGATCTCGCGGGCAACCAGTTGGCCGAGATCCTTGAGATGGACGTGGCCGGGCACGAACTGGGTGAAGCTGTTGACCACGGCGATGATCGGCTTGCCGAAATCGCCGTCCTTCATCCCGGTGGCACGCCAGAGGCCACGCGCGCCGGCCATGTTGCGGCCGTGGGTGGTGGTGCGGGAACGATAGGCAGGCATGGGACGGCTCCGGCAATTCGACTTTCGGTTGGCCGCGCCCTACTTCAGGTAGGGAACGGTTCCGAGGAAAAAATGAAAGCCGCGCCCCGAAGCGCCGCCTGCGTGCATTCCGGGCACTGCCTGCCGCGCAAGCATCCGTGCGTCCGCAAGCGCGGGCCTGACGGCAGGCGGGCTGCTTCTCACCCCCTGACCCGGTTGGCGAAACTCTTGCGCAGCTTCATCAGCTTCGGCGGGATCACCGCCAGGCAATAAGGATTACGCCGGCCTTCGCCTTCCCAGTAATCCTGGTGGTAATCCTCGGCCGGATACCATTCCGCCGGTCCTTCGATCGTGGTGACGATCTTGCCGCCGCAGTCGTCGCCGGCACGCGCGATCGCGGCTGCGGCCTCGGCCCTCTGGCCCTCGCCGAGCGGGAAGATCGCCGAACGGTATTGCGTGCCGACATCGTTGCCCTGGCGGTTGAGCTGCGTCGGATCATGCGTGCCCATGAAGACATCGAGGATTTCGGCATAGGCGATGACCGAGGGATCGTAAGTCACCCGGATCGCTTCGGCATGGCCGGTCGTGCCCGTGCAGACCGTCCGGTAGTCCGGGTTCGGCACAGTGCCGCCGATATAACCGCTTTCCACCGCCGCCACCCCGATCACGTCGCGGAACACCGCCTCGGTACACCAGAAGCACCCGCCCGCAACGATCGCTGTTTCCATCCCGCTCATCCGCCTGCCCTGATTCATCATCTGCCCGGAGCGAAGATAGGATGGCCGGAACGACTTGTCATTGCCCCCGGAGTGCCGCTTGAACCGGAATGGCTTGCGGGAAATCTTTTGTTCGGCAAGCCCGCCTGATAAAGCACGGCCATGTCCGAGATCACCGTCGCCGCGCTACAGCTCGCTCTCAACTCGCCCGACGAGAGCGAGAACATCGCCGCCGTCTCCGCGCTCGTCGAGCAGGCGGCGGCGCAAGGCGCGCGCATCGTGCTGCCGCCCGAACTGTTCTCCGGCCGTTATTTCTGCAAGGTCGAGGAAGAAGCGCTTTTCGCCCTCGCCCGCCCCACCGGCGAGCACCCCTCGGTCATCGCGATGCAGGCGCTGGCCCGCAAGCTCAAGGTGGCTATCCCCACCAGCTTCTTCGAGCGCGACGGCCACCACTACTACAACACGCTCGCCATGATCGACGAGCGCGGCGAACTGCTCGGCACCTATCGCAAGAGCCACATCCCGGACGGGCCGGGCTATGAGGAAAAGTACTACTTCCGGCCCGGCAACGACGGCTTCAAGGTGTGGGACGTCGGTGGCACGCGCATTGGCGTCGGCATCTGCTGGGACCAGTGGTATCCCGAAAGCGCGCGCGTGATGGCGCTGATGGGGGCCGAACTGCTGTTCTACCCGACCGCGATCGGCTCCGAACCTTACGACACCGGCCTCGACACGAGCCGGATGTGGCGCCGGGCCATGCTCGGCCACGCGGTATCGAACTGCATGCCCGTGATCGCTGCCAACCGCATCGGCAACGAGGAAGGGCAGAACTTCTACGGCCACAGCTTCATCACCGACGAATGGGGCGACTTTCTCGACCAGTTCGGCGCCGGGCAGACCGGCGCTCTGGTGGCCACGATCGACCTCGCCCGCGCGGCCAGGCACCGCGCCGGCATGGGCTTCTTCCGCGACCGCCGGCCGGAACTCTACCACCGCATCTGCCAGGATATCTGAAAGCAAGTGGGGCACCGCTACCTGATCGCGCTCGGCTCGAATCGCCGCCACTATCGCCACGGCCGCCCCGAAGCGGTCCTGCGCGCGGCTTTCGGGGCACTCGGCCGCCAGCCGCTCGAACTGCAAGCGGCTTCGCCGATCTTCGCCACTGCCCCGCTGGGTCCATCGCGCCGCCGCTACGCCAACGCGGCCGCGCTGGTGGAAACGGCGCTGGCGCCCGACTCGCTGCTGGATCATCTCAAGGCGATCGAGCGCGCGTTCGGCCGTCGTCCCGGCGGCCGGCGCTGGGCCGCGCGGGTGCTCGATCTGGACATCGTGCTGTGGAGCGGCGGCACCTGGTCCTCGCCGCGCCTGACGATCCCCCACACCGCCTTCCGCCAGCGCCTCTTCGTGCTGCGCCCCGCAGCCGCCCTCACCCCGTCCTGGCGCGACCCGCTGACCGGCCTGACGCTCCGCCAGCATCGAGCCCGCTTGACCCGGCCCCATCCTCTCCCTATCGCCCCTCCCGGTCGGGCCCTTAGCTCAGTCGGTAGAGCAACTGACTTTTAATCAGTAGGTCGCTGGTTCGAATCCAGCAGGGCTCACCAAACGAGAAACCTCCCCGGAATCACCCCCTTTGGGGGGATCACTTAGCGGATCTATGCCGCCAATTTCCTCAAGCATTGCAAAGGGTTGCCGGAACTCGACGTGAATTTTCTGATTCGCCCACGAGCAGTTCGATAGTAACATTTTCAGGCCGTTTCTTTTGTCCGCAAGCTGCCATTTTTCGAAGCCCGAGGCGGCATTCCGGGCAAAATCGAGCAGCGCCAGACCGTCATCGACCATCGAATCTTCGGCGCCGAACAAGCTCTCCACGTCCCGTAGGCACCGGCTCCGTTCCTCGCGCCAGACATTCGCCAGGCGATCGTGGTGTTCTGTCGTGATGCGGCCCTCAAGTTTATCGATGTAGAGTGTGTCGAGCCGCTGGAGCAGCCGGTCTGCTTCGCCGCGCAGGCGTTCGACCCTTTCGTCCCGCTCACGGCGCTCATCGTCATGGCCTTCGCGAATCGCGCGCTGGATCAACGCGAAGACCTTCTCATCAATGTGCAGGCGTCCCAATGCCTCCTTGAACTGCTCTTCTACCACTTCCTGGCGGACATAGGGTTCGCCGCATTTTCCCTTGAAGCCGGTGCAGTGGTAATAGATGTAGCGGCCCTTCTTGATCTCGCCGACCATGGCGCAGCCGCAATGGCCGCAGGTCATCAGGCCGGTGAACGGGAATTCCATCGGTGACGCCCGGAAATTGCCGAGGCTGCGAGAATCAAGAATGTCCTGCACGTTCTCCCACATCTCGACCGAGACCAACGGCTCATGCTTGCCCTCGCAGAGCTTGCCTCCCCACTCGTAGGAGCCGGCATACACCCTGCTGCGCAGGATGATCTGCACCCTGCCGGCGCCGGGGGCGCCGTGGCCGTTACGGATGCGAAGACCCGCTGCGGCGGCCTTGGCGGCCAATTCCTTCAGCGTGAACCGGCCGGTCGCGCACCATTCGAA